>JAKONI010000313.1 GCA_022702015.1 Beijerinckiaceae bacterium | reverse complement strand
CCGCCGCCCGGACGCTCATCGAGGCAGGGATATCGGTCGCCGTGCTGGAGGCCCGGGACCGGGTCGGCGGCCGGGCCTGGACCGTTTCCCTGCGCGGCCACCCGATCGACCTCGGCGCCCACTGGCTTCATGCAGGGCCGATCAACCCCCTCGTAGCTGTTGGCCGGGCACGCCGGGAGCGATTGCACCGTGCGCCGCAGGAGAGCCATACTTGGCTGTCGGGGCGGCCCGCCCCGCCCCGTGAGGCCCGCGCCAGCGCCGTCGCATTCGCGCAGGCCGACCGGGCGATGACCGGCACCGCCGGCAAGGGCGGCGAAGACCGCCCGGCGGCGAGCGCCCTTCCCATTGCGCCGGGCCCCTGGGGCCGGCGGGTGGCGCAGGTTCACGGCCTCGTCTCCGGCCGCCCGCTGGGCGAGGTCTCGCTGCACGATTTCCCGAGCATGGAATACGGCGACAACTTCTTCATCGCCGGAGGCTACGGCAACTACCTCGCCCGCCTCGCCGCCGGTCTGCCGATCCGGCTATCGAGTCCGGTCCGCCGGATCGAATGGGCGGGGGAGGGCGTCCGCGTCGAGATGGGGGAGGGCGAGGTGATCGCGGGCCGGGCGGTCATCGTGACCCTGCCGATGATGGTCCTGCGCGAAGGACCGGCCTTCTCTCCCCCCCTGCCGAACGCGACCCGCGCCGCCATCGACGGGTTCACCTCCGGCATCTACGAGCACGCCGTGCTGCATTGGCCGTCGAGCCCCTTCACCGGGCGCGACCGGCTCGCCGGGATCGCCGGGGGCCGCCGGTCTCCTTCGGGACTGCTGACCCGGATCGATGGCACGCCGTTCCATTTCTACGAACTCGATACCGGGGAGGCCGCATCGATCGACCGGCTCGGCGGAAGCGATGACGCCGTGCGGCGGCACGTGCGCTCGGTGCTCGCCGAGGCCGTCGGCCGGGCTCGCCTGCACGACCTGACGATCCCCGCCGTCAGCGCATGGCGGCACGATACCTTCGCCAGGGGCTCCTGGGCCGTGGTGCCGCCGGGCCACGCCCCCGCCCGCGTCGCCCTCCGGGACGGGATCGGCAACCGGATCTGGTTCGCCGGGGAGGCGCTCTCCCGGGAGCAATGGGGCACCGTGGGGGGCGCCTACGAGCAGGGCCAGCGCGCCGCCGGGGCGGTCCGCGATCATCTGAGGCGTCTCGGGGCCGGCGGCGGACACTGACGCCGAGGCTTGCCCGCATCCGCCGGGACGGGCATCCGGTGGGGCGAGGATGGTTTCCCGGAAAGACGATGAACTGGATCGATGCCATCGGTTATCTGGGCACGCTGCTCACGATCACCGCCTCGGCGATGAGCACGATGATCCCCCTGCGGATCATCTCCCTGTGCGCGAGCGTCGCCGTGATCGTCTATGGCGTGCTCATCGGCAGCATGCCGGTGGTGCTGACCGAATGCATCCAGATCCCGTTCAACGCCTACCGGCTCTGGGAGATGATCCGTCTGGTGCGGGATACGGAGCGGGCGGCCTCGGGCAGCCTCTCCCTCGAATGGCTGACGCCGTTCGGCACCAATCGCCGTTTCGGCACGGGGGAGATCGTCTTCCGCGAGGGCGATCCGGCCGGGGAGATGTACTACATCGAGAGTGGCGTGTTCTCGGTCCCCGAGGTCGGCATCACCCTGCGCAAGGGCGGCATCGTGGGGGAACTCGGTCTGCTCTCGCCGGGCAACGTCCGCACGGCGTCACTGGTGTGCGTGGAGGCCGGACGGGCGCTCTGCGTGTCGTATTCGGAGGTCCGGCAACTCTACTACCAGAACCCCGAATTCGGTTTCTACTTCCTGAAACTCACGAGCGAGCGCTTGTTCCAAGGGGGGCGCGTCGGAGACCGGGCGGCGGTCGGCGACGCGCTGTGACCGAACTGATCGCCGGGGGGGCCCTCAAGCATCCTCCGCCGAACGGAAGACGGCTCGGCGTGTGAGAATGGGGCTTAAACACTGTTCTAACGGCCCAATCCGCCGGCCTCCTCGATGAAGCGGGCCACCGTGTCGGCCCCGTCGCCGGCCCGCAGGGAGGCGAAGACGTAGGGCCGGGAGCCGCGCATCCGCCGCGTGTCGGCCTCCATCACGCCGAGGTCGGCGCCGACGAGGGGGGCAAGGTCCGTCTTGTTGACGATGAGCATGTCCGACCGGGTGATGCCGGGCCCGCCCTTCCGGGGGATCTTCTCGCCGCCGGCCACGTCGATCACGTAGAGGGTGAGGTCGGCGAGTTCCGGGGAGAACGTCGCGGCAAGGTTGTCGCCGCCCGATTCGATCAACACCAAGTCGAGCCGGGGAAACCGCTCCCGCATCTGGGCCACGGCGGCGAGGTTGATCGAGGCATCCTCGCGGATGGCGGTATGCGGGCAGCCGCCGGTCTCGACACCGAGGATGCGCTCCTCCGGCAGGGCACCGGCCACGGTCAGGATGCGGGCATCCTCCTTGGTGTAGATGTCGTTGGTGATCGCGCAGATCTCGTAACGGTCGCGGAAGCGCTTGCAGAGTTGCTCCATCAACGCCGTCTTGCCCGACCCGACCGGGCCGCCGATGCCGACGCGCAGGGGGCCGTTCGTGGATACCGTCATCGTGCGGGCCTCAGGATCGGAAGATGCGGGAATACTGCGTCTCGTGCCGGAACGAACCGAGATCGAGGCGCAGGCAAGCCGAGCCCAGGTCATCGAGGCCCGCCCGCTCCGCCCCCTCGGCCACGGCCAGGAGGCGCGGGGTCAGGGCAGCGATGACCCGGGTCCCCGCCGCCTGCCCGATCGGCGCGGACCGCAGGGCCGCCGAGACGAGGTTCTGGGCGAAGGCCAGGGCATAGGCGGCGAGCACGGGACCGGCGCTCATTCCGTGCGCCCCCGCCGCCGCGCCCAGGGATACGGGATAGGCGACCGTACCGGAGAGGGTGCGCGCCACTTCGGCGAGGGCAGGGCAGGGCCAGGCCCCGAGGGTGGCATCGAGAAAGCTGCGACCCTGCTGGCTGGTCTCCAGGTGCAATTCCCGGGAGGGGGCCAGGGCCAAGGCGAGATCGTTGAGGTCCGCGAGTTCCCCGGAAGCCCCCTCGGCCACCGAACGCATCGCGTGGCGCACCAGGATCAGATCGTTGCGCAGCGAGCCGCGCTCGCAGACATCCCCGAGCCACTCGACGAGGCTTGCCTCGCCCGTGACGTCGCCGGCTTCAACCGCCGCTTCCAGGCCATGCGAGTAGGCGTAGGCGCCGACCGGATAGCCGGGCGACAACCAAGCGAACAGCCGCAGCGCGTCGGCGGCCTCAGCCATGGGAGTGGCCGTGCCCATGCGAATGCCCGCCGGAATAGGCCCCACCCTCCGGGCGGAACGGACGCTCCACCGGATCGGCCGTGCCGCCGAGCCCCCGGACCATCTCCGCGAGGACGTGATCGTGCGCGATCCAAATGGCGTCCGGGCCGATCTCGGCGGGGATGTGCCGGTTGCCGATGTGCCAGATCAGGCGCCGCAGGGCGTGCTCGTTCGGCGCGCGGATTTCCAGCAGGCGCTCGGGGGCCGCCTCGATCCAGACGAGGCGGCCATCCTCCAACACGAGGGCGTCGCCATCATCGAGGATCGTGGCGTCCGCCAGATCGAGGAGGAAGCCGAGGCCGCCGACGCCGCGCATCGCCGTCCGCCGCCGGTGGCGGTCGCCGTGATCGAGGACCACGCGGTCGATAATCTCGCACCCGGTGAGGGTTCCGGCGCGCAGGATGCGGGTCGCGCGGATCATGAGGCCGGATGTCCGGTCAAAACAGGAAGTACCGCTGGGCCATCGGCAGGACGTCCGCCGGCTCGCAGATCAGAAGCTCACCGTCGGCCCGCACGTCGTAGGTCTCGGGATCGACCTCGATCACGGGCGTCGCGTCGTTGAGGACCATGCTCTTCTTCGAGATCCCGCCACGGACGTTCTCCACCGCGACCATCTCCTTCTGCACGCCCAGGCGCGCGCGCAGGCCATCGTCCAAGGCGGCCTTAGAGACGAAGGTCAGGGCCGTGGAGAATGGCGCGCGGCCGAAGGCCCCGAACATCGGCCGGTAATGCACCGGTTGCGGCGTCGGGATGGACGCGTTGGGGTCGCCCATGGGGGCGGCCGCGATGGACCCGCCCTTGAGGACGAGATCGGGTTTCACCCCGAAGAAGGCCGGCGTCCACAGCACGAGGTCGGCGAGCTTTCCCGGCTCCACCGAGCCGACATGCCGGGAGATGCCGTGCGCGATGGCCGGGTTGATCGTGTATTTGGCCACGTAGCGCCGGGCGCGCAGGTTGTCCGTGCCGGATGCGTCCCCCGGCAGGGCGCCGCGCTGGCGCTTCATCTTGTCGGCGGTCTGCCACGTGCGGATGATGACCTCGCCGACCCGGCCCATCGCCTGACTGTCGGAGGACATCATCGAGAGAGCGCCGATGTCGTGCAGGATATCCTCGGCGGCGATGGTCTCCTTGCGGATGCGGCTCTCCGCGAAGGCCAGATCCTCCGGAATCGACGGGTCGAGGTGGTGGCACACCATCAGCATGTCGAGATGCTCGTCGATGGTGTTGCGGGTGTAGGGCCGGGTGGGATTGGTGGACGACGGCAGCACGTTCGGCAGGCCCGCCACCTTGATGATGTCCGGCGCGTGACCGCCGCCGGCCCCCTCCGTGTGGAAGGCATGGATCGTCCGGCCCTTGAAGGCGGCGATCGTGTCCTCGACGAAGCCCGATTCGTTGAGGGTATCGGTGTGGATCATCACCTGCACGTCGTGGGCGTCGGCGACGCTCAGGCAGGTGTCGATGGCCGCCGGAGTGGTGCCCCAGTCCTCGTGGAGTTTCAGCGCGCAGGCGCCGCCCCGCACCATCTCGACGAGGCTTTCGGGCCGCGCGGCGTTGCCCTTGCCCGCGAAGGCGAGGTTCATCGGGAAGGCGTCCGCCGCCTCGATCATCCGGGCGATGTGCCAGGGGCCGGGGGTACAGGTGGTGGCGAAGGTACCGTGCGCCGGGCCGGTGCCGCCGCCGAGCATCGTGGTGACGCCCGAACAAAGGGCCTCCTCGATCTGCTGCGGGCAGATGAAGTGGATATGGCTGTCGAACCCCCCAGCGGTGAGGATCTTGCCCTCGCCCGCGATCACCTCCGTCCCCGGCCCGACGATGATGTCGACACCGGGTTGCACGTCGGGGTTGCCGGCCTTGCCGAGCTTCGCAATCCGCCCGCGCACGATGCCGACATCGCATTTCACGATGCCCCAGTGGTCGAGCACCACCGCGTTGGTGATGACGGTATCCACCGCGCCTGCGGCGTTCGTCACCTGCGACTGGCCCATGCCGTCGCGGATGACCTTGCCACCTCCGAACTTCACCTCGTCGCCGTAGGTGGTGAAATCCCGCTCGACGGTGATTTCCAGGGCGGTATCCGCGAGGCGGATCCGGTCGCCCGTCGTCGGGCCGAACATGTCGGCATAGGCGGAGCGGGGCAGGCTCGCGGGTTTGGGGGTGTTGCTCATCGCCTCGCCCTCCGGCCATCCCACCGCCGCATCATAGCTTGCCCATCACGTCACCCCGGAAACCGTAGACCGTCCGGTCCCCCGCCAGGGGTATGAGGGCGACCGACCGGGTGGAGCCGGGCTCGAACCGCACCGCCGTGCCGGGGGCGATATCGAGGCGCTTGCCCCGGGCCTGCTCCCGGTCGAACACCAGCCCCGGATTGACCTCGTAGAAGTGGTAGTGCGACCCGACTTGAACCGGGCGGTCGCCGGTGTTGGCGACTTCGATCACCGTGCGCTCGGCGCCGGCGTTGAACACGATGTCGCCGGGCGGCGTCGTCACGGCGCCGGGCACGTCGGCGGACGGCGCGCCGCGGATCGGATGGTGGACCGTCACGAGCTTCGTCCCGTCGGGGAAGGTCGCCTCGACCTGGATGTCATGGATCATCTCGGGCACGCCGGGCATGACCTGATCAGCGGTGAGCACGGTGCCCCCGGCCGCCATCAACTCGGCCACCGTGCGCCCGTCGCGGGCCCCTTCGACCACGTAGTCGGTGATCAAGGCGATCGCCTCGGGGTGGTTGAGCTTCACGCCGCGCCCCAGACGGTTGCGTGCCACCTGCGCCGCCATCGCGATCAGCAGCTTGTCCTTCTCGCGGGGGGTCAGCAGCACGCTCGCCTCATCCGTTGGCCCCCCGGTCAGGGCGGGTCCGAACCGTCGCGGGCAGAGCAAGGATCATGCGCGGCGATGGGTCAAGGCGGATCCGGGGCGTCGCAACCGGATCCCGGGCCTTTTGTCCAAGCGGGTCGGTGCAGAATCCGC
>JAKONI010000296.1 GCA_022702015.1 Beijerinckiaceae bacterium | reverse complement strand
CGCAACCTCAACCGGGTGCTGCACGCCTTCGGCACGGAGAGCGCGCGGGCCGGCTTCTTCGGCTACCCGTTCAGCCACCCGATCGCCGACAGCTATTTCAGCCAGGCGCCGATGCGCTTCGGCGATTACGTCGCCAAGCTCGGGGTGGTGCCGGTGGGCGAGGCGCAGCGCGCCCTCTCGGACTGGCGCCTCGATCCGCACACGGACGAGGACGGCTTCCGCCATGCCGCCACGGCGTTCTTCCGCGAGCACGAGGCGGTGTTCGAACTGAAGGCGCAGCTCTGGGCGGATGCGGAGCGCCAGCCCATCGAGGATTCCTCCGTCGACTGGCCGGTGGAGATCAGCCCCTACCGCACCGTGGCGACGATCCGCCTGCCGCGCCAGGACGCCTATTCCGCCGAGCGGGTCCGCTACTTCGATGAGGTGATGACCTTCCGGCCGGCGCACAGCCTCGCCCTGCACCGGCCCCTCGGATCGATCATGCGGGCGCGGCTTCAGGTCTACCGGGCGCTCAGCGAGTTCCGGCACCGGGAGAACGGTATCCAGGCCGAGGACACGGCCGCCATCGACCGCATCCCGGCCTGAGGCGGCTACCGGTAATCGGTGGGCACGAGGCCGTAGCGGGCGATCTTGTCGTAGAGCGTCTTGCGCGGGGCGCCCAGCGCCTCGGCGGCGAGGCGCACGTCGCCGCCCGCGACGATCAGCTCGTCGCGGATCAGGTCGCGCTCGAACCGCTCGACGCGCTCGGCCAGCGTCGGGGTCGGCGCGGCCTCGGCCGCCTTGTCCTCCGGCGCGAAGCCCAAGGCGCAGCGCTCCGCGAAATGCCCGAGTTCGCGGACGTTGCCGGGCCAGGGGTGGCGCTGGAGATGGTCGCGCACCGCCCGCGTCACCGGGGGCGGCTCGCGGCCGAAGCGGGTCGCGGCCTTCGCGAGGAAGTGCTGGAACAGCAGCATCACGTCCTCCCGCCGGTCGCGCAGAGGCGGGATGGCGATCGTGATGACGTTCAGCCGGTGGTAGAGGTCATCGCGAAAGGTGCCCTGGGCGGCCTCCAGGCCGAGATCGACCTTGGTCGCGGCCACGACCCGCATGTCGATGGGGCGGACCTCGTTGGTGCCCAGCGGCTCCACCGTCCGCTCCTGCAGCACCCGCAGGAACTTCACCTGAAGCGGCAGCGGCATGCTCTCGATCTCGTCGAGGAACAGCGTGCCGCCCTGCGCGTGCTCGATCCGCCCGATCCGGCGCTTGAGGGCCCCGGTGAAGGCGCCGGCCTCGTGGCCGAAGAGTTCGCTCTCCACCACGCTGTCGGGCAGGGCGCCGCAATTCATGGCGACGAAGTTGCGCTCGGCCCGGCGGCTCCAGCGGTGCAGGGCGCTCGCCACCACCTCCTTGCCGGAGCCGGTCTCCCCCAGGACCAGCACGTCCACATCCGCCGCCGCCACGTCGCGCACGAGGCGGCGCAGGCGGACGATCTCCGGCGAGAGGCCGAGGAAGGCGGGGTCCTCGTCGAGGGCCGCGTCCAGGCTCGCCCGCAGGCGGCGGTTCTCCACCACGAGCCGCCGCCGTTCCAGCGCCCGGCGCACCGAGGCGACGAGGGCGTCGGCCGGGTAGGGCTTGGCGAGGAAATCCACCGCCCCGCCCCGCAGGGCCGCCACCGCCATGGAGATGTCGCCGTGGCCGGTGATGAGGATCACCGGCAGGTCGGGGTCGATCCGGTGCAGCCGTTCGAGGAGGGCGCGCCCGTCCGCGCCCGGCAGGCGCACGTCGCTCACCACCACGCCCGGCGCCTCCGCGAGGATCGCGGCGAGCGCCGATTCGGCATCCCCGAAGGTCTCGACGGCGAACCCGTCGAGTTCCAGGCTCTGCCGGTTGGCGCGGCGCACATCCTCCTCGTCGTCGATGAAGACGACGCGCTCCGCTCCGTCCCCGCTCATGCGCTCGCCTCCGTCTCCTCGGCGCGGCTCCCGGCCGGCGCCGCGCGCACCAGTTCCACCCGGAACACCGTGCCGCCGCCGGGGGCGTCTCGCACGCTCAGCGCGCCGCCGCACTCCTCGACGATGCCGCGGCTGATGGCGAGGCCGAGCCCCAGCCCATCCGCCTTGGTGGTGAAGAACGGCTCGAAGATCTGCCCCCGCGCCGCCTCCGGGATGCCCGGCCCGTCGTCGCGGACCTCGATCCCGACGCGCTCGCCCTCCGCCGCGACCGACACCGCGACCCGGCGGGACGGCCGCGCGGCCACGGCGTCGAGGGCGTTCTGCAGGAGGTTCACGAGCACCTGTTCCAGGCGGGACGCATCGCCGATCACCGCGAGGTCGGGCACGGCCTCGACGGTGAGCGGCGTGCCGTCGGCCTCCGCCCGCGCCGCCGCCACCTCGAGGGCGCCGCGCAGGAGCGCATCCACCGGCACCGGCTCGCGGCGTCCCGAGGCGCGGCGGGCGAAGCCCTTCAATTGGCGGGTGAGGCCGCCGATCCGGTCGGTGAGCCGCCCGATCGCCGCGACGTTCTCCACCGCGTCCTGCACCCGGCCGCGCTCCATCAGCTTGCCGGTGTTGTCGGCATAGGCGCGGATCGCGGCGAGCGGCTGGTTGATCTCGTGCGCCATGCTCGCGGCGAACTGGCCCAGCGCGGCGAGGCGTCCGGCCTGGGCGAGTTCGCGCCCCAGCCGCTCGCGCTCGGCCATCTCCTCGCGCAGCCGGCCGTTGGCGGCGCTGAGGGCGCGGGTCCGCTCGGCCACCCGTGCCTCCAACTCGGCCCCCCGCGCCGCCGCCTCGGCGAGGCGGGTGCGGGTGCGGGCGCGGCGGGCGAGCCAGACGGTGAGGCCGAACCCGGCGAGGCCCGTCGCCAGCACGGCGATCAGTTGCGCCTGGGCGCGCTCCCGCGCCACCGCCTTCGGGATCGGCGTGAGGCTGTGGATGCGCCAGGGCGTGTCGCCCACGGGGGCGTCGCGCAGCAGGGCGAGCGAGGCGGGCTGCGCCCCCCGGCCGACCCGCACGAGGCCGTCCGGCGCCGGGAACAGCGGCAGGAGGCTCAGCGGCGCGTCGCCGAAATCCTGCGCCGCGCGGATCTCGGCCTCGGCCTCCGCATCGAGGGGGCGCAGGCTGCGCAGGCGCCAGGCCGTGTCGCTCGCCATCAGCACGATCCCGCGCGGATCGGTGACGAACACCGCCTCCGACGCCGCGCGCCACGCGGCCTCCACCCCGTCGAACTCGATCTTCACCACCACCACGCCGAGCCGGTCCCCGACCCGCCTCGAGAGGTAGAAGCCCGCCCGCCCGCTCACCGTGCCCAGCGCGAATTGCGAGCCGGAGCCGTGGGCCATGGCATCGCGGAAATACGGGCGGAACGCATAGTTGCGGCCCACGAAGCCCCGCTCCTCGGTGGCGTTGCTCGCCGCGACCGTCAGGCCATCGGGGCGGATCACGTAGATCACCGCCGCCCCCGTCGCCGCCGCGATGGTCGCGAGGCGGGCGCTCACCCGCTCCGCGATGCCGGGGGCCGCCCCCTCGCGCAGGGCGTCGGCGATCTCGGGATCGGAGGCGAGGGCGAGGGGCAGGGCGGTCTGGCGCTGCATCTCCGCGTGCAGCGCCCCGGATTGGAGCGTCAGCGTCGCGCGGGCCTGCCGGGCGAGGTCGGCGAGGGCCGAGCGCTCGGCCGCCCGGCCCGCGAGCCACGCCGCCAGGACCATCGCCGCGAAGCCGAGGACGAGGGCCAGCACGCGCCCCGTCCCGGTGCTGCGGACGGCACTCACCGGAAAGTTCCCGGTGCGAAACCCCGGAAAGGTTTCGGGCCGCCCGTGCGGGATCCCGGAACGGGGGCTTCCGGCGCATCGGCCCTTCGTGAAGAAAATGCCGCCATCACAATGGTTTACAAATTCCTTCCGCCTGTCCGGCGACTGGCACGGCGGTTGCCATTCCCCGAACGTAACGCAGTCCTGCCATCCGCGCATGACTGCCGCCCCCGGGGCCAAAAGCAAGTGCGACGGACGCCGCGGCATTCAGCCGGGGCCCACCGGAGCGTCCCGATTCTCGTTCTGGAGGAAATGCCTCGATGGTCGCCGTCCCGTCCCCGCTCACCGCGCCGCATCCGCCGGCCAAGCCGAAACCGTTCTATCGCACGCTGTACTTCCAGGTGCTGGTGGCGGTCGCCCTCGGCATCCTCACCGGCCATTTCTACCCGCAGCTCGGCGCGGACCTGAAGCCGCTCGGCGACGCCTTCATCAAGCTCGTGAAGATGATCATCGCCCCGGTGATCTTCCTCACCGTGGTCTCCGGCATCGCCGGCATGACGAATCTCGAGAAGGTCGGCCGGGTCGGCGGCAAGGCGCTGATCTACTTCATCACCTTCTCGACGCTCGCCCTCATCGTCGGCCTGATCGTCGCGAACGTGCTGCAGCCGGGCAACGGCCTGCACATCGATCCGAAGTCCCTCGATCCGAAGACGATCGCCACCTACGCCGGCAAGGCGAAGGAGCAGAGCATCGTCGAGTTCCTGATGAACATCATCCCCACCACGGCGGTGGGCGCCTTCGCGGGCGGCGAGATCCTCCAGGTGCTGTTCTTCTCGGTGCTGTTCGGCTTCGGGCTGGCCTTCCTCGGCGAGCGCGGCAAGCCGGTGCTCGACATCATCAAGGTGCTGTCGGAGGCGATCTTCGGCGTCGTCAACATCATCATGAAGGTCGCACCCATCGGCGCCTTCGGGGCGATGGCCTTCACCATCGGCAAGTACGGCATCTCCTCGCTCGCCAACCTCGCCTACCTCGTCGGCGCCTTCTACCTCACCTCCGCGATCTTCGTGCTCGGCGTGCTCGGCCTCGTGGCCCGCTACAACGGGTTCTCGATCATCAAGCTGATCCGCTACATCAAGGAGGAGCTGCTCCTCGTGCTCGGCACCTCGTCGTCCGAGTCGGCGCTGCCCTCGCTGCTGGAGAAGATGGAGCGGGCCGGCTGCTCGAAGCCCGTCGTCGGCCTCGTCGTGCCCACCGGCTATTCGTTCAACCTGGACGGCACCAACATCTACATGACCATGGCGGCGCTGTTCATCGCCCAGGCGACGGACACGCCCCTGTCGCTGGGCGAGCAGGCCCTGCTGCTGCTGGTGGCGATGCTGTCCTCGAAGGGCGCGGCGGGCGTCACCGGCTCGGGCTTCATCACGCTCGCGGCGACGCTGGCGGTGGTGCCCTCGGTGCCGGTGGTCGGCATGGCGCTCATCCTCGGCATCGACCGGTTCATGTCGGAATGCCGGGCGCTGACGAACTTCATCGGCAACGCCGTGGCCTGCATCGTCGTCGCCCGCTGGGAGGGCGAGGTCGACGAGGCCAAGCTCGCCGCGACGCTGGGCAACAAGCCCGCCGCCGCCACGCCGGTGCTCCACGCCGCCGAGTGAGCGCCCCGCGCCGAGGACTTGGACCCGCCCGGGGTTTGCCCGCGGCGGGTCCTTCGCGTCCGGGCCCCTGACGGGGGCCACCCTCCCCCGCAGAGGGGGGGGCGCGGAACCGGCAACGGATCACCGATATCCGGCGGCCTGCAGGGCGAACAGTTCGGCGTAGCGTCCGCCGAGGGCCACCAGGGCCTCGTGGGTGCCGGTCTCCCGCACGCGGCCCCCTTCGAGCACCACGATCCGGTCGGCCATGCGCACCGTCGAGAACCGGTGCGAGATCAGCAGGGCGGTGCGCCCCCGCGCGAGGTCGCGGAACCGGCGGAACACCTCGTATTCGGAGCGCGCGTCGAGGGCCGCCGTGGGCTCGTCGAGGACCAGCACCTCCGCGTCGCGCATGTAGGCGCGGGCGATGGCGATCTTCTGCCATTCGCCCCCGGACAGGTCGACGCCGTCCTCGAAGCGGCGGCCGAGGCGCTGGCCGTAGCCCCCGGGCAGCCGGGCGATCACCGTGTCGGCGAGGCTCTTGCCCGCCGCGTCGGCGATGCGCCCTCCGTCGTCCGCCGCCTCGATCCGCCCGGCGGCGATGTTCTCCCCCGCCGTGAAGTCCAGGCGCAGGAAGTCCTGGAAGATCACCCCGACCCGGGCCCGCAGATCCTCCACCGCGTAGTCGCGCAGGTCGATCCCATCGAGGAGGATGCGCCCCTCGCTCGGGTCGTAGAGGCGGGTGAGGAGCTTCACCAGCGTGGTCTTGCCCGCGCCGTTCTCGCCGACCAGCGCCACCACCTCCCCGGCGCGGAGGGTGAGGTCGAGGTGGCGCACCGCCCAGCCGGCGCCGTCGGGGTAGCGGAAGCCCACATCCTCGAACACGAAGCCCGCCGCGATCGGCCGGGGCACGGGCCGGGCCGCCGCCGGGGCGGCCATGGTCGGGGCGATGGTGAAGAAGCCGAACAGGTCGTCGAGGTACTGCGCCTGACCGGAGATCTGCGACACGCCGAGCAGCAGGCCCTCCACCAGACCCCGCAGGCGCAGGAAGGCGCCCGACAGGAACGTCAGGTCGCCGATCGAGAGGGCGCCGGTCATGGTGCGCCACAGGATCAGGGCGTAGGCGGCGTAGTAGGCCCCCGTCCCCAAAGCCGTGAACAGCCCGCCCCAGAGGCCGCGCCGGGCGGCCAGGGCGGCGTTCTCCGCCACCATGCGCTCGGAGAGGACCCGGAACCGGTCGGTGAGGTGACCGGAGAGGCGGAAGAGCTTCACCTCCTTGGCGCTCTCCACCCCCGCCCCGAGGTAGCGCAGGTAGTCGGCCTCGCGCCGGTCCGCCGTGCGGGTGTAGGCGAGGCGGTAGCCGTGGCGGTTGAAGTGCAGCTCGTTCAGGAAGGCCGGGACGAGGGCCGCCACCAGCAGCAGCACGAGGCTCGGGGCGAAGGCGATCACCCCCGCCACGAGGGAGAGGACGGTCACGAGGTCCTGCGCCCGGCCGAGCACCTGCGCCACGAGGTTCGCCCGCCACGTCACCTGCCGCCGGGCCCGCTCCAGCCGGTCCTGCACCTCGCTGTCCTCGAACTGGGCGAGGTCGAGGGTGGCCGCATGGGTCATCAGGCGCAGGGTGACGGCGTTGCCCGTGCGGTCGGCCAGCACCGCGTCGGCGTAGGTCGTCGCCCGGGCGGTGAGGTCGGAGAGGAGAGCGAGGCCGAACTCGCCGAGCACCAGCAGGGCGATGCGCAGGACCTGCGGATCCCCCAGCCCGTCGAGGGCGGGACCCGGCGGCGGGGCGGCCCGCAGGCCGACCACCCCGTCGAGGATGAGCTTGGCGAGGTACAGGGTCGCCACGGGGATCAGCGCGCGCACGAGGCGCAGTCCGACGCTCGCGGCGGTGAGGGGGCGGCTCGCCTGCCAGGAGAGCCGGGCCAGCGCCGGGAGATGCCGGAAGGCCCGGGTCGAGGGGCCGACCGCCTCGCGCAGCAGCCGGGCGAGGGAGGGGAAAGCGGAGGAACTCATGCTGTCCGCTCAGATCGGCCCCGACGCCCCCACGGCAACGCCCGTGACGCTTCACCGCCGGTCCCCCGGCGCGCACGGCCCTTCATCACAGAGGTCTTGGGCCCTCGCCCTCCCGCCCGCGCCCGGCTAAGCCTGCGGGGGGATCGGAGAGGATGGGGAGCGATGTCGCGCAGGTCACAGGGCCCGGAGACCGGGACGCGGCGCAAGGCGCGCTTCCGGTACGGCCACTCGATCGCCCGGCTCCGCTCGGCCTCGATGGACGCCTTCCCCCTCTGGCGCTCGCGGATGCTGTTCCTCATCGGCGGCATCGGCGTCGGCCTCGCGGCGGTGGTGATGGCCAGGGGGGCCGACCTCGCCCAGGAGGGGTTCAAGGCGCTCACCGCCCCCTCGCCCCTGATCGCCCTGGTGCTGACGCCGGCGGGCTTCGCCCTGGCGGCGCTGCTCGCCCGGACCGTCTTCCCCAATTCGCAGGGCTCGGGGATTCCCCAGGTCATCGCCGCCCGCCACGCCCGGGACCCCGCCTTCCGCCACGGGCTGATCTCCCTGCGGGTGGGGTTCGGCAAGGTGATCGTGCTGTTCCTCGGCCTGCTCTGCGGCGCCTCGGCGGGGCGCGAGGGACCCACCGTCCAGGTCGGGGCGGTCATCATGGCCGCCTTCGGCCGCCTGACGCCGGACCGGCTGCCGGGGCTCCTCCTCGCCGGGGGGGCGGCGGGGGTCGCGGCGGCGTTCAACACGCCGCTGGCGGGCATCGTGTTCGGCATCGAGGAACTCGGCCGGGCCTACGAGGCGCGCTCCTCGGGGCTGATCGTGGCGGGGATCGTGGCGGCGGGCCTCACCTCCCTCGGGCTGATGGGCAATTACACCTATTTCGGGTCCACCCAGGCCAGCCTGACCCTCGCCGCCGGCTGGATCGTCCCGGTGATCGCGGTGGCCGGCGGGCTCGCGGGGGGCGTGTTCAGCCGCCTCGTCATCCTGTTCGCCCGGGGCCTGCCGGGGCGGGCGGGGCGGTTCGTCGCCGCCCGGCCGGTCCTGTTCGCGGCGGGCTGCGGCCTCGCGGTGGCCCTGTGCGGCCTCGCCTCGGGCGGGGCGGCCTACGGCACCGGCTACGAGGAGGCCCGCGCCATCCTCCACGGCGACGCGCCGGCGAGCCTCGCCTTCGCCCCGCTGAAGTTCCTGGCCACGGTGCTGAGTTCGGTGAGCGGGATCCCCGGGGGCCTGTTCGCCCCCTCGCTGGCGGTGGGGGCAGGGCTCGGGGGGGCGATGCACGCCCTGGCCCCGGGCCTGCCGGTGGGCGCCCTCGTCCTCGTGGGCATGGTGGCCTACCTCACGGGGGTGCTCCAGGCGCCGATCACCAGCTTCGTCATCGTCACCGAGATGACCCAGAACCACGCCCTGATGATTCCGCTGATGGTGGCGGCCCTCATCGCGGACGCGGCCTCCAAGGCGGTGTGCCGGGGGGGCCTCTACCACACGCGCGCCGAGCTCATGCTGGCGCGGGCCGACGTGCCGGCGCAGCCGGTCACGCGCACGGGATGAGAATAAAGGCTTGAATCAAGACGGCGCGACGGAACGGTCGCGCTTGAAGGCCGGTTGAGCGGGCAGGTATCGCCAACCGCGCCGAACACGCGGACCACCGGAGGACAACGCGATGACGCTTCTGAAATGGGCCCTGATCTGCTTCGTGATCTCGCTGATCGCCGGCGGCCTCGGTTTCACCGGCATCGCCTCGGGCGCGGGCTCCCTCGCCCGGATCCTGTTCGGCCTGTTCCTCATCGTCGCGATCGTGATCGTCGTCATCGCCTTCGCCGTCGGGCAGGTGGTGTTCTGACGTGATGGCCGGGCGGGTCTGCCTCGTCACCGGGGCGACCGGCGGCATCGGCTACGAGACCGCTGTCGGCCTCGCGCGCCAGGGCGCGCGGGTCGGCCTCGTCGGGCGCGATGCGGCCAAGCTCGCCGGCTGCGCGGGGCGGATCCGCGCGGCGGCGCCGGAGGGGCAGGTGGACACCTTCACCGCCGACCTGTCCTCCCAAAGCCAGATCCACCGGCTCGCCGCCGAGGTCCGGCGGACGTACCCGCGCCTCCACGTCCTCGTGAACAACGCCGGGGCGATCTTCGACCGGCGGGAGACCACCGTCGACGGCCTGGAGCGGACCTGGGCCCTCGACCACCTCGGCTACGTCCTGCTGACGCTGGAACTCCTCGACACCCTGAAGGCGACGGCGCAGGCGGGGGGCAAGCCACGCATCGTCAACGTAGCCTCGGCGGCCCATTATCGGGGCCACGTCGCCTTCGACGACCTCGGCGGCAGCCGCCGCTACGGAGCGATGCGGGCCTACTCGCAGGCCAAGCTCGGGAACGTGCTCTTCACCTATGCCCTGGCCCGGCGGCTCGCGGGCACCGGCATCACCGTGAACTGCCTGCATCCGGGGGTGGTCAACACCGGCTTCGCCAAGAACACCGGGGGGCTGTTCGGCACCGCCTGGAGCCTGATCCGCCCCTTCCTCATCAGCCCCGGGAAGGGCGCCCTCACCTCGCTCCACGTGGCCACCGCCCCGGAGTTGGACGGCGTGACCGGGCGCTACTTCTCCGACCGCCAGCCGAAGACCTCCTCCCGCGAGAGCCGCGACGAGGCGGTGCAGGAGCGCCTGTGGCGCGTCAGCCTGGAGCAGGTCGGGCGCAGGGCGTGAGGGGACTGCCCCCGCGGTCGAGCCCGGATGTCCCTTACCCCAACCCCAGCGTCACCTTCAGCAGCCCCGGATCGTCGGGGTCGCGCGCCTGGGTGAAGCCGAGGCGGCGGCAGACGGCGAGCATCGGGCGGTTCTCGGACAGCACCGTCCCCTCCACCCGGCGGATCCCCTCCGAGCGGGCCCAGTCGATCATCAGCCGCATCAGCGCGAAGGCGAGGCCCGTGCCCCGGGCGTCGCGGCCGACGCCGATGGCGTATTCGCCGCTGTCGTGGTTGGCGTCGGCGTGGAGGCGCACGGCGCCGAGCATCCGTTCCCGCCCCTCGGCGTCGATCTCCACCGCCACGAAGGCGATGGCGCGGGCGTAGTCGAGCTGCGTCAGGCGGGCGAGGAAGGCGTGGCTGAAGGCCCGCACCGGGCCGAAGAAGCGCAGGCGCAGGCTCTCCGGGTCGAGCCCCTCGAAGAACACCCGGAACAGCCCCTCGTCCTCCGGCCGCACCGGGCGGACCTGCACCACCCGGTCCTTCACGTTGAGGCTGCGCACCCATTCCGCCGGGTAGGGGCGGATGGCGAAGCCCGGATGCCCGCCCCCGCGCCGGTCGCGCTCGCCGAAGCGGTCCTGGGGGACGCGCCCGATCCGCACCCTCGCGTCGAGGGCGAGCACGCCGGTCTCGTCCGCCAGCAGGGGGTTGATGTCGAGTTCGCGCACCTGCGGCAGGTCGGCGGCGAGCTGGGCGATCTTCACCAGCGTCAGCGCGATGGCCGGGAGGTCGGCGGCGGGCACGTCCCGGTAGGCGTCGAGCCGCCGGGCGACCCGGGTGCGGCCGATGAGGTCGTGGGCCAGGATCAGGTCGAGGGGCGGCAGGCCGAGCGCCCGGTCGTCGATGACCTCCACGGCGGTGCCCCCCCGGCCGAACACCACCACGGGGCCGAAGACCGGATCCTCCGCGAGCCCGGCGATCAACTCCCGGCGGCGGCCCTTGCGCACCATCGGCTGCACCGCGAACCCGGTGACGCGGGCGTCGGGACGCTCCCGGCGGGCGCGGCTGAGGATGGAGCGGGCGGCCTCCCGCACGTCGGCCTCGCCCGTCAGGTCGAGGTGGACCCCGCCGATATCCGACTTGTGGACGATGTCGGGGGAGACGACCTTCAGCGCCACCGCCTCCCCGGCGGCGATGAGGGGCCAGGCGGCGGCGGCCGCCGCGTCGATGTCGGGGGCCAGCGTCAGGGGCACCGCCGGAATGCGGTAGGCCGAGAGCAGGGCGCCCACCGCGATGGGGTCGAGCCAGGTCGCCCCCTGGCGCAGGGCGTCGGCGACGATCCGCCGGGCGCTCTCCGTGTCGGGGGAGAAGTCCCGGGGCAGGGAGTCCGGGGTGCGCATCAGGTCGTCCTGCGCCTCCCGGTAGCGCACGAGGTGGAGAAACCCCTCGATCGCTTCCGAATCGTTGGAGAATTGCGGGATGCCGGCGCCGGCCAGCGTCTCGCGCGCCGCCTCGGCGTCCCCCAGGGACACGGCGAAGACCGGCTTCTTGCGCGCCGGCCCCTTGCGGGCGGCCTTCACCACCTCCGCGACGGCCCCCGCGACGGCGGACGCCCCCGAGCGGATGGTGGGGACGTGGATCGCCAGCACCGCGTCGTTGTCCCCGTCGGCCAGCAGGGGGGCGAGGGCCTCGGCGAAGGCCGGGCCGCCCGCATCCATGCCGAGGTTCACCGGGTTGCCGGCGGGCCGGGTGCCCAGGGCGGCGATCTCCGCGAGGCTGCCGGCCCGGTCGGCCAAGCGGTCGGCGGCGAGCAGGCCGATGCCCCGGCCGTTGGTGACGATGGCGAGGCGCTTGCCGGGGAAGGGCCGCTGGCGGCCCAGCGTCTCCACGGCCGAGAACATCTCGTCGAGGTCCTGCACGGCGAGCAGGCCCGCCCGGCGGAAGGCCGCCGCGTAGACGGCATCGGGCCGGGCCAATGCCCCGGTATGCGTCACCACCGGCCCCGCCCGGCCGGCGGGATGGGGGCGGTGGCGGCCGGCGCGGAGCACCACCACCGGCTTCGCCCGCGCGGCGGCCCTGGCGGCGGACATGAACCGGCGGGCATCCTCCACCCGGTCGAGGCACAGGAGGATCGCCCTCGTGCGCAGGTCGGCGGCGAAATGGTCGAGGCAGTCCGAGGCGTCGATGTCGAGGGCGCCGCCGATCGACATCACCGCCGAGAAGCCGACGGTGCGCCGGCTCGCCCACTCGACGATGGCCGCCGCCACGGTGCCCGATTG
This sequence comes from Beijerinckiaceae bacterium, assembly GCA_022702015.1. GTDB lineage: Bacteria > Pseudomonadota > Alphaproteobacteria > Rhizobiales > Beijerinckiaceae > Methylobacterium. The sequence goes on along the minus strand of JAKONI010000296.1, from coordinate 185 downwards.
CGAGATCAGCGCGAGGTCCCCCGCCGAAGGCGCGTGGGCGAACAGGCTCGCATCGAGTTTTCGCGATGGCACGCACAGGCCCGCGCTGCTGGGGCCGAGGAGGCGCAGGCCGTGGGCGCGGGCGGCGATCCGCGCCCGGGGGCCGGGATCCTCCGGCCCGCGTCCGAGCCCGGCGCTGAGGATGA
>JAKONI010000286.1 GCA_022702015.1 Beijerinckiaceae bacterium | reverse complement strand
CCCTACCGGGTCGGCAGCGCCTTCCTCACCGGAGGCGCGGCGTGACCGGCGAGCGATCTGACCAGGGGGCGCCCATGGGCGTGCGGGACGAATTCCTCCTCGATTTCGGCCGGGCCGAGCGGATCGGCCTGGAGGAGGCGGTCTACTGCGCCGGCAAGTCGGCGGAGCAGATCGCCGCCATCCTCGACGCGGCGGCGGAACGGGGCGCCCGCTTCCTCCTCACCCGTCTGGACGCCGACAAGCTCGACGCCCTGCCGGGCCATCACCGCCGGGCGCTCGATTACTGCCCGGTCTCGCGCACGGCCTTCTTCGGCGAGCCCCGGCCGGTGGTGGGCGCGCCGTCGGTGGCGGTGGTGGCGGCGGGGACCTCCGACGTGCCCGTCGCCCGGGAGGCCCTGCGCACCCTGCGATACCAGGGAAGGGGGGCGACCCTCATCGCCGATGTCGGGGTCGCCGGCCTGTGGCGGCTGACCCAGCGGGTGGAGGAGATCCGCTCCTTCCCCGTCGTCATCGTGGCGGCGGGGATGGATGCGGCCCTGCCGAGCGTGGTCGGCGGCCTCGTCGCCGCGCCGGTGATCGCCGTGCCGACCTCCGTCGGCTACGGCGTCGCGGCGGGGGGCCACACGGCGTTGAATTCGGTCCTCGCGAGCTGCGCCTCGGGCATCACCGTCGTCAACATCGACAACGGCTACGGGGCGGCCTGCGCCGCCCTGCGCCTGCTCCACGCGGCCGAGCGCCTCGCCGGGCGAACCGAACGATGACGCCCCGCCGCCGTTGATCCCGCGACGGCCCGGAGCACGCCAATGACCTTCGAACACCCACCTTCACGGAGAGCCACATGGAACGCCGCGATTTCCTCAAAGGGGCGGCCCTGGGTGCCGGCCTCGCCGCCGCAAGCCCTGCGGGGGCGGCCGTGAGCGACCCCGGCCTGCCCAACACCCGGCCGCAGGACCCGGCCGACCTGCCCTTCGTCACCGATCCCGGCGAGCGCCGGGGCGAGATGCTCTACCGGAAGTTCGGCCGGACGGACGAGACCATCTCGGCCATCGGCATGGGCGGCTTCCACCTCGGCAAAAGCGCCGTGACGGACGACGAGGCGACCCGGCTGATCCATGCCGGCATCGACCGCGGCATCACCTTCATGGACAATTGCTGGGACTACAACCAGGGCCGCTCCGAGGAGCGGATGGGCATCGCCCTGGAGCAGAACGGCTATCGCAACAAGGTCTTCCTCATGTCCAAGATGGACGGGCGGACCAAGGAGGAGGCGCTCAAGCAGATCGAGCAGTCGCTGCGCCGGCTCCGCACCGACCACATCGACCTTGTGCAGCACCACGAGATCCTGCGCTTCGACGATCCCGACCGGGTCTTCGCGGAGGGCGGGGCCATGGAAGGCTTCATGGAGGCCAAGAAGCAGGGCAAGCTGCGCTACATCGGCTTCACCGGCCACAAGGATCCGCGCATCCACCAGCAGATGCTGGCGGTGGCGCAGGAGCGGGGCTTCCAGTTCGATTCCTGCCAGATGCCGCTGAACGTGATGGACGCCCATTTCCGTTCGTTCGGCCATCTCGTTCTGCCGCACCTCGTGCGCGAGGGCATCGCGCCGCTCGCCATGAAGACCTTCGGTGACGGGGTGATCCTGAAGTCGGACGCGCCGATCAAGCCGATCGAGTACCTGCACTTCTCCCTGAACCTGCCGGTCTCCGTGGTGATCACCGGCATCCAGAACCAGCGCGACCTGGATCAGGCCTTCGAGGCGGTGAAAACCTTCCAGCCGATGGACAAGGCCAAGGTGGCCGAGCTGCTGTCCCGGTCGAAGCCCTACGCCCTGGAGGGCAAGTACGAGCTGTTCAAGACCAGCGCGACCTTCGACGGCACCGCCAAGAACGCCGCTTGGCTCGGCGACGACGTGAAGAGCGTCCAGAAGCTCGCCCCGGTCATGGAGTAGGCGACCGCGCCATAAAGGCGGACAAAGCGGGGGCGTGGTCCAGCACGCCCCCTTGCCCGCCGCCCCGCGCCGGGCGAACCTGCCCGGACGCTGCGGAGACGGCGCGACGGGAGGATAGCGGATGACCCTGCGCTGGACGCGCCGACCGGAGGGCTCGACCTGGGGAGACTTCGGCCCCGACGACGAACGCGGCCGCCTCAACCTGCTCACCCCCGAAAAAGTCCTGCAAGGCGTCGCCGAGGTGCACGAGGGGCTGACGTTCTGCCTCAGCCTTCCCCTCGATCTGCCCGGGGGCAACGTCCTGAACGCCCGGCGGCATCCGCCGAAGATCAGCCCGACGAAGCGCGCCAACGGCATGCCGGTGACGAACTTCGTCGTCTGCGAGGAAATCGCGGGGGTGGAGGACGTCATCTGCGACGACCTCGCGGTAATTCACCTGCAATACTCGACGCAGTGGGATTCCCTCGCCCATGTGGGCTGCCTCTACGACCCCGACGGCACGGGGGCGGGGCCGACCTACTACAACGGATTCCGGGGCGGCCGGGACATCGTCGGCCCGACGAGCGCCGCCGAGGCCGACGCGCCCTCCCGCGCCCGGCACCTCGGCATCGAGCGCCTCGCCGAAACGGGGATGCAGGGCAGGGCGGTGATGATCGACCTGCGCGCCCATCTCGGCGACGCCAGGACCGTCGTCGGCTGGAAGACCCTGTCCCGGATCCTCGATGAGGACGGGGTGAGCGTCGAGGAGGGCGACATGGTCTGCCTCCATACCGGCTTCGCCCAGCGCCTCCTGGAGATGGGCGGAACCCCCGATCCGGCCCTGGTCCACAACCTTTGCGCCGGCCTCGACGGGCGCGATCCCGGCATCCTCGACTGGATCACCCGCTCCGGGCTCTGCGCCCTCATCGCCGACAACTACGCCGTCGAGATCGTCCCGACCCGCTCGGGGGGCGACGATGGCTGCGCCTTCCTGCCCCTGCACCAGCACTGCCTGTTCAAGCTCGGGGTGAACCTCGGAGAATTGTGGCACCTCACGCCGCTCGCCGGCTGGCTGCGCGCCCACGATCGCCACCGCTTCCTGCTCACCGCCCCGCCGCTTCGCCTGCCCGGCGCTGTCGGCTCCCCCGCCACACCCATCGCCACCGTCTGATCACAGGCCCCCGAAGGAAGACACGGCATGAGCGAGATCGCGGTCGTCGGCGGTGGGTTGATGGGGCACGGCATCGCCCTCGTCCTGGCGCTCGCCGGACACGGGGTACGCCTCACCGACACGCGGCCCGAGACCCGCGATGCCGTCCCCGGGCTGATGACCTCCGCGCTGGCGACCCTCAAGGAAGCCGGCGCCGCCCCGGAGGGCTGGGACGCGGAACGCCTCGGCCGGGCGGTGCGGATCGAGGCGGATCTGCCGGCGGCGGTCGCGGGGGCGGACCTCGTGATCGAGGCGATCACCGAAAACCCCGAGGCCAAGCGCGCCCTCTTCGCCGCACTCGACCGACTCTGCCCGCCGGAGACGATCCTGGCGAGCAACACGAGCTATCTCGACGTGTTCCCCCTCTTGCCCGCCGACCGGCAGGGGCGGGCGCTGGTGATGCACTGGTACACGCCGCCCTACATTATCGACCTCGTGGATGTGGTGCCGGGGCCGGGCACCGACCCGGCGGTGATCGCCGCGATGGCCGACCTCGTGGTGGGTCTCGGGCAGAAGCCGGTGGTGCTGAAGCGGTTCGTGCCGGGCTACATCGCCAACCGGATCCAGCAGGCGATCAGCGCGGAGGTGTTCCACCTCCTCGACGAGGGCTACGCCACGACCAGGGAGATCGACGAGGCGATCATCCACGGCTTGTCGCTGCGCATCCCCATCCTCGGCCACCTCGCCAAGGCGGACTTCACCGGCCTCGAACTGACGCAGCGGGCGCTCGCCAACGCCACCTACACCCCGCCGCCGCCGCGCACCCGCTCCGAGACCCTCGACGCCCTGTGCGGCCAGGGCCGCACGGGGGTGATGGCCGGACGGGGCTACTTCGACTGGGGGGGCCGCGACCCGGCCGACCTGTTCCGCGAGCGCGACCGCAAGCTGCTCGCCCTCAAGAAGGCGATGGCCGGGATCGGACGGATGGAGGGGACATGATCGGCGCCGACCTTTCGGGCAAGCGGATCCTCGTGACCGGCGCCTCCTCCGGCATCGGCCTCGCGACGGTGGCTTTGTTCGCCCGCAACGGGGCCACCGTCGCCCTGAATCACCTGCCGGATGACGGGCGGGGTCCCGCCGAGGCCGAGCGGCTGGCCGGGCAGGGCCTCGCCGTGACGGCCCTGCCGGGGGACGTGGCCAATCCCGGCGAGGCCGAGGCGATGGTGGCCGAGGGCATCGCCCGCCTCGGCGGGCTCGACGTGCTGATCAACAACGCCGGGACCTCGGGGACCACCGCCCCCATCGCCTTCGAGGATCTCGATGCGATGACGGAGGAGTTCTGGGGCACGATCCTCTCGACGAACCTCATCGGCCCCTACCGCTGCGCCCGCGCCGCCGCCGGGGCTCTGCGGGCGAGCCGGGGGGCGATCGTCAACACGGCCTCCGTCGCCGGGCTGGGCCGGCGGGGGTCGTCGATCGCCTATTCCGCGAGCAAGGCGGGGCTCATCAACCTCACCCGCAGCCTCGCCCGGGCGCTCGCCCCCGACATCCGCGTCAACGCCGTGGCGCCGGGCCTCGTGGAGACCCCCTGGACGGCGGCGTGGCCCCCGGAGCGCAAGGCCGCCACCGTAGAGCGGACCATGCTTGCCCGGATGGCGCGGCCCGAGGACATCGCGGAGACGATCTTCTTCCTCGCGGCGGGGGCCGCCTACATCACGGGGGAGACGATCACCGTGGATGGCGGGGCGATGTAGCCTGGCCATCCGGTCACGGAATCTCCTTTCCCCTCAATCCCCCTTACCCAGAGAGTCTGGCTGAAAAAGTCCCATTTCCTCCTGCCCTCGGCCTCATCCTGAGGTGCCGCCGCGAAGCGGGGGCCTCGAAGGAGACATCCAGAAGGCGCCGCGATTCCTGCAGCCCTCCTTCGAGGCGGCTCTCGCCGCACCTCAGGATGAGGGCGAGGGCTGGAATGAGGGACTTTCCGGTCAGGGTCTTAGGTTAAGGGCGAGGGTGGGAAGACGGGGATGCCACCTCGGTCACGCCGCCGCCGGCTCCGCGTCCAGGTCCAGTTCGATCGTGGCGCAGTTCTCCAGGAACGTGCCCGTCAGGTGGTAGAAGAACGTTCCGTGGCCCACCACGGCGATGGTCTTCTCCGGCCGGGCGCGCAGCCAGTCCCGGAAGGCGATCACCCGCCGGTCGAACAGCGGGCGCGGCTCGATCGGCAGGCCGAAGGTCATCGCCGCGCCTTCCTCGGCGTGCCACCACACCTCGGGCAGGTGGCCGATGTCGAGGTGCGGGAAATCCGCCGCCAGCTCCGAGGCCGCCCGGCCCACGTCGCAGCTGCTTTCCTGGCACTCCCGATGGAGAACCTCCACCAGGAAACGGGGCTTGCCCGGGTGCCCCTCGAACGCCAGGGCCGCCGTCTGGATCGCCCGCGTGAGGGGGGAGACCACGACCAGCTCGAAGGGGATGTCCCGAAGCCCCTCGCGCGCTTCCCGCGCCTGCGCCTCGCCCCGGGGGGTCAGCCGCGCGTCGCGGTGGTTCGGATCGACCCCGGTCGCCCGATGCGCTGCGTTGAAGGTCGATTCCCCGTGGCGGATGCAGATGATGCGCGTGATGTCTCGCATGGGACCTTAAGCTGGATAAGATTGGCGCGTCGGCTCAATGATTTACGAGAAGCGGCCGCCGCGTTGGATGACCTCGATCTTGTAACCGTCGGGGTCGGTGGCGAAAAAGAACGACGCGAGCGGCGTCTCGCCGTGCTTGAGGGTCTTCACGTCGGTAACGGTGAAGCCGGCTTGCTTGTGCTTGGCGTGCTCGGCCTCGAGATCCTCGACCACGAAGGCGAGGTGGCCATAGCCGTCCCCCATCTCGTAGGGCTTCTCCCGGTCCTTGTTGACGGTCAGCTCCAGCTCGAAGGGCGAGGACGGATCGCGCAGGTAGAGCAGGGTGAAATCCGGGAAGTCGAAGCGGTCGGCGGGTTCGAGGCCGAAGGCGCGGGAATAATAGTCGCGGGACCGCGCCTCGTCGCGGACACGGATCATGCTGTGAACGGGCTTGGCCATGGGGATCGGTCGTCCGGTGGTCGGGATGCCTGATGTGGTGCGCGCGGGCGTCCGGGAAAGGGTCGGGCCCGCGGTCACGATCGGATGTGGACGGTCTCGATCATCGCGCCGGCGGGGGTGAAGGCCTCGGGATCGGTGCCGGTCATCCAGACCTGCCCGGAGAGGGCGTCCAGGGCCTCGAACAGGCCGAGTCTGCGGCGGGGGTCGAGATGGGCGGCGACCTCATCGAGGAGGATCGCCGGGGCGATGCCGCTCATGGCCCGCACCAGCCGGGCATGGGCCAGGACGAGGCCGATCAAGAGCGCCTTCTGCTCACCCGTCGAGGCGGTGCCCGCCGGCACGTCCTTCGGCCCGTGGCGGACCACGAGGTCGCTGGTCTGCGGCCCGCTGAGGGTCCGCCCCGCCGCCCGGTCCCGGGGGCGACCCTGCCGCAGGGCGAGGCGGAACCGGTCCTCGGCCTCGATCGCCGGCCAGACGGCCACGAGGTCGTCGAGGTCCCCCTCCAGCCGGACGGAGGCCCAGGGGAAGGGCTGCGCGTCGTCCCGCGTCTGGGTGATCAACTGGTCCAGGCGCTCGACGGTCTCCCGCCGGGCGAGGGCGACGGCGACGCCGAGTTCGGCGATCTCCCGCTCGATGGCATCGAGCCACCGGGCGTCCTGGCCGGTCTCCTCCAGCAGGCGGTTGCGGGATCGCAGCGCCCGCTCCATGGCCGAGACCCGCGCCCCGTGCCCGGCATCCACGGCCAGCACCAGACGGTCGAGGAAGCGGCGGCGGTCCCCCGCCGGCCCCCGGAACAGGGCGTCGAAATCGGGGGTGAGCCACACCACCCGAAAATGCTCGCTGAAGGCCACGGGGGAGGAGGCCGACGCCCCGTCCACCCGGCAGAGGCGGGCGGCGCGCCCATCGAAGCCCGGTGGCTCCATCCCCGTGCCGAGCCGGTGCTCGGCCCCGTCGCGGTCCAGGGTGAGGGAGACGGCGAACCCGCCGGTCCCGCCCGTCCGTGCCATGGCGGAGAACTCCGCCCGGCGCAGCCCCCGGCCCGGGGCGAACAGGGAGATGGCCTCCAGGATGTTGGTCTTGCCCGCCCCGTTCTCCCCCACCAGGGCGACGAGGCGCGAGCCGGGCTTCAGGTCGAGATCGGCGTGGTTGCGGAAATCGCGGACGATCAGGCGGCTCAAGCCCTGGTCGGGGGATGCCGGGAGGGGCGCGTCGGACATGCGGCGTGAGGCTGGGCCGGCTCGGGGAAACCTGTGAGGGGATGGACCGCTGTAGCCCGTGGCGCGGCGAACGCCAATGCGACCCGGGCGGCGAACCGTTTCCCTGGTTCAGGCGTTCGGCCGATTAAAGGGAGATGAGGTCATGCGCGTCCGCACGTTCCTACCGCTCGCCGGGCTCCTGTTGCTGGCCGGGTGCAACGATCAGAAGGCCGAGCCGCCGAAGCCACCGCCCTCGCCGGTGGCCCCGAACCCGCCGCCCGTCACGACGTCGCCGGCCCCGCCGGTGACGCCAGCGCCCGAGGCGCCGACCTCACCGCCGCCGGCCAGCCGGTAGGGGCTCCGTCTTCCCCGTCACGGGCATGGGCCAGGACGGGGGAGACGGGGGGGGACGGCGGTCCCTCAGACCCGCATCGGCATCAGCACGTAGAGCGCCGCCGCCCCCTCGCGGTCCTGGATCAGGGTCGGGGAGCCGGGATCGGCGAGCTTGAACAGGGCGGTGTCGCCCTCGAGTTGGGCCGTGATATCGAGCAGGTAGCGGGCATTGAAGCCAATATCGAGGGCGGCGGCGCCGTAATCGACGTCGAGTTCCTCCGTCGCGCTCCCGGCGTCGGGGTTCGTCACCGAGAGGGCCAAGCGCCCATCGGTGAGCCCCAGCTTCACCGCCCGGCCCCGCTCCGACGAGATGGTGGACACCCGGTCCACCGCCTTGGCGAAGGCATCGCGCTCCACCGTGAGGCGCTTGTCGTTGCCCGCCGGGATCACCCGCTGGTAATCGGGGAAGGTGCCGTCGATCAGCTTTGAGATCAGCGTCAGGCCGTCGGCGAAGCGCAGGCGGACCTTGGCCGGCGACAGGTCGATGCCGACGCTCTCGCCGCCGTCATCGAGGAGCTTCTGGATCTCGGCCACGGCCTTGCGCGGCACGATCACCCCGGGCATCCCGGGGCTGCCGGGGGGCGCCGGGATCTCGACGCGGGCGAGGCGGTGCCCGTCCGTCGCCACGGCGCGCAGCACCGGCTGCCCGTCCACCTCCAGGACATGGAGGTAGATGCCGTTCAGATAGTAGCGGGTCTCCTCGGTGGAGATGGCGAACTGCGTCTTGTCGATCAGGCGCTTGAGGTCGGTCGCCGCGATCTCGAAGCCGTGCGGCATCTCCCCGGTGGCGAGGTCCGGGAAATCCCCCTCGGGCAGGGCACCGAGGGCGAAGCGCGAGCGGCCGGAGCGAATCGTCATCTGGCCGCCCTCGCCGCCGGTCTCCAGGGAGACCTGCGCCCCGTCGGGGAGCTTGCGCACGATGTCGTAGAGCACGTGTGCCGGCACCGTGGTCGCGCCCGGATCGGCCACCTCGGCGGGGATGCCCTCCGTCACCTCGATGTCGAGGTCGGTCGCCTTGAGCTGAAGGGTCGATCCCTCGCTCCGCAGCAGCACGTTCGACAGGATCGGGATGGTGTTGCGCCGCTCCACGACCCGGTGCACGTGGCCGAGCGACCTGAGGAGGGCCGCGCGCTCGACGATGACTCTCATCGCTCAACTCTGACTGGTCGGGACCGCGGCGGCCCCAGGAAAACGGTCGTCCAGCTTGGCGAAGCCCCCGGACGAAGGCAAGGCCGCGTGCTCCGACTCGCACAGGCGACGGGCGCGCACGACACTCTCATCCCCGCTTGTCGAGGGGCCGCCCGAGGAGGCGGGCGAACTCGGCCTCGATCTCCTCGACGGAGAACGGGTTGGCGAGGGATTTTGAATCGCCCACGTCGAACTTGGGTTCCGCCGGGGGATCGACGGTGAAGTCCGGTTTGGGAAAGTCGGGCTTGGTCGCGGTGGGCTTGGCCTCGAACCTCGGCGGCGTGGGCTCCGGCCGGGGGGGGATCGGCGGAGGCAGCGGACGTTCGGCGGCCGGAGGAACCCGGGGCTGCGGCGGGATCGCCGTGGCCGGGGGCGGCGTCACCGGAGCCGGGTTCACGGGGGCCTGAACCGGGGGGGCTGGGGGCACGATCACCGTCGCGGCAGCCGGCATGGTGGTGGGGGCAGGCGACGGCGCGACCGGGCTCGGCGCCGGGGGGGTCCGGGCCGTCGCGGGGGCGGGCTCGCCCCGCCGGTCGAAGGCTGCCATCATGGCCGTCAGGGACTCGGTCCGGGGAAGCTCGGCCGGTTCCGGCGGGGGCGTCACGGCCGAACTCGGGCGGGCGATGGCGGCCTGAAGCTGCCGGGCCATGTCCGAAAGGACCTTGGGATCGACCGAGCGATTCTCGGTCGGTTGTGGCGTGAGGCTCGCCAGCACCACCGGCTCGGCGGGGGTAGGCTCGGGGACGCGCTCAACCTCCGGCGCCCGCTCGGGGGCGGGCACCGTCGGGCGCTGCGTCCGGCCCCGGAAGGGTTCGCGGGGCGTGGCCGCGGGCGCGGGGAGGTCCTGACCCGGCTCGTCGCCCCCCAGGAGCGCCGCGTCCAGGGGCAGCCGCACCGGCGGCGCCGCCGAGGAGCCGGGCACGGGCGCGGGCACGACGACCGGCATCTCGAAGGCCGGCTCCGCCCGGCGCGCGGAGGGCTCCGCGATCGCCCGGGGCGGTTCGGGCAGGCGCCCCGCCTCCGCCAGGGGATCGGGCAGGGGCTCGGCCACCGGCTCGGGGCGCAGGGTCGCCTCCGGCAGCGGACGCTGGCCGCGCTGGATGTTGCGCTCCACCACGACGTCGTTCGGCCCGCCGACTAGCAGCAGGTGCTCCACGTTGTCCCGACGGAGCAGGATCAGCTGACGGGCGCGATCGAGCTCGTAGACGTCGACGATGCCCAGGCGCGGCTGGCGGGCGCGGGCGCCCCGCGTCTGCAACGCGGCTCCACCCCCGGTGAGCCGGCGGACCAGGAACACGATCGCCGCGAGCACCGTGAAGATGACCGCGAAGATGACGATGTACTGGACGATCGGGGAGCCATCAGAGCCGAACACGGACCGGAGCCATGACAAGATTACGCACTCGCACGTTCCGCCCCCCTTGAGACAGCGGCGGGCCGTCCCTGATAACACGCAAGGGCCGCTGGGGGGCAGGTGAAGTTAAGCCTTCGTTAACAGATCGTTGAGGGTTGAACCGTTCCAGGATCTACAACCTGGAGGTGTTGACAGTCCCCCGTGGGGGACTCGGCGGGGTCGCCGAAAGGCCCGCTCGGCCATCCCTGGCACGCCAATCACGCCACTTCCGGTTGCGCCTTTAACGGGCCGTTAACCAAGCGGGCGGCAGTTTTTGCCGAGCCCGGACGCGCCGGGTCCTGCTGTGGGAGGGCCCCGTGGCCATCACCGACCTGCCCGTGCTGGCGATGCTGCGCACCCGGATGCAGTGGAACCAGGCGCGCCAGAGCCTCGTCGCCGAGAACGTCGCCAACGCCGACATGCCGGGCTTCCGGCCCAGGGACCTCGCGGAGCCGCGCTACGACCGGACGACCGGGGCGGCCGTCGCGAGCACGGCCTCCCTCGCCGTCACGGCGCCGGGGCACATCACCGTGGGGGGGCAGGGCGGCGTCGGGGCCGATCCCCGCCGGGTCCGGGATTTCGAGATCCGTCCGAGCGGAAACGGGGTCAACCTCGAGGATCAGATGATGAAGGCCGGCGACATCCAGACGGATTATCAGGTCGCCGCCTCGCTCTACCAGCACAGCCTGACCACCCTGAAGATCGCCATCGGCAAGAGCTGATCGCGGGGGTCGGTCGTCGGCCGGGTTCACGCCATGCGGGCCGCGCGCCCGCTCTAGGTTTCACGAGGGGGCGGACGATGGAATTCTCGAAGTCCCTGTTGGTGGCGGCCTCGGGCCTGAAGGCCCAGTCGGGCCGGATGCGGGTGATCGCCGAAAACATCGCCAACGCCGATTCCGCCCCGGCGAGCAAGGGCGCCGAGCCCTACCGGCGCAAGATCCCGTCCTTCGCCAGCCATCTCGACCGGGAGTCCGGCGCCACCGTGGTGGAGGCCGGGCGGATCGCCCGGGACCGGACCGCCTTCCGCACCAAGCACGATCCGGGCAACCCCGCCGCCGACGCCAAGGGCGACGTGCAGATGCCGAACGTGAACACCCTCATCGAGAACATGGACATGCGGGAGGCCCAGCGCTCCTACGAGGCGAACCTCAACATGGTGACGGGCACGCGCAAGATGATCGCCCAGACCCTGGCGATCCTGAAGTAGGAGACGGCCCGTGGCCTCCAGCACCTTCGCCGCCGGCGCCTACGCGGCCGTTCAGGGCCTCGCCACCGGGCGCCCCGCCCTGCGGATCCAGGCGCCCCAGACCACCGGGGACAGCTTCGCCGGATTGCTGGGCCAAGCCCTCGACACCGTGGGCGAGGCAGGCCGCCGCGCCGACACGCAGGCCGTCTCCGCCGCCACCGGCAAGGCCAACGTGGTGGATGTCGTCACCGCCGTCGCCGAGAGCGAGACCGCCCTCCAGACCATGGTCGCCGTCCGCGACCGCATGATCTCCGCCTACGAGGAGATCATGCGGATGCAGATCTGAGGCGGGCCCGCCACGAACGCCATTCCTTCCCCGCGCCGGGGGAGGGAGACCGGAACCGCCTCGGACCCCCTGATGACCGGCCTTGCCATCCTCGACGTCGCCCGCGACGGGATCTTCGTCTTCCTGAAGGTCGCCGGCCCGATGATGATCGTCGCCCTGTTCGTGGGCCTCGTCGTCTCCCTGATCCAGGCGCTCACCCAGATCCAGGAACAGACCCTCATCTACGTGCCCAAGATCATCGCGGTGTTCGCCACCCTGCTGCTGATGCTCCCCTTCATCGGCGATGCCATGGCCGGCTACATGACGCGGATCGCCGCGCGGATCGCGGCGGGTGGGTGATGGGCGCGCGCCCGGACTATACGAGAGGTCATGAACCTGCTCCTGCCGGGCGTCGCCTCGGCCTACCTCCTCGTCTTCGCGCGGGTCGGCACGCTGATCATGCTGATGCCCGGCGTCGGCGAGCAGACGGTGCCCGCCCGGTTGCGGCTGGCCTTCGCGCTCCTCGTGGCCCTGGTGCTGTTCCCCCTGGTCCGTCCCCTGCTCGGGGGGACCGAGGGCCTCGCCGGCCCCCGGCTGATCGGGCTGCTGTTCGGGGAGACCATCGTCGGCCTCGTCCTGGGCCTGACGGTACGGATGGTGCTCGCCGCCCTCCAGACGGCGGGGCTGATCGTCTCGCAGCAGCTCGGCCTGTCCTACGCCATGACCGTCGACCCCACGATGGGGGGCCAGCAGGCGGCGCTCGGCAACTTCCTGTCCCTGCTCGGGATCACGTTGATCTTCGCCACCGACCTGCACCACCTCGCCATCGCGGGCATCGCCCACAGCTATCAGGTGCTGCCGCCGGATGCCGTGCCGGGCTTCGGGGACGCGCTCACCCTCGCCCTGCGGGCGGTGGCCCGGGGCTTCACCCTGGCGGTACAGATCTCCGGTCCGTTCATCGCCTTCGGCATCCTGTTCAACCTGGGGCTCGGGGTCCTGTCCCGGCTGATGCCCCAGCTCCAGGTCTTCTTCCTCGCGGTCCCGGCCTCGGTTCTGGTGGGGATGCTGATCCTGGCCGGGGCCCTCGGGGTGATGATGGGCGTCTTCCTGGACGACATGGGGCGGTATCTCGGCGAATTCGTCGGGCGGTGATCCATGGCTGAGGGCGCGGAACAGGAAGACAAGACCGAAGAGCCGACCCAGCGGCGGATCGAGCAGGCGATCGAGCGGGGCGACGTCGCCAAGAGCGTCGAGATCAACACCCTGGCGATCCTCGGGACCTTCACCCTTGCCCTCATGCTCGCGGGGCCGATGATCGCGGGCGATCTCAAGCGGGGACTCACTGCCTTCCTCGCCAACGCGCACCAGGTGCCCGACGCGCCGGGGGCCCTGACGGCGGCGGCGCAGGGCGGCCTCGTCCTGTGGCTGAAGGCCCTGGCGATCCCGGCAGGACTCGCGGTGGTCGCAGGAGTGGGGGCCGGCTACCTCCAGCACCCCCCGGTGTTCAACGCCGAGGTGCTCATGCCGAAGTTCGAGCGGGTCTCCCCCATGGCCGGGGCGAAGCGCCTGTTCGGGGTGGAGGCGCTGTTCCAGTTCGGCAAGGGTCTCGCGAAGATGATCGCCGTCGGCGTGGTCGGCGGCGCGATCCTCTGGGCCGACCGGGACAGGCTGGAGGTCTTCGCCCGGCTCGACCCGGCGACCTGCCTCCCGGCCGTCCTCGGCATCGGCATCAAGCTTCTGGCGGGGATGCTCGCGGTGCACTGCGTCATCGCGGGGGCCGACTTCCTCTACGCCCGGATCCGGTGGCGCGGGCGGCTGCGGATGTCGAAGGAGGAGGTCAAGCAGGAGATGAAGGAGTCCGACGGCAACCCCGAGGTCAAGGGCAAGCTCAAGCAGCTGCGGATCGCCCGGTCGAAGAAGCGCATGATGGCGGCGGTGCCCAAGGCCACCGTCATCGTTACCAACCCGACCCACTACGCCGTGGCCCTCCGCTACGAGGCGGGGATGCCCGCCCCGGTCTGCGTGGCCAAGGGCGTGGATGCCCTGGCCCTGCGCATCCGCGAAGTCGCCAAGGCGCATGACGTGGCGATCATCGAGAATCCGCCGCTGGCCCGCGCCCTCCACGCCACCGTGGAGATCGACCGGGAGATTCCGGCCGAACACTATAAGGCGGTGGCCGAGGTGATCGGCTTCGTGCTGCGCCTGCGCCGCCGCGCCGCGTGAGGCGGGGGCTACCCTTCCTCCATCTTTTTGCGTGAAGCTTGTGAAGGGCTTGGTGTCATTCGAGGTCGCGCGCCCCTTGCCGTGGGGCGGGCCTCAGGCCAAACCGGAGCCCAGTTCTGGAAAGACCCCGATGGCCGACGCGACCGGATCACCGGCCCCGATTGTGAAACACGAACCGCTCCCCGAGCTGCAGGCCGTGCAGACGCAGATCAACGGATCGATCGACCGCTCGGAGCAACCCGGGCGGGTCGGCCTGCTGCTGATGCTCGCCGCCCTCCTGGTGGGCGCGGCCATCGGCTTGTCCTTCGTCGCCAACGAGCAGGCCCAGGCGCTCATCGTCTGGCTGCTCGCCCTCCTGGCGATGGCCGGCGTCTTCTTCCTGTTCGCCATGGCGATCGGGGCGATCCAGCTGTCCGGCAGCGGTGCCCGGGACGACATCACCCGCGCCGTGATCGACGGGGCGCCGGACGGGGCGCTGGTGGTCGAGGATGGCGGCCGGCTGATCTACGCCAACACCTCCTATCTGCGGCTGGCCGGAGGCGACAGCTTCATAAACCTCGCCCCGGTGGAGCGGATCTTCGTCGGCTCACCGGAGGTCTCGGAGGCCGTCTACCGCCTGTCCCAGGCGGCCCGGGACGGCCGCGCCCATACCGAGGAGATGCGGATGTCGCCGCCCCTCGGGCAGGGGGGCGCCGACGGACCGGGCGTCCTGTCCGGCGGCGGGCAGGGGGAGCGGGATTTCGGCTGGTACCGGGTCTCGGTGCGGCCGCTCACGCGCTCGCGGCGCTCCGCCTCCCTCTGGACGGTGGCCGACGTGACCGCGGAACGCGAGCGGCAGGAGAACGTCTTCCAGGAACTCCAGCACGCCATCGACTATCTGGACCACGCGCCGGCCGGCTTCCTCTCGATCAACCCCGCCGGGACGATCGTCTACATGAACGCCACCCTCGCCGCGTGGCTCGGCTACGACCTCGCGAGCGTCGGCTCGGGGGGGCTGCACCTCGGCGAGATCGCCCCCAGCGCCGACGTCCTCATCCGCACCGCCGGCCTGCCCGGCGAGGTCCGCACGGACCGGTTCGACCTCGACCTGCGCCGCCGCAACGGCCACACGATCCCCGTGCGCCTCTATCACCGGGTCGCCTTCGGCAAGGACGGCAAGCCCGGCGCCTCGCGCACCTTCGTCATCAACCGCTCGGCCGGGGCGGATGCCGACGAGCCGCAGCGGGCGGCCGAGGTCCGCCTCGCCCGGTTCCTCAACAATTCGCCCATCGCCATCGCCACCCTCGACCGGTCCGGGCGGATCGCCCGGGCCAACGCTTCGTTCACCCGGCTGTTCGGCACCGTGCCCCGGGCCTCCGGGGAGGCGGAGATCGAGGGGGAGGTTGGAACTCACGCCGAGCCGAACCTCGCCGATTCCGTGGTCGATCGGACGGCCCTGGAATCCGGCCTCCAGCGGGCGGCGGGCGGCATCACCGAGGCGGAGCCGATCGAAGTCCAGCTTCAGGGGCCGGGGGGCCGGTCGGCTCGCCTCTGGCTCAGCCCCGCCGACGGCGGCGCCGAGGGCGAGCAGGCGGACGAAGCCGAGCGGGTGATCCTCTATGCCCTCGACACCACCGCCCAGCGCCAGCTGGAACAGCAGGTGGCGCAGGCGCAGAAGATGAACGCGGTGGGCCAGCTCGCCGGCGGCATCGCCCACGACTTCAACAACGTCCTCCAGGCGATCATCGGCTACTCGGACCTGCTCCTGGCGAGCCACCGGCCGAGCGATCCGGCCTTCCAGGACATCATGCAAATCAAGCAGAACGCCAACCGGGCGGCGGGCCTCGTCCGCCAGCTCCTGGCGTTCTCCCGGCGGCAGACCCTGCGGCCGGAGGTGATGGATGTGGGCGAGAGCCTGTCCGAGCTGACGCTGCTGCTGAAGCGGCTGCTCGGCGAGCGCGTCGCGCTCGAACTGAAGCACGGCCGCGAGGTCTGGCCGGTGAAGGCCGACGTAAACCAGTTCGAGCAGGTGATCGTGAACCTCGCGGTGAACGCCCGCGATGCCATGCCCGAGGGCGGCAAGCTGACGATCCGCACCGAGAACATCATCGATCCGGGGCCGAGGGCGGCCAGCGACGGCCGGGGCGGGCCGCTGGCGGGCGACCACGTGCTCATCGAGGTTTGCGACAACGGCCAGGGCATCCCCGCCGAGTTGATGGAGAAAATCTTCGAGCCGTTCTTCACGACCAAGGAAATCGGCAAGGGAACCGGCCTCGGCCTCTCGACGGTGTTCGGCATCGTCAAGCAGTCGGGGGGCACGATCGACGTGCAGTCCGTGGTCGGTGAGGGGACGACCTTCAAGATCTACCTGCCGCGCCACATCGTGGTGCCGGAGGCCCCGGTGATCGACCTCGTGCCGGCCGAGTCCGCCCCGGCGGGGGGCGCGAGGTCCACCGATCCCAAGGTCGCCGGCGCCAAGGCGTCCGAGGCCAAGCCCGCCCCCCGCCGTCCGGCCACGGACCATACGGGGCAGGGAATCATCCTCCTCGTCGAGGACGAGGACCCGGTGCGGGCGGTCAACAGCCGCGCTCTCTCGGCCCGGGGCTACACCGTACTGGAGGCCGCCTCCGGCCTGGAGGCCCTCGCCATCGTCCAGGCGGGCGAACACGCCATCGACCTCGTGGTGTCGGACGTGGTGATGCCGGAAATGGACGGCCCCTCGCTCCTGAGGGAGGTGCGCAAGCATCAGCCGCACCTGAAGGTCATCTTCGTCTCGGGCTATGCGGAGGATGCGTTCCGCAAGAACCTGCCCGAGGGCGAGGCCTTCAATTTCCTGCCCAAGCCTTTCAGCCTGAAGCAGCTTGTGGAGACCGTGAAGAAGAC
>JAKONI010000276.1 GCA_022702015.1 Beijerinckiaceae bacterium | reverse complement strand
TTGTCCGAGGCGGGCGCGCTGCGCGATGATCGAGCGCCGTTCCGAATAGATTGGGCAGGTCATGGGGTAATCGGGCGGCAGTCCCCATTTCGAGCGGTACGCATCCGGGTCGAGGCCACAGGACCTGAGATGGCGACGCAACATCCGGTAGTGCTTGCCGTCCTCGAAGCTTCTGAGGCCTTCCGGCGTCACCGACGAGTGGATCTCCGTGGGTGTCGCCACGGGGGGGCGGGCGACCGGACTCGGGCGCGGTGCCTCGGCCCTCGCGGTCGCTGTCGCTGTCGCGGGCTGGAGCCCGACGAGGGCGGCGCTGACGTCGGCGATGAGGGATCCGAGGCGGTCGGGCGGAACGGCGTTGGCGGACACGTAAGCCGCGATCACTCGGAAGACCGGGGCCCTCGGCCTGTCGCCGGCGTAAAGCCGATTGTTCCTGTATCCAGTCATGTTCGCCACTCCCTGTCGTCTTGCGCCCTCGCTTGCCGCGCGCCGCCAAGCCGGACGCAATCCCGGAGGAAGCAGGAAGCTTCCGGCACGACGGCGCGCAACCTCCTCCCTCGAAGAGGGCGGCTTCGAGGGTGGGAGCCGGTTCAGGATCGTGTCCGTCCCCTTGCGACTACGCCACGGCGGCGGCGCGGCGTCATCTCGACTGCACGGGATCGTCCGACCGGCTGGGTTGTAGCGTTCGGAGGCCTAGGCCGGAACGGGGACGGGCGGCCCGTTCGCGCTAGCCCACGCGGCGGCGGCTGAGCGGTTCGGTACGCCGAGTACCCGCAGCAGCGCCGTCACGTGGATCTTCACCGTGCCCTCGCCGAGGGAGAGGGTGCGGGCGATCTCCTTGTTGGACTGCCCGGCGGCGATGAGGTCGAGCACCTGCCGTTGCCGCCGCGTGAGGGAGGCCCTCGCCTCCCGCCCCGCAGGGGAGCAGGCCGCTCCGCCGGCCGGGGCAAAATCCGCTCGGGTGATGAACGAGGGGACGAACACGAACCCGTCGCGGACCATGCCCAAAGCCCGCACGAGCGCCTCGACGCTCGTGGCCTTGGGGATGAAGCCATGAACGCCGGCCCGCAGCGCCTGGAAGACGTCCTCCCGCCGGATCGAGGCCGAGACGACGACGGCGGTCACGTGCGGGCGACACTCCCGGACGGCGGCGAGATTCGCGGGGCTCGCCATGCCCGGCATGGCAAGGTCGAACAGCGCGAGGCCGACCGCAGGACACTCCGCGAGGACTTCGATGGCTTCATCCAACGAGCCGGCCTGATGCACACGGCGGACGCCGAAATGGTCGGCGAGCACGCTCGCCAACGCCAAGCGGAAGAAGGGATCGTCGTCGGTGACGATGGCCTCACCCCAGGTACCGTCAGCGGTCGCCATGATCCCCGTCGCCTCCCGTCCAAACGGCCTATGACGTGGCAAGCCGCACACCGCCGGCCGACCTAATGGCGCGGTGCGGAGACCCGTCCTAGCCTGTCCCCATCGAGCCGCGTCGAGCCATCGAACCCGGCTCGAAGTCGTGACGCCACCGCCGTCGATCCTGCCCAAGGCACGCGTCACACGCAACGGGACACTCGGTTGGGGCACCGTGAAATCAGGCGTAGCGCGGGGTGGGGGTGAAGAGGACTTCGCTCCTTGGCTTTCGGCGGGAAGGGCAACCGGGACCGAAGCACGAATTCCCTAAAAGGCGGGAGGCCGGGATGATGTGTGAGAAGCGGATCTTGGAGGCCTACCTCCGCGAGGCCGACCTGCACATCGACGGCGCCGAGATCGTGCTCCGCGACCTCGGCACGTCGACGTCGACCCCCATGCGCCGGATGCGGGCGGCGATGTACGTCAAGGCGATGAGGCGCCTGCGAGCCCTCATGGCGGCGCACCGGTCGTTGCCCTAGAACCAGGGCGCACCCGCCGCCCCGGCCGAGCCGGAACGTCCACACCATTGGCCGATCAGGTGGCCGCGCCGGCCGTCTGCGGATTCGATCGGACACGAATGCCGCGACCGCTGACGCGCGGTCCGCGCCACGGGGGAACAGCTCAACGTGGAGGTCCTGCGATGGTCAAGTTGGTACCTGTCTGTCTCGCGGTCATGGCGTCCGTCGGCGGCACACCCCCCGTCGGCCCCGATGTGCCCGGGGGGGTTCTCCATCCGGCGCAGGTCGAGGAACTGGTCGATCAGATCACCGAAATCCTGCTCAAGCGGGGGACGGGGGCGTTCGCCCTCCTCGGGAGGTGGCACGCCGCCGGCGATGGCAGCGACCCGGACCTCTTCGTCATCGACATGCGGGGGAAATTGCTTTTCGGCGCCCCCCGAACCGTCGCCGACGCCTGCGGCGACCGGTTCGTCGCGGCGTGCGTGATGGTGGCGGAGCGGTTCGGGTGCGGCTGGGTCGACGGCTCATCGCCCGGGGGAGCGAGTTGGAGCTACGTCCGGGAGGCGCGGGTCGATGGGATCGAGGCGCTCGTCGGCGCCCGGGTCCACGTGAACGGGGACGGCACGCTCTCGACGTCCTTCCCCGCCCGATGACGGCACGCGCGATGCCGACCCTCCTCATCGCCCGGCCCCGCCCCGGGGCCTCCCGGCCTTCCCGCCGCACGCCGGCCTTCGCCTCGGCCCCACGGGCGGAGGGAGCCGCCCCCGATTGGAGGCCGGACGACACCTTCCGTACGGACCTCCTCTCGGCCATCCCCGTCCTGCGAGGCTTCGCGATGTCGCTGTGCGGGGATGCCGTCGCCTCGGACGACCTGGTGCAGGAGACGCTGCTCAGGGCCTGGGCGAACGGGCACCTCTTCCGTCCCGGGACGAACATGGGCGCGTGGCTGTGCACGATCCTGCGCAACCAGTTCTACACGGCGATGCGTCGGCGGATGCGCGAAGTCGAGGATGCGGACGGCGAGTATGCCCGCCAATTGTCCGAGTCCGCATCGCAGGAGGGCGTGGTCGCGCTCAAGCGCCTCTGCGCCGCACTGGTTTCCATGCCCGAGGCGCAGCGGCAGGCGCTCATCATGGTCGGGGCGGAAGGCTGCACCTACGAGGAGGCGGCCAAGCGCCTCGGTTGCCGGGTAGGGACGATCAAGAGCCGGGTCAGCCGGGCGCGCGGACGCCTGCTCGACCCGCCCCACCCGTGACATCACCCGGGACGCCGGGTTTCGAGGGGTCGGCGGCGAGCGCAAGGGGCATGGGGGCGGAGCCCGGACCCTGCGGATTTCATTTCCGGTCCTCGGCGTTCGGGCCACCGCCGGCCTGGGGGTCGACCTCCTGATCCGAGGGATCGAGGGTCCGGCGCGGCGCATCGCCCTTCGGCTGCGGCCGGGGTGGCGCGGCGCGGGTGACGGGGACGGGCTTGGCCGGCGGCGCGGCCTTGGCCGGGGCGAGAGCCCCCTGCTGCCCCTTGGGGCCGGGGGGCCCGGGGGGACCCTGGAGGCCGGGCGCCCCCTGCGGCCCGGCGGGGCCCGCAGGACCCCGGGGACCCGTCTCGCCGGCCGGTCCCGCCGGTCCCGCGACGCCGTCGCGCCCGGTCAGGCCGGGCAGCCCCTGGACACCGGCGGGTCCCATGTCGCCGGGGGGACCGGCCGGACCGACCTCGCCACGCGGGCCGGCAGGACCGGCCACGCCGGACTGGCCCTGCTGGCCGCATTCCCCCACCACCACGCTGCGCTCCTCCTGCGCGGTGCGCAGGGTCGCGACGCAGGTGGGCGGATGGTAGACGACCCGCATCTCGAAGTTGCCGCGCTTGTCGGCCTTCGTGGGGAACCGCCGGTCGAGGGTAATTTCCGCCTCGGGCTCATCCGTGGAACCGAGGATCCATAGTTCTCCCCCGGTGATCCGCGCAGCCTCCACCTGGATGCGTGCGTAAGCCGGCGAACTAACAACTCCAGATAGTGCACACGCACAAAGGAATGCCTTGTGAGAGTTTCGCAAGAGCATCTATTTATCTCGGCTGCTTTCACCGCACATATAAATAATTCACTGATCCGATTCAACAATTTAATGGTAATGCCTACGCAATGTCTTGGGGATTTTTGACCCGCTCCCCGCCGCTCGCGACAGGCTGCCGCATCGGCGCAGGTTCGCCTGATGGGCTTGGTTTGCCCGGCACAGTCCGGCGCGGGACCTGACCTCGTCCCCCGTGCGGGGCACCCGCGCCTTGCGCCGCCTCCCCGTGCGGGCGTAGAGGCTGAGGTCACGAATTCGCGGAGAGTGCAGAGCGCGATGACCGACCGGCTGCCCGGCTTCAACACCCTTGCGATCCATGCGGGCGCCGCTCCCGACGCGGCCACCGGCGCGCGGGCCACGCCCATCTACCAAACCACGAGCTTCGTGTTCGACGATGTCGATCACGCCGCCTCGCTGTTCGGGCTCCAGGCCTTCGGCAACATCTACACCCGCATCACCAACCCCACGAACGCCGTGCTGGAGGAGCGTATCGCCGCCCTCGAAGGCGGGACGGCGGCGCTGGCGGTGGCCTCGGGCCATGCCGCCGAGTTCCTGACGATGCACGCGCTGATGCAGCCGGGCGACGAGTTCATCGCCGCCAACAAGCTGTACGGCGGCTCGATCAACCAGTTCAACCATTCCTACAAGAACTTCGGCTGGTCGGTGGTCTGGGCGGACACGGACGATCCGGCCTCCTTCGAGGCGGCGATCACCCCGCGCACCAAGGCCATCTTCTGCGAGTCGATCGCCAATCCGGGCGGGGTCGTCACCGATATCGCGGCGCTGGGTCAGATCGCCAAGCGGCACAACATCCCGCTGGTGGTCGACAACACCATGGCGACGCCGTACCTGATCCGCCCCTTCGAGCACGGGGCCGACATCGTGGTGCATTCGGCCACCAAGTTCCTCGGGGGCCACGGCAACTCGATCGGCGGCCTGATCGTCGACGGTGGGACGTTCCAGTGGGCGGGGGATGCCCGCTATCCGATGATGAGCCAGCCGCGCCCGGAATATGCCGGCATGGTGCTGGCCGAGACCTTCGGCAATTTCGGCTTCGCCATCGCCTGCCGGGTGCTGGGCCTGCGCGACCTTGGCCCGTCGCTCTCGCCCTTCAACGCCTTCCTGATCCTGAACGGCATCGAGACGCTGCCCCTGCGGATGCAGCGCCATTCCGATAACGCCCAGAAGGTGGCGACCTTCCTCTCGACCCACCCGGCGGTGGAGTGGGTGAGCTACCCCGGCCTGCCGAGCGACAAGTACCACGCCCTGGCCCAGCGCTACACGCCGCACGGGGCCGGCGCGGTGTTCACCTTCGGCTTGAAGGGGGGCTACGAGGCGGGGGTGAAGCTCGTCTCCAGCCTCGACCTGTTCTCGCACCTCGCCAATATCGGCGACACCCGCTCGCTCATCATCCACCCCGCCTCGACCACCCACCGTCAGCTCACCGACGCACAGAAGACCGTCGCCGGCGCCGGACCGGAGGTGGTGCGCCTGTCGATCGGCCTCGAAGACCCGGCCGACCTCATCGAGGATCTGGACCGGGCGCTGCGGGGGTAGGCGTCCCGCCGTGCTCGGGGTTCGGGGGTGGACTGGACCTTGGGCGCCTCCCCGACCCCCTCCCTCATCCTGAGGGTCTGTCCGGAAAGTCCCCTTCCTCCTACCCTCGGCCTCATCCTGAGGTGCCGCCGCGAAGCGGTGGCCTCGAAGGAGGGCTCCAGAACTCTCCACGATCCCTGGAGCCCTCCTTCGAGGCGGCTTCGCCGCGCCTCAGGATGAGGGCGGGGCCGGGAAGCAGGGACTTATCCGGTCAGGCTCTCAGGGTGAGGGGATGAAGGGCGGCTCTCCGCTCCGCTCCCTCAGAACGCCTCCGCGTCGAGGGCCATGGTGGCGTCCGCCCCGGAGCGGATCCGCGCGAGGCGCAGGGCGGTTTCGGGAAGGGTGCGCTCCATGAAGAAGCGGCCCGTCACCAGCTTGGCATCCCACCGGGAGGTGTCGCCGCCCTCGGCCTTGCGCGCCAGGGCCGCCTTGGCGATCCGTCCCCACATCGTCCCCAGGGCCACGAGCCCGAGCAGGTGCATGTAGTCGCTCGCCCCGGCGCCGGCATGCTCCGGCTTGCCCATGGCGTTCTGCATCAGCCACATCGTGGCCTGCTGGAGGTCGTCGGCCGCTGTCTTAAGCGGTCTGACGAAGGGGGCCATGGCCTCGTCCTCGCCGTTGTCCTTCAGGAAGGTCTGGACCTCGCCCAGAAAGGTCATCATCGCCCGGCCGCCGTCCTTCGGCAGCTTGCGGCCGATCAGGTCCATCGCCTGGATGCCGTTGGCGCCCTCGTAGATCATGGCGATGCGGGCATCGCGGACGAACTGCGACATCCCCCATTCCTCGACGTAGCCGTGGCCGCCGTAGAGTTGCTGCGCCTCCACGGCGTTGGCGAAGCCCCGGTCGGTCAGCACGCCCTTCACCACGGGGGTCATCAGACCCATCAGGTCGTCGGCCGTCCGCCGCTCTTGCGCATCCTCCGTCCGGTGGAGGATGTCGCTCTGGAGGGCCGTCCAGAGGACGAGGGCCCGGGCCGCCTCGTTAAAGGCGCGGATCTGCATCAGGGTCCGGCGCACGTCCGGGTGGACGATGATCGGGTCGGCGGGCTTGTCGGGGGCCTTGGCCCCGGTGAGGGACCGGCCCTGGAGCCGGTCCTTCGCGTAGGCGACGGCGTTCTGGTAGGCGGCCTCGGACTGGCCGAGCCCCTGAACGCCCACGGCGAGCCGCGCCTCGTTCATCATCACGAACATCGCGTTGAGGCCCCGGTTGGCCTCGCCCACCAGCCAGCCGGTGGCGGCGTCGTAGTTCATGACGCAGGTGGAGTTCCCATGGATGCCCATCTTGTGCTCGATGGAGCCACAGGACACCCCGTTGCGCGCCCCGAGCGACCCATCCTCGTTCACCAGCACCTTCGGCACCAGGAAGAGGGAGATGCCCTTCGTCCCGGCCGGCGCCCCCTCGATCCGGGCGAGGACGAGGTGGACGATGTTCTCGGACAGGTCGTGCTCACCCGCCGAGATGAAGATCTTCGTGCCCGTGATCGCGTAGGACCCGTCGCCGTTCGGCGCCGCCCGGGTGCGCAGCAGGCCGAGATCCGTGCCGCAATGGGGCTCGGTGAGGTTCATCGTCCCGGTCCAGCGGCCCTCGACCATCGGGGGCAGGTAGAGGTCCTTCTGCGCCTGCGAGCCGTGGACGAGGAGGGCGGCGGCCGCCCCCTGCGTCAGGCCGGGATACATGCTGAGGGCGAGGTTGGCGCCCGAGGCGAACTCCTGGATCGCGGTGTTGAGCACCTGGGGCAGGCCCTGACCGCCGAAAGCCTCCGGCATCGAGAGGCCGAGCCAGCCGCCGCCGACATAGGCATCGTAGGCGGTCTTGAACCCCGCCGGCGTCGTCACGCGCCCGTCGGCGTGGCGGGTGCAGCCCTCCCGGTCGCCGGCTTGGTTGACGGGGGCCAGCACCGCGTCGGCCAGCTTGCCGCCCTCGCGCAGCACGGCCTCCATGACATCCGGCGTCGCATCCGCGAAGCCCGCGAGGTTGGCCCGTCCGTGGACGCCGAGCACGTCGGAGAGGAGGAACAGCGTGTCCTCCACCGGAGCGCGGTAATGCGGCATGGCCTGGTTTCCTACCTCACGTCGACACGGTCGTCTGGTGGACCGTCTGCCCGGCGCCAATTCTAAACGGCTCGCCCCGGGCACAGCAACGGCACCCCGTCGACGCAGCCTGCGGGGGCATGGCGCGGTCCCGACCGTAAACCCTTGCAGGGCAACGCTTCTCCTCGGTCCATCGAATTCTGCGGAGATGAGCAATCTTCGATTGCAAAGAGACCCATTAAAGGTGCTTCTTCGGAACCTGCCCGCTCCTTAACCTGATGTTTACCAACAAAATAAATGGTTAGGCAGCGACGACCCAGAGGTTGCACCCGGGGGAATCAGTTCCTCGGATCCGACAAATTGGACCGTCACACTGCTCGCCGCTGACGACAGGCCGACGATGAACCGCATTGCGTCCTCGCATTTCGATAGTTTCGATCCTGAAGTGATCGAGGCCGCCCGCGACGTTGCGAACCGCGCCGGGGTTCCCCTGGAGGCGTGGATCGCCTCCGTGATGCCGCAGACCGCCGCTCCGGTGACGGACCGCGAGACCGGCGCCCCGCAACCGCTCCCCGCCGCCGGCTCGGACATGGCGGACCGCGAGGCTCCGGCCCATTCCGCGATCCTCTCCGTGAGGGAGGCCGTCCGAGCCGAAGCCGCCGGCACCGGCGAGGGCCAGCCGGTTCAGGTGACCGCGCTCATCAGCCGGCTCGACGGCCTCGACCGCTCGATGGAGGCCGAGCGCCGCGCCGAGCAGCGCCGCCTGGAGGAGATCGAGGCGCGCATCGACAAGGCCCTCCACACCGGCCCGGTGCAGCAGCGCCTGGGCGACATCGAGCGCCGCGTGGCGCAACTGGGCGATCAGGTCGCCCACACCCGGGCCCCCGGCAAGCGCGGCAAGGTCGCCGCCGAGGAGATGCGCGAGGCCGTCCTCGAGATCCGCCAGCGCCAGCGGGAACTCGCCGAAACCAGCCAGCCCGAGGGCGCCGTGGCCTCGCTTCACCGGGACCTCGCCCGCCGGCTCGGTACCGAGAGCGCCCCGATCCGCCGCCCCATCGGCCTGCCGACCTACGTGGCCGAGGAACTCCAGCGCGAGGCGACCCGCCTGCGCGGGGCCCTGACCCAGTTCCCCGCCTCCACCGACGTGGCGACCCTGGAGACGGCCCTCGGCACGCTCGCCGGGGCGATCGAGCGGGCCCACCCCGAGATCGACCTCGCGATGATCGCCCTGCCGACCGCCCTCGTCCGGGCCAGGATCGAGCAGTTGTCCACCGAGGCCAGCGCCGTCGTGCACAACGAGGTCGCGGCGGACATCCAGGACTTCTCCGGCCGCCTCGACGTCGCCGCCGCCTTCGACGACCCGAAGGCCGAGGGGACGCCCCTGCGTGCTCTGTTCGACGAACTCGATCAGATCCGCCGCGCGGTCTCGACCCTGGCCGAGCCGGACCGGGTGGACACCCTCGTGAAGCAGGCCCAGACCCTCAGCGCCAGGGTCACGCAGAGCCTGCCCCCGCACGAGGCCGAATTGCGGCCGATCCTGGAGGAGATCCGCAGCGAGGAGAAGCTGTCGGACATGGGCGCGCTGGCGTCCGAGATCCACGGCCTCGTCGCGAAGGTCGATGAGCTTGACGCCGCCGCCCATGCGGAATCCGCCGCCCGGATCACGGCGGAGGCCGAGGCCGCCGCCGCGCTGGAAGCGGAGCGGACTACCGTCGCGGAAGCCGTGGCGGTGGACGCCACCGCCGGTGACGCCGCCTCCATCCACGCGATGCTGCAGAGCCTCGCCGACAAGGTGGACCGGGTCAACGAGCGCGCCGGGACCGACGGGCTCGACGCCCTGGAGCGCCATGTCCTTACCTTGATGGACAGGATCGAGTCCCCGCACGTCCTCGATCCGGCGCTGAACAGCCTTGAGCGGACGATGAACGACCTGATGCATCAGGTCGAGTCGCTGCGGAGCGCCTCCCCGAACGAGGAACAGATCGAGCGCGCCACCCGGAACGCCGTCTCCGAAACCCTGCAAGCCGTCACGCTGAACGCCGGCAGCGGCGAGATCGGGATGCTGCGGGCGAGCCTCGCCGACATGCAGGCCCGGCAGATCGCCTCCGACGAGCGCCTCAGCTCGACGCTGGAGGGCGTGCAGACCGCCCTCGACCGCCTCGTGACCCGCCTCGGCACCGCCGAGCAAGCCTCCTCGCCCCGTCCCCCGTCCCTCGACGAGCGCCTGCTCGCCTCCACCAGCCCCGAGGCGACCCGCAATGTGCGGCGGGCGCCCTCGCTGGAAGGCGCCGACTCCACCGCCTCGGACCGGTTAGCGGAAGCCCTCCTCGAGCCCGGTGCCGGCCGGCCGCTGCGGAGCCCCGCGCCGGTGAGCGAAGCCGTCGCCGAGTTGGCGCTGCCGAAGGTGTCCGAGCCGAAGCGGCCCGAGCCGCGAAAGGCCGAGCCCAAGCAGAGCGAGGCGAAGCCGGCCGAGGCCCGTTTGGCGGACCTCGCGCTGCCGGAGGCGACGAAGCCCGAGCCCAAGCAGGCCCCCACGGACGGCGACATCAAGACCAGCTTCATCGCCGCCGCCCGGCGCGCGGCCCAGGCCGCCCAGGCGGAGCTGGCCGCCGAGGCACCCCTGGAGCGCCAGACCCGGGCCCGGCCGAGCGTCACCGCCGCCCCGCCGCCGGGCCGGATGGCCCGCCTCCGGGCCGGGGCCGACCAGCACCGCAAGTCCGTCCTCCTCGGTCTGGC
Organism: Beijerinckiaceae bacterium; assembly: GCA_022702015.1. Taxonomy (GTDB): domain Bacteria; phylum Pseudomonadota; class Alphaproteobacteria; order Rhizobiales; family Beijerinckiaceae; genus Methylobacterium. Next base: position 2,529 of record JAKONI010000276.1, on the reverse strand, counting down.
CGCCGTCGTCCTGACGATCGGCGCCTTCGGCCTCCGCTCCGGCGAGGACGCCGCGCCGCCGGCGCAGCTCGCCCAGGCCCCCGAGGTTGCGCCCCAGCTGCCCAGCGAGCCCGAGAAGCCCGCCGACGTGCAGAAGTCGGCCGAGGCGGCCAAGGCGCCCGAGGTCCAGAAGACCGCCGACGCGAAGGCCTCCCCCGAGCCGTCGGTCGCCCCGGCCGCCCCAGGGGCCAGGGCTTCGGAGCCCGCCCCGGCGAAACCGGCGATCCCCCAGGTCGTCGGCATGCCCGGCCTCGCGGGCGATCTGGGTACCGTGCCGGCCTCCCTCGACAGGCTGAAGCAGTCGGCCCTGGCCGGCGACGGACGCGCCGTGTGGGACCTCGCGATGCGCGAGAGCGAGGGGCGCGGCATGCCCCGTGACCTCGCCATCGCCACCAAGCTGTTCGAGCGGCTGGCCACGGCGGGCTACGCCCCGGCCCAGTACAAGCTCGGTGCCCACTACGAGAAGGGCACCGGCGTGACCCGAGACCTCGCCCAGGCGAAGCTGTGGTACGGCCGCGCCGCCGAGCAGGGCCATGCCCGCGCCATGCACAACCTCGGCGTGATCTTCGCCGAGAATCCCGGGCCGGGCGGCAAGCCCGACTTCGCCTCGGCGGCGACATGGTTCCGCCAGGGCGCGGAGCACGGGGTGCGCGACAGCCAGTACAACATCGCGGTGCTCTATGCCCGCGGCCTCGGGCTCAGCCAGGACCTCGTGCAGTCCTATGCGTGGTTCTCGGCGGCGGCGAGCCAGGGGGACGACGACGCCGGCAAGAAGCGCGACGACGTCGCCACGAAGCTCAGCCCCCCGGACCTCGCCCGGGCCAAGAGCCTCACCGCCTCGTTCAAGCCGCGCAAGCTCGATCCGGCGGTGAATGAGCCCCCGGTGATCCAGGACGTGTCGCAGGGGCCGGTCTCGCTGCTCGGGGCCCCCGTCCCCGCCGCCACGGCCTTCACGCCCCCCTCGCGCAAGGCGATTTGAAGCCGCGCCGCCTCCGACGCGCGCCCCGGGGTTTGCGCCCCGGGGGCGCGGGGAGGCACAGCGACGCGCCCGCCATCCGGGACCTTGACCGCTGGCTTGCGATGCGGGACGCCTCCTGGAATGAGCGGTCGGTCCGGCCCGGATGGTGCGGTCCCAGGGTGGCGCCGCTCCCGGAGGTCGGATGGCACAGCTCAATTCAGTGCCGCGAAGCGCCATCGTTCTGGGCGCGGCGGGGCTGATTCCATTTCTCGGCTTCGCGGCGCTGTCCCTGTCGGGCTCCGACGGGGGCCTCGGAAATATCGGGCTCTCCCCCCGCACGATCCTCTCGGCCTACGGCGCCGTGATCGCATCCTTCCTCGGCGGCATCCGATGGGGCGCGGCGGCCGCCCGGGGCAGCGGCAACGGCGACTATTTCATCGCCATCGTCCCGTCCCTCGTCGCCTGGGCGGCCATGGCGGCGCCGGCCCCGTGGGACCTGCGCATCCTCGGCGTCCTCGTCCTGGCGTGGGGACTCGTGGACCAGGACCTGACCCGGCGCGGCCTCACGCCGTCCTGGCTCGGCCGCCTGCGCCTCGTCCTGTCGGGTGTCGCCGGCGCGGCCCTCCTCGTCGCCGCCTGAGACGGCCCTGGGGATCCCAGAGGGCGTCACGCCCTGTGGCGGGGCGTGGGGGTAGAGCCCCGACATCCTCCAGAAACGAAAAGGCGGCGGAGCCGAGCCCCACCGCCTTTCCATTCAGCGTATGATGTCCGCCCGGCTCAGACAGCCATCGCGGCCTTCAGGTTCTGGTCAACCTTGTCGAGGAAGCCGGTGGTGGAGAGCCACTTCTGGTCCGGCCCGACGAGGAGGGCGAGATCCTTAGTCATGTGACCGGCTTCGACCGTGTCGACGCAGACCTTCTCCAGCGTCGCCGAGAACTTGGCGAGGGCGTCGTTGCCGTCGAGCTTGGCGCGGTGGGTGAGGCCACGGGTCCAGGCGAAGATCGAGGCGATCGAGTTGGTGGAGGTCTCGCGGCCCTTCTGATGCTCGCGGTAGTGGCGGGTGACGGTGCCGTGGGCTGCCTCGGCTTCCACGGTGTTGCCGTCCGGCGTCATCAGCACGGAGGTCATCAGGCCGAGCGAGCCGAACCCTTGCGCCGCCGTATCCGACTGCACGTCGCCGTCATAGTTCTTGCACGCCCAGACGTAGCCGCCCGACCACTTGAGGCACGAGGCCACCATGTCGTCGATCAGGCGGTGCTCGTAGGTGATGCCCAGCGTCTTGAACTTGGACGCGAACTCCTCCTCGTACACCTTCTGGAACAGGTCCTTGAACCGGCCGTCATAGGCCTTCAGGATCGTGTTCTTGGTCGACAGGTAGACCGGGTACTTGCGCGCGAGGCCGTAGTTCATCGAGGCGCGGGCGAAGTCGATGATCGACTGGTCGAGGTTGTACATCGACATGGCGACGCCGGCCTCGGGGAACTTGAACACCTCCTTCTCGATGACGGTGCCGTCGTCACCCTCGAACTTGA
>JAKONI010000266.1 GCA_022702015.1 Beijerinckiaceae bacterium | reverse complement strand
AGCGGGGCGTGGCGAAAAAGCATCACACTGCGAAAAATCGGAGCCCCTCGGGCCTCGGTTGGAACGGCGTGACCGCGAAACCGTTGTTCCATCACCCGGCCGCCTGGTCCTCCCCCGCAATCCCCTTGTGAACAGGCCGGAACCTCATCGACGGGCTGGAGCTTGCGCTCCGGCCCGTTTTTTCGTGGCCCGGGCCGCATGAAAAAGGCCCCGGCGTGCCGGGGCCTCGGGTCGATCCAGGAGGACCGAAGGGGGTTAGGCCGACTTCACATCCCGGCGGCGGGCGCTCTGCTGGAAGAACAGCGCCTGGCTGATCACAGCCGAGACGTTGGCGGGCTGGAATGGCTTGGCGATGAGGAAGGCCGGCTCCGGACGCTCGCCCGTGAGGAATCGCTCCGGATAGGCGGTGATGAAGATCACCGGCACCTCGAAGGTCTTCAGAAGATCGTTCACCGCGTCGAGGCCCGAGGACCCGTCAGCGAGCTGGATGTCGGCGAGGATCAAGCCCGGCCGCTTCTCGGCTCCGGCGATCTTCACCGCCTCCGTACGGGTGCGGGCCACGCCGATGACGTTGTGGCCAAGGCCCTCCACGAGGGCTTCGAGGTCCATGGCGATGAGGGGCTCGTCCTCGATGATGAGGATGCCCGTCGCCATGTCGGCGGCGAGTTCGCGCCCGGCCTCGTCCACGAGGTCGCGCACCTCCGCTACATCGACGCCAAGGATGGTGGCCGCATCCTCCTCCGAGAAGCCTTCCAGGCAGGAAAGGAGGAAGGCCTGACGCGGCAGGGGGGTGATCTGGCCCAGGCGCACCTCGGCGGGGAGATCGTGCTGTACCTGCTCGCCCCTGCCGTTCACCGAGAGCGAATTCCAGATCCGGGTGAAGACGCGGAACAGGTCGGCCTTGATGTTGGTGCTGCGACCGAGGGTATCGGGCTCGTTGACGAGCGTCTCGAGGGTGGCGGCGACGTAGGCGTCACCCGCCACCTGGCTTCCGGTCAGGGCGCGCGCGTAACGACGGAGGTACGGCAGATGCTGCACCACGAGTTGCGATGTCGACATACTTTCTACCTGTGCCTTCGCCTTTTGGCCCCGGACAGATCCCCGTCACCCCGAGGGCGACTGGTGCCATGGCCGGCGCTGATGTTCCTTGGCCTCCCGCCCAACGCCGTGGCCGCCGCTCCGTTCCGCCGAAAGCGGAACCGAATTGCGGTGCGGGCGTTGGCCGGCAAGCCATGACGTAACTCGAGCCACAGCACAATGTGGCCGTACGCGCACGCGCAACAAGGGGCTACCGGATGACGGAAGAGAGATCTGATGCGGATCTCAAGGTTGAAACGACGGTACCCGGATCCTCTTCCGCCCTGTCCACCGGCGATGCTTGCACCGACCCGACCATGAGTGACACCTCCCCCAAGTCGGACGTTTATGCCGAGAGCGCGCGCGGCAGGCGCAAGGGAGCCACCCTCAGTCCGCAATCGCGCGACCGCATCGCGAACCAGTTGCGGTCGATGTACGATCAGGTCGCCAGCCAGCCCGTGCCGGATCGCTTTGCCGAGTTGATCGCCCGCCTCGACTCCGCCGAGCGGGATGTCTGAAGCCTACCGTTCAGACGATGGGACATTCTTTTCATGCCCTGAAACGAAGCGGGCCGCCCCGGTGGGGCGGCCCTTTCCGTGACCGGACCCGCTGGTCCGTGCCTCAAAGGGTCGGCGAACGACCCCGCATCAGGCCGACGACGGCCGAGATGGCGAACAGGACGATCGCGACGAAGAATACCAGCTTGGCGGCTTCCATGGCGGTGCCGGCGATACCGCCGAACCCGAGCAGAGCGGCCACGAGTGCCACGACGAGGAAAGTGACGGCCCAACCCAGCATCGCTTCAATCCTTCTTCAGTACCGGCGGGGCCAGGCGACCCCGCTGTGATTGCCTTGAAAACGCCAAGTTTCAAATCCGGTTCCAGAGTGCTTGCGGGGGTTTGTGGACAACGATCAGGGTCGTTCCCGCCACAGGCCGAGGGTCGTCGCGGGGGGGCGCGGCGAAGCGGCCATACGAGGTGGAGGAACAGTCGGGACGGCCCGGCGTTCGTCATTTGATCAGAAACGCCTGCGGGATCAGCGATGCCGGCACTCAAGTCCAGGACGACGCGCCAGCCCACTCGGTCGACGGCAGAAGTCGTCGCCGCGCGCCTCTCCGGTGTGCGCGAGGCCGTGACGGGGCTCGTGGCCGAGATCCTGAGGGGATTGGCCCCAGCGCCGGTCCTCCAACCCATCCCCGTCCGCGTGCGCAGCCAACGACGCCCCTGATCCCCGCCGGTTTGCGCCGCCCCCTTCTCCTGCCGTAGTCACCCGCAACCGAAGCCCCTCCCCGCGCGGACGGGCTCGTGGCGGAGCCGGGCGGGATCGACATGGCGGATACGGACGACACGCGGCCTGCCTTCGCGCCGGCCATGCCCGAGCCCAGCGTGACCGAGACGGTGGCCCCCCTGATCCGGCGGCGGGTCGCCGGGAACCGGGGCCCATTCACGGCGAGCGGCACCTGTACCTACGTTGTGGGTCGCGGCCACGTGGCGGTGATCGATCCTGGCCCGGACGACACGGCCCACCTCGACGGCCTCCTCGCCGACCTCTCGGGCGAGACCGTCACGGCGATCCTCGTCACCCATACGCATCGCGATCATTCCCCGAACGCCCGGCGGCTTCAGGCCATCACCGGCGCGCCGATCCATGGCTGCGGCCCGCACCGGTCGGCGCGCCCGCTCATCGCGGGGGAGGTCGGCGCCCTCGATGCTAGCG
>JAKONI010000168.1 GCA_022702015.1 Beijerinckiaceae bacterium | reverse complement strand
CCGGCATGGTTCGAGGTCGGCTTAGAGCCCTTCATCTGCTTCGAGAACCGGTCCGAGAAGGCGCGGGTCTGATCGTTGAGGTCCCAGTAGAACGGCTCGGTGAGCACGAGGCCCTGCGCGACCTTGGTCCCCAGGGAGTGCACGTCCGAGGAGAAGACCAGCAGCCCGGCGAGCGACTGGCCCCCCTCGGTGATGCCGAACTCGCCCGCCTGCTTGATGGAGTTGATTGTGTCGGCGCCCGCGTTGGCGAGCCCAATCACCTTCGCGCCCGAACCCTGGGCCTGGAGCAGGAAGGAGGAGAAGTCGGCGGTCGGGAAGGGCGTCTTCACCGAGCCGACGACCTTGCCGCCGTTCTTGTCGATGACCTTGGTGGTGTCGCGCTGGAGCGTCTGCCCGAACACGTAGTCGGCGGTGAGGAAGAACCACGTGTTGCCGCCGCGCTTCACCATGGCGCCGCCGGTGCCGTTGGCCAGCGCCACGGTGTCGTAGACCCAGTGGATGGTGTTCGGGCTGCACTGCGGGCCGGTGAGGTCGGCGGTGCCGGCGCCGGTGTCGATGAAGACCTTGTTCTTCTCCTTCGTCACCTGGCTGATCGCCAGGGCGACGGAGGAGGTCACCCCGTCGGTGATCATGTCGACGCTGTCACGGTCGTACCATTGGCGGGCGATCGCCGCGCCGACATCCGGCTTGTTCTGGTGGTCGGCCGAGACGATCTCGACTTTCAGCCCGTGCTGCTCAGGCTTGAAGTCCTCGAGGGCGAGGCGGGCGGCGACCACGGAGCCCTCGCCGCTGATATCCGAGTAGGCGCCCGAGCGGTCGCCGAGGACGCCGATCTTGACCGCCGTCTGGGCGGAGGCCGGCGCGATCAGCGCGGCGCCGGCCAGGAGGGCGCCCGCCAGCGCGGCAAGCGGGAAGCGTCCGTTCATGCGTTTCACTCCGTGAGGCCCCGGGGGCCGTTGTCGTTTTGACGAGGCGCCGACCCCGGCGGCTCAGACGCCGAGATAGGTGTGGAGCTTGTCGAGGTTCGCGTCGAGTTCCGCGTTCAGGATCTGGTCCACGACCCGGCCCTGCTCGATCACGTAGTGCCGGTCCGCCAAGGTCTGCGCGAACCGGAAGTTCTGCTCCACGAGGACGATGGTGTAGCCCTGCGCCTTGAGCTTCTGCACCGTCCGGCCGATCTGCTGGACGATGACCGGCGCGAGGCCCTCGGTCGGCTCGTCGAGGAGGATCGTCTTGGCGCCGGTGCGCAGGATCCGGCCGATGGCGAGCATCTGCTGCTCACCCCCGGAGAGCTTGGTGCCCTGGCTCCCCGCCCGCTCCTTGAGGTTGGGGAACAGGGTGTGGATCTCGGCCACCGTCATGCCCCCGGGCTTCACCCGGGGCGGCAGCATCAGGTTCTCCTGCACCGACAGGGACGAGAAGATGCCCCGCTCCTCCGGCACGTAGCCCAGCCCGAGCTTGGCGATCTTGCGCGAGGCCATGCCGATGGTCTCGATACCCTCGTAGGTGATCGAGCCGGTCCGGCGGCCGAGGATGCCGATGATCGCCCGGAGGGTCGTGGTCTTGCCCGCCCCGTTGCGGCCGAGCAGGGTCACGACCTCGCCGGGCCGGATGTCGAGGGTGATGCCGTGGAGCACGTGGCTCTCACCGTACCAGCCCTGGAGGTCGCGGATCGCGAGCAGCGGGGCGACGGCCCCGGCGGGGGAGGCTTTCAGGGCTGCCTCAGGCATGACCCGACCCGATGTAAGCCTCGACCACGCGCGGATCCTTCGAAACGGTGGCGTAATCGCCCTCCGCCAGCACCTGCCCCCGGGCGAGGACGGTGATCCGGTCGGACAGGGAGGCCACCACGGACAGGTTATGCTCGACCATCAGGATCGTCCGCTGCTTGCCGACCCGGCGGATGAGTTCCGCCGTGCGATCCACATCCTCGTGGCCCATTCCCGCCATCGGCTCGTCGAGGAGCAGCATCTCCGGATCGAGGGCGAGGGTGGTGGCGATCTCGAGGGCGCGCTTGCGTCCGTAGGACAGTTCCACCGCCTGCGTGGAGGCGTATTCGGACAGGCCGACCGCCTCCACCAGCTCGAGCGCCTCGGCGTTCAGAACCCGCAGGGACTTCTCCGGCCGCCAGAAGTCGAAGGAATCGCCGTGCCGCCGCCGCTGGAGGGCGATGCGGACGTTCTCCATCACCGTGAAATGCGGAAACACCGCCGAGATCTGGAAGGACCGTACCAAGCCGAGCCGCGCCACGTCGGCGGGCTTCAGGCCCGTGATGTCCCGTTCCTTGTACCGGATCGACCCGGCGGTGGGCTGGAGGAACTTCGTGAGAAGATTGAAGCAGGTCGTCTTGCCGGCGCCGTTGGGGCCGATGAGAGCGTGAATGGTGCCGCGCTCCACTTGAAGCGCAACATTGTTGACGGCGCGAAAACCTTTGAATTCCATGGTCAACCCTTGGGTTGCCAGGATCACGTCACGGCCCAAATGCGGTCCTCCCCGCGTTCTTTGTCGTTCTATGAACGAACGCCCCTCCGAACGTCCACCTGATTCGATGGTGCGAAGCGAACAATCCACGGCCGCTGATACGTCTGTGCACCATTCCTTCCCGCCCGTAGGCGGGATTAAACGGCCGAGGGCCGCGTAGCGAAGTGGAACGAGGAACGATGATGACTGGAACCACGGGACGTAGCGCCGCCGGGGGACTCGACACCCTCGACACCCCCTGCCTCATCCTCGACGAGGCGAAGCTTCTCGCGAATCTCCAGGGCATGAGGAGCCACCTCGACCAACTCGGCGTCGCCTTCCGCCCGCACCTCAAGACGGCCAAGTCCATCGACGTGGCCCGCCGGGCAATGACGAGCCCGCGCGGTCCGGCCACCGTCTCGACCCTCAAGGAGGCCGAATACTTCGCGGAGCGGGGCGTCCACGATCTGACCTACGCGGTCGGCATCGCCCCTCACAAGCTCGACAGGGTGGGGGCGATTCGCGGCCGCTGGGGGGCGGACCTCGCGGTCATCCTCGATTCGGTCGCCCAGGCCGAAGCCGTCGCCGCCTGGAGTGGGGCGAACGGGGATCCGCTGCCGGTCTTCATCGAAATCGATGCGGACGGCCATCGCTCGGGGGTGAAGCCGGACGATGCGGACCTCATCCGCGCCATCGGCGGACGGCTGGCCCCGGCGAGCCTGCGTGGCGTGCTCCTCCACGCGGGTGACAGCTACGGCCTCAGCGATCCCGATTCCCTCGCCGCCGCCGCCGAGGCCGAGCGCGCGGCCGCCTGCCGGGCGGCCGACATCCTGCGGGCGGCGGGGCTGGCCTGCCCGGTGGTGAGCGTCGGCTCGACGCCGACCGCCCGCCATGCCCGTGACCTGTCGGGTGTCACCGAGGTCCGGGCGGGCGTGTTCATGTTCGGCGATCTGGTCCAGGCGGGAATCGGCTCCTGCGCCGTGGGCGACATCGCCGTCTCCGTCCTGACGACGGTGATCGGCCACAGGCCGGACCGGGGGTGGATCGTGACGGATGCCGGCTGGATGGCGATGTCCCGCGACCGGGGGACCGCCCGGCAGGCCGTGGATCAGGGCTACGGCCTCGTCTGCGACCTGGACGGGGTGCCGATTCCCGGTCTCATCGTGGCGGAGGCCAACCAGGAGCACGGGGTCGTGGCCCTCAGGGCGGCCTCCGGCGCCCGCCTTCCCGATCTTCCGGTGGGGACGAAGCTGCGCATCCTGCCCAACCACGCCTGCGCCACCGCCGCGCAGTACGACCGCTACCATGTCCTCGGGAAGGACGGCCGGTTCGGCGAGATCTGGCCGCGTATCAACGGCTGGTAGGCTGGAAGGCGGGCACCGCGTCGGAGGACGCGGCGCCCCCCGGAGGGCTCAGTACTCGATGATGTCTTCCAGCGCGTAGTGCTTCACCGTCTTCCGGTTGGCGATCAACTCGTCCACCGTCGGCTCGCCCTTCAGGGCGCGGGCGATGGCGAGCTTCGTCGCCTCGTAGTTCGTCCGGTAAAGGTCCTTGCGGTCGAGGTTGTCGTCGTCCGCGCAGCGCAGATCGAGCCAGACCATGATGATCATGCACAGCTCGTCGGCGCCGTCCTTCGGCAGGATCCCCTCGATGAGGCAGTCGACGATGGCGTCGCCGATGGCGGCCTGCACGACGCCGCCGAGAAGCTCGACGTAGTCGGCGCTCTGGATCGTAACCTTGCTCGTCATCATCGTCGCCGGGCGCACGAGCTGGTTGAGGTCGCGCACCACGTACATCCGGGTATGGCCCTGCGCCTGTCCCATCATCGAGGCAAAGGCCTGACCCACCGGGCCACGGACCGAACCGATCAGGACCTCGGGCATGGCATCGGTGTACTGACCCTCGGCGGCCAGCACCGTCGCCTCGCCGGCGCGAAACCAAATCTCTGACATGACCATCTCCCTTGCCGCGCCGGGGAGACATCATCCCGCCGATGCCGTCAACCGGCCCGGCTCGGCCCGCCGTCAGATCAGGCCGATGGCATCGAGGACGCCCACCATCGCGAACAGGATCGTCACCGCCGAGATGGCATAGACGACCCATTTGTAGGCCCCCTTCACGCGCTTGTCCTCGGGCAGCACCCGCGTCGCGAGCAGGATCAGGAGCCCCAGGGCCAGGGGCAGCAACAGCGCGTTCATCACCTCCACGGCAACGTTGAGGCTCACGAGATTGGTGACGAGTTGCACGGTGATCGCCCCCGCCAGCACCACGCCGACGAAGATCGCGTAGAAGGCCGGCGCCTCGCGGGGGGACTTCTCCAGAGAGTGCGGGCGCCTGGTCACGTCGCCGAACCCCCAGGCCAGGGCCAGCGCGACCACGTTGAGCGCCACGAAGGCCGCCGCGATGATTCCGACGCCGAACACCACCTGCCCGAGCAGGGAGCCCAAGGCCGGGGTGAACGCCATGGCGAGGTCGCCGACGGTTTGGAGGCCCTCCTTCGAGCCCTGGCCGGACTGGCCGATCGTCGCCGCCGCCGTGATCAGGATCGCGCCCATCACGCATTGCGAGACGACGGCGCCGATCAGCGTATCGATCCGCGATCGGCGCATGTGTTCCCATCCCACGCCCTTATCGACGATGGCCGACTGCTGGTAGAAGATCATCCAAGGCATGATCACCGCCCCGATATTGGCCGCGATCAGTACCCGGAAGTCACCGTTGCCGAGGGGGATCTGGCTGAAAGACCGCAGAATCGCTTCCGGGTCGGGCTTGGCGGCGATGGCGAGCCCGATGAAGACGAGCTCGAACAGCCCGACCACCAGGGCCACTCGCTCGACCCGCTTGTAGCTGCCCGTCAGGACGAGCAGCAGCAACAGGGCCGCCGGCAGGCCGAGGCTGACGAGGCGGGGTACGCCGAACAGGTCTCCGATGCCCGCGATGCCGGAAAATTCTGTGACGATGGCACCCACCCCCGCCACCACCAGCCCGCCATAGGAGATCCATGCGAGGACCGGCCCGTAATGATCGAGGATCAGCTCCCCATGGCCTCGCCCGGTCGCCGTACCGAGGCGGACGGTTAATTCCTGGACGATGTAGAGGATCGGGATAAGCAGGATCTGGAGGAGGAGCAGGGAGTAGCCCCATTTGGCGCCGCTCTGGGCGGCAGTAATCAGGCTCCCCACATCCGTATCGGCCAACATGACCACGAGACCCGGCCCCGCGACCTTGAGGAACGCAGACAGGCGGGGCACTGAGGGGGCTTGGGACGGGGGACTTGTCGACATGGGGCGGGAACAGGTCCCGCCCGCGCCGGTTCCGGCGGGGGACCTCCTGCGGCAATTCACACAGTCAGGGGATGCGATGGCAGAGCAGCGCAACCGGGAATCGGGTTGGAGCCTTCAGGCGAGTGCCATCCGCGACGGCGTGCGGTTGGAACTCAGCCTGCCCGACCTCGCGGGCCAGCCGTTCACCGCCGCCGTCATCCTCGACCGCGCGGAGGCGAGGGCCTTCGCCCGGGCGCTGCTCGCCGCCGCCGGGGATGCGGCGGAGCGGACGTTCCCGCACCCGGAGGTGTAGCGGCGGATGACCCGGGCTCCGCCCGGAGAGCCAGCCGAACAGTCCCTCTCCATCCCGGCCTCGGTCTCATCCCGAAAGTCTTGCCGGAAAGTCGCCTCTCCCCCCCGTGACCTCATCCTGAGGTGCCGCCGCGACGCGGTGGCCTCGAAGGAGGGCTCCAGGAAGCCCCGCGATCCCTGGAGCCCCCCCTCGAGGCGGCTCTCGCCGCGCCTCAGGATGAGGGCGGTGAGGGGATGGGGGGAATTTTCGGTGAGGCACTTCGCGCACCTCCACCAGACCTATTGCGATTGCAGGCCGGGGCGACGGCCGGGGAGGCGGGGGACCTTGGTGCCGCGCTTCTCCACCGGGGCCGAGCACGAATACGCGAACTCGGATTTCAGCCCGTCGAACACCGTTTCGCCCGTGATGGCGCAATCCTCGCGGACGGTCTCGTCCAAATAGGCCCGCGCGGCCGCCCGGAACCGGCCGATGCGGGTGGCCTCGGGGTCCGGGTCGATGCGCAGGTCGTTGAGGTTGCAGCCCAGCACCTCGCGTAGCCCGTTCGAGACGATGAGCAGCCGGCGCTTCTGCCGGTTATCATAGACCTCGTAGGGTTCCTTGCAGCCGATCGTCACCACCTGCGACGGCAGGCCGACATAGGTCCGCGAGATGTAGGTGAAGCTCGTGGCGGTGCAGCCGGCGAAAGCCGGTGCCAACGTGGCCAGGACCAGGAGGTGGAGCGGAAGTCGCCGCACGATCCGCCAACCCTCTCGCAAACGGGATGTCCCGAACCGCTCGGGTGTCATCCGCCGCCGTGACGCCCCGCATTGGACCCGCGTTCTCGCCGTGGTCAAGCTTCTTCGCGGCGTCACCGGGCCGCTCGTTCGGGCCTGTGGCGCCAACACAACCGGTCAGCGACCCGGCGCCACGCCCCCCGCGAGGATCCCGAGGACGACATCGGCCGCCGCGCGGCTCGGCGTTCCGCCATCGGGCAGGATGGTCAGGCCGTCCAGGCGTTCCAGCGCCGAGAGCTGGGCCTCCCGCTCGGAGCCTCCCCGGAGGAGGGGCAGCAGGGCTCGCGCGAGCCGGTCCGGCGTACACTCGCCCTGGACGAATTCCGGCATCGCGTTACGATCGAGGATGAGGTTCGGCAGCACGATGCTCGGTACCTGGATCAGCCGCCGGGCGATCACCTCCTCGATCCGCGAGACCTTGTAGGCGACCACCGTCGGGACGCCCGACAGCGCCAGTTCGAGGGTCACGGTCCCGGAGGCCGCCAGCGCCGCCCGCGCCCCCCGGAAGGCCGCGTATTTGTCGCCCTCGCGGGAGACGATCCGCACCGGCACCGTCCAGTCCCGGGCGAGGGCCACGATCCGCTCCCGGTGCCGGGGGACGGCGGGCAGCACCACCTCCACCGCCACCTCGGCGGCGACCCGCGACAGCGCCGCGCCGAAGACCGGCATCAACCGCTCGAATTCCGACCGCCGGGATCCCGGCAGGATGACGAGGGGGGCGGGGGCGGTCTCCCGCCGGGACCGCTCGCCCGCGTCGGGTCGCAGCTCCGCCAGACGCTCGATCAGCGGGTGTCCGACATAGGTACACGGCGGGCCACCCAGGCGTCGGTGGGCCTCCGGCTCGAAGGGCAGGAGCGCCAGCACATGGTCGATGAAGGGGCGCATGCCCTTGGCGCGCCAGGGCCGCCACGCCCACACGCTTGGGGACACATAGTCGATGATCGGGATCCCGGGGGCCTTCTTGCGGACACGCTTGGCCACCGCATGGGTGAAGCCGGGACTGTCGATGATGACCAGGGCGTCGGGCCGGGCGGCGATCACGTCGTCCGCCGTCTCGCGGATGCGCCGGAGCAGCGTCCGCGCCCGGGCGAGGACCGGCAGGTAGCCCATCACCGCCACGTCATCGAGGGGAAAGAGCGAGGCGAAGCCCGCCTCGGCCATGGCTTCGCCACCGACCCCCCCGAATGCGACGCCCGGCGACCCCTCGCGCAGTGCCCGCATCAGCTTGGCGCCGAGTTGGTCGCCGGAATCCTCCCCCGCCACCAGCCAGATCCGCAATCCGCTCACGGCTGCTCCCCGAAGCCGAGGACGAACAGGCCGAGGCGATCCGCCTCCGCCGCCGTGGCAACGCGGTCGATGATGAGCGTCCGCCCCGCCTGAAGGGCGAGGCCGGCGCAGCCGGCGGCATGGGCGTTGCGGATGGTGCGCGGGCCCACCGCCGGCAGGTCGATCCGCAGGTCCTGGCCGACCTTTGGCGCCTTCACCAGCACCGTGCCCGCCGAGGCGCGGCCCCGGCCGAAGGGCTTGCGGCCGAGCGCCCGAGCCCGGGCCAGCATCTTGTCCGTCCCCTCCGGGCCCTCGACGGCCAGCACCCGTTCCCCCGCCACGGCCACCGCCTGCCCGACATCGAAGGGCGAGAGCGCCCTGAGGACGGAGAGCCCCGTGCGGACGGAGGCCATCGCCTCGGCATCGGCCTTCACCAGGCCCAGCGGCCCCTCGGGGCACAAGAGGTCCGGCGCGACCTCGTGCACGCCGAGCACCCGGTGCCCGTTCTCCTCGACGAGTCCCACGGCGGCCCTCAGCAGGCGGTCGTCACCCCCCGCCGCGATGTCCCGCAGGGCATCCCGGTTCCGCCACGCCGCGCCGGCATTGAAGATCGCCGCCGCGCTCGGCCGGGCGACGCTCCCCGCCGGGACGACGGCGGCCGGAGCCCAGCCCTTGAGGTGGGCCAGCGTCGCCGCGAGGTCGAGGAGGTCCACCGTCGCGTCGGCCTTGCCGCGCAGGGGGCGGCCGGTGAAGCCCCGGAGGGCGATCATCCGGAACGGCCGCCCCGCCCGCTCCAGCGAGCCGGCCACGAGTTCGGGCAGGCGGCCGGCGCCGGCGATCAGGACCAGCTGACCCTCGCGCGATGGGGCGGCGTCGGCCATGGCGTCGGGTTCAGGCGGCGCCGACCGGGGTGGGCGCTTCCCGGGGCGTGCAGATCGAGCGCTTGCCGCCGGCCCGGATGAACTCCAGGATCTCGCGGACGGCGGTGTTCGATTCGAAGGAGGTCGCCACGTCCTCCACCCGCTCCATCAGCGTCCCCTCCTGCGCGAAGAGCAGGCGATAGGCCCGGCGCAGGGTGTGGATGTCCTCGCGGGGGAAGCCCCGGCGCTGCAACCCGACGATGTTGAGGCCCGACAGGTAGGCCCGGTTGCCGAGCACCATGCCGTAGGGGATGCAATCGTTCTCCAGGCCCGACAGGCCGCCGACGAAGGCGTGAGCCCCGACCCGGGCGAACTGGATCACCGCCGCCCCGCCACCGAGGATCGCGTAATCCCCCACGCTGCAATGGCCCGCGAGCATCACGTTGTTCGAGAACACGACGTGCGAGCCCACGCGGCAATCGTGGCCCACATGCGAGTTGGCGAGGAAGGCACAGCGGTCGCCGATCACCGTCTCCAGGCCGCCTCCGGCGGTGCCGGGGTTCATGGTGACGCCCTCGCGGATCAGGCATTCCTCGCCGATCGTCAGCGTCGAGGGCTCGCCGCGGTATTTCAGGTCCTGCGGCGGGTGGCCGATGGAGGCGAAGGGGAAGATTCGCGTCCGCGCCCCGATGCGGGTGCGCCCGGCGACCACCACGTGGCTCACCAACTCGCACCCCTCGTCCAGCACGACCTCCGGCCCGACATGGCAGAAGGGCCCGATGCGGACCCCGTCGCCGATGACGGCGCCGTCCTCGACCACGGCGCTCGGGTGGATCGCGGGGGCGCTCATGGGTTCACTCCGTCACCAGCATGGCGCCGATCTCGGCCTCGGCGACGAGCACGCCGTCGACCTTCGCCTCCCCCCGGAACCACCACATCGTCCGGCGATGGTTGAGCTTGCGCATCTCGAAGCGGATCTGGTCGCCGGGGACGACGGGCTTGCGGAACTTGCACTTGTCGATCGTCATGAAGAACACCTGCTTGGTGCGCAGTTCGTCCGTCATGATGTGGCGGCAGCAGATCGCCCCGGCGGTCTGGGCCATGCCCTCGATGATGAGCACGCCGGGGAAGACCGGCAGCCCTGGGAAATGGCCCATGAACTGCGGCTCGTTGGCCGTGACGTTCTTGATGCCGACGCAGGACTCGTCCCGGTCGATCTCCACGATCTTGTCCACCATCAGGAAGGGGTAGCGGTGCGGCAGGAGTTCCAGAAGCTTGTGGATGTCCGCCGTACCGAGAACCTGTTCCGCCCCGCTCATCGTGCTGCGCTACCTTCGCGTCCCGCCGACGCCCGAGCCGGCGGCCTCTCATCGGCAGAAATGCGTGGATGCGCAAGGGTAAAGGCGCGGCCATCGCCTATTGCCGCCTGGTCCCGCCCCCGCGCGGTGGCCCCCGGCCGGGGGCCGGGCCTAGTGCTCCGACGCACTCACTTCGTTCACGCGGATGAGCACTAGGTTTCTGTATTCGCATCAACTTTTCCAGCTTCGGCTGACGCCTCCGTCTGGATCGATGCACTAGCCTTTCTCCCCCTCGTCGGCCTCCTTGCCCGATCGCTCCGCGAGGCGGGCGAGGGTGGTGAGCTCACGGAACCATGCCCGCACCGGCTTGGCGGGCGTCCCACCCCAACGGGAGCCGGGGGGCACGTCGCGGTTGACGTTGGACGAGCCCGCGATCTGCGACCCGCGCCCGATCCGAAGGTGGCCCACGACCCCCACCTGCCCGCCGAGCACCACGTAATCCTCCAGGGTCGTCGATCCGGAGATCCCGACCCCCGACACGATCACGCAGTGCCGGCCGATCACCACGTTGTGGGCGATCTGCACGAGGTTATCGATCTTCGTCCCCTCGCCGATCACCGTATCCCGCGAGGCACCCCGGTCGATGGTGGTGTTGGCGCCGATCTCCACGTCGTCCTGCACGATGACCCGGCCGACCTGGGGCACCTTGAGGTGGCTCGCGCCCATGGCGAAGCCGAACCCGTCCTGCCCGAGGCGGGCGCCGGGGTGCACGATGACGCGGTTGCCGAGGAGGGCATGGCTCAGGGTCGTGCCAGCCCCGATGGAGCAATCCCGCCCGATCCGCACTCCCGGTCCGATGACGGCATTGGGACCGACGACCGTGCCGGCGCCGATCTCGGCCCCCGGCCCGATGACCGCGCCGGGATCGACGGTGACCCCTTCCTCCAGCCGTGCCTCGGGATGGACATGCGCCCCGGAGGCGAGGCCGCGCGTTCCGAATTGCGGGCCGGGCCGGAGGGCATCGGGGTACAGCCGCCCGAGCAGCCCGGCATAGATCCGGTAGGGGTCGCGGCAGACCAGGGCGACGGTGCCCTCCGGCACGCGGGCGGCGAAGCGCGGCCCGACGAGGCAGGCGCCGGCCTGCGTCCGGGCTAGGATCTCGCCGTAGCGGGTATTGTCCATGTAGGCGAGATCGTCCGGCCCCGCGCTCTCCAGGGGTGCCGCACCGGCCAGCACCCGAGAGCCATCGACGCCCTCCGGGAGGGCGACACCGGCGGCGGCCGCGACCTCGCCCAGGGTCAAGCCCGCAGCAGCCGTGAAGAAATGAGTATCCGACATCCCAGAGCCTGTTCGAGGTCCCGGCCTCCCGCGAGGTCACGGGTTTCCAGAGGGCGAGCCCTCTGGCGGGGGCAGGGCGGAGCCCTGCCGATGCCTTTGGAACCCGGGGCCCCAAATGGCAACGCCGGCCAACCCATGGGGCTGGCCGGCGTCGGATCGTCCTTACACCCCGAAGGAGGGCGGTCCTAGAACCGCGAGCCGCCGGAGAAGCGGAATGCCTGCGTCTGGTCGCGGCCGATATGGCCGAACTTGCCCAGGGTCGGCACGAAGACCTTCTCACCTTCGTCCTTCGACAGCGCGTAGGCGTAGTCGAAGCGGATCGGGCCGAGCGGCGAGTTCCACAGGATCGAGGCGCCGACCGAGGACCGGATCACGGCCTTATCGCGGACGTTCACGCACTCCGGCTCCACGCCGATCGTGTAGGTGTTGAAGCTGCACCGTCCGCTGGTGGGCGAAACGCCGTTGATGAAGCCGTCATGGTTCACGTCGAACGTCGTCCGGCCGTTGTAGCCGAACAGCGTGCCGGCGTCGGCGAACAGCGCACCCTTCAAGCCCAGGTCACGCGGAACGCCGTAGAGCGGAAACTGCACTTCGAGGGTACCGCCGACATAGGTCGAGCCGCCGATGGCGTTCGAACGGGAGTCGGCGATGCCGACGTCGCGCGGTCCGATGCCGTTCGGGGCGAAGCCGCGGACCAGCGACGGTCCGAGGAAGAATTGGTCGGTCACGCGCAGGGGCGAGCTGTCGAGGGACTCGACGTGACCACCCTGGAAGCGGACGAAGCCGACGACGTCCTCGTAGAACTCCTTGTAGTACCGCGCATCGGCGGTCACGCGGAAGAACTTCGAGTCACCGCCGAGGCCGGCGATGTCGGGCTTCAACTCGGCGTAGAGGCCGTTATGCGGAGCGCCGATCACATCGAGGGTCGAGTAGGCGAGCGTCAAGCCGGCCAGCGACGTGAGGGTGTTGCCCTGCGAGCCCTTGATGGCGATCGAGGCCTCGCCGTCGATGGCACAGCCCGGATAGATCGCCTGACCGCCGATGTTCCGACCCGTGTTCGGATCGATCGTGTTGGCGGCGTAGACCGAGGTGTAGCCCGGAATGGGGTTCGAGCAGTCGTTGTACGGCCGCTTGAGGGTGTTCGGCACCTTCAGCTCGGTGTTGTACAGCGAGTAGCGCAGGGTGATGCCGAACTGCTCGGTGATCGGCAGGCCGAGGCGGAGCTGGCCGCCATACACCGTCGTCTCGTAGCGCGAGTACCGGGTCAGGTCCGAGTACTTGTAGAAGGCATCGAACCCGGCCGCGAGGCGATAGCCGAGGAAGTACGGCTCGGTGAAGGAGAAGTCGATGCCGCGGGCGAACTGGCCGCCCTGCACCGCGAGGCGCACGTACTGGCCGCGGCCGAGGAAGTTCGACTCGGAGACCGACACTTCGCCGATGATGCCGTCCTGGGTGGAGTAGCCGCCCGCCACCGAGAACGAGCCCGTGGGCTGATCCTCGACGTCGATGTTCACCACCACCCGGTCCGGCGCCGAGCCCGGCTCGTTGGAGAAGCGCACCTTCTTGAAGAAGCCCAGGCCGTTCAGCCGGCGCTCGGCACGATCGACCAGCACGCGGTTGTAGGCATCGCCCTCGGTCAGATCGAGCTCGCGGCGGATGACGTAGTCGCGGGTGCGGGTGTTGCCGCGGATGTTAATGCGCTCGACGTAGACGCGCGGTCCGTCCTCGACCACGAAGCCGAGGGCGACCTGATGCGTGGCGCGGTCGCGCTGGCCGGTGGGACGCACCTGGGCGAAGGGGTAGCCCTGGCGGTTGACCTCGTTGGTGACGCCGACGAGCGTCTTCTCGACATCCTCGGCGTTGTAGACGTCGCCGACCTGGGCGCGGATCTGTCCGTCGAGGGCCTCGCGGTCGATGCCGGCGATGCGCGGATCCACGGCCAC
>JAKONI010000121.1 GCA_022702015.1 Beijerinckiaceae bacterium | reverse complement strand
CTCGTCCCTCCCGCGACCTCATCCCGAGAGCCTGACCGAAAAGCCCCCCACTCCCCTCACCGCCCTCATCCTGAGGTGCGGCGACAGCCGCCTCGAAGGAGGCCTCCAGGGATCGCGGCGCTGACTGAAGCCCTCCCTCGAGGCCACCGCTTCGCGGCGGCACCCCAGGATGAGGACGAAGGGTGGGATGAGTCAGGATTTCTCGGCCAGACTCCGAGGTGAAGGGTCGGATCGGGTGCGAAGCCCCGATCTCGCGACGCCCCCCTCGGCGAAGGGGAACGCGCGCCCTAACGGCCCCCGGTGACGGCGCGGACGGGGGCCCCCGCGAGGTCGACCGTCGAGCCGACGGTGTCGCGCAGGCCCGAGCCCACATGGGAGAGGTGCTCGCCATAGGTCTCCCGCGTCTGCGGGTCGACGATGGCGATCGGCGCCGCCACCGCGAGCGCCGCCCCCGTCGCCACCGTCGAGGCGGCACCCGCCGCCGTGCTGACCAGCCGGTCGCCGATGCCGATCTGCCCATCCGAGATCGGCTGGCCGTCGGCGAGCCGCTTGCCGAGGAGGGCGACGACATCCCCGGAGGCGAACTTGCCGTGGTTGAGGGGATCGTCCGACTTCACCGACGACAGGTTGAGCACCGCGACGTTCTCGCGTTCCAACTCCGTGCGATAGGGCTCCGCCGACGGGTCGATGGCCCCGAGCCGCACGCTGTCCCCCCAGACGAGGCGCGAGACCGCGAGCGCCTGATCGTCCCCGGAGACCATGAGGGTGAGGCGCGGCCGGTCCCGGCCCATGTCGTGGAAGGCGGCGCGGGCGAGGTCGATGTCCACGTCCGGCGCCGCCAGGATGACGTTGCGGATCTTGGGCGCCACGCGCCGGTCGCGGATCGCCATCTGCCGCAGGCTCTCCAGGGTGAGCCAGTTGCCCATGGAGTGGGCGAGCACCGTCACCTCGGCCACGTTCGGATCGCGGGCGAGGTCGCGCAGGAGACTCTCCAGGGCGTTGCGCGAGAAGTTCGTGCTCTCCCGGTCGTAGCCGTAGGCCAGCACCGAGCCCCGCGAGGGCCAAGTGAACAGCACCGGCGCCACCTCGGCCCCGGAATCGTGGACGATCTGCGCGAACCGGAAGACCGCGTCCTCGAACTTGTTGTTGAACCCGTGCACGAACACCAGGACATGGCGCTTGCCCCGGCCCCGGACGGCGCGTCCGGTCCAGGCGGCGACCTTGTCCCGGGTCACGGGCTCCGCCCGCAGGGCGACGAAATCCGTGGCCGGGTTGCCCGGCAGGGATTTCGGCCACTGCACCGATCCGGGCTGGCGCGTCGCGTCCGGGGGAATCGAGACCGCGAGGTCGGTGTACGTCACCGTGTCGCCGCGCTCGCCGGAAAACAGGATGCCGCGGTCGGTGGCCGCCTTGCGCGTCGTGGCCACGAGCATATCCACCCGGGACGTGCCCTGCACCGGGCCCGTCTCGGCGATGGGCAGGAGCACCCCGGTGGGCCGCCCGGCGCAGGCGGCGAGGCAGACGACGAGCGCGACCGCCGCGCCGCCGCGCGCCATCCTTCTGAACGATCCTGCCACCCGTTCCCCCCGAGCCCGCCCCGTCCGAACCCCGGCGGGACGGTGGTTAACGAACCCCCAAGGCCGGAACCCGGTGGCGCAGGATTGCGGCGAATCCCGGTCGGCGTGGCTTCACCGCGCCTGCATCCGCAGGGCGCCGTCGAGGCGGATCGTCTCGCCGTTGAGCATCGGGTTGGCAAGGATCGCCATCACGAGGGCGGCGTACTCGTCGGGGCGGCCGAAGCGCGACGGAAAGGGTACCGCCGCGCCGAGGCTCGCCTGGACCTCGTCGGGCAGACCCTGGACCATCGGCGTCTCGAACATCCCCGGCGCGATGGCGCAGACGCGAATTCCGAGGGGCGCCAGTTCCCGGGCCACGGGCAGGGTGAGGCCGACGACCCCGGCCTTGGAGGCGGCGTAGCCCGCTTGGCCGATCTGCCCCTCGTAGGCCGCGATGGAGGCCGTCGTGACGATGACGCCCCGCTCCCCGCCCTCCAGCGGCTCGAGCCCCGCCGCGCCGGCCGCCGCGAGGCGCATCATGTTGAACGTGCCCACGAGGTTGACCTGGATCACCCGGGCGAAGCCCTCCAGCGGGGCGGGGCCGTTGCGGCCGACCACCTTCGCGGCGGGGCAGATCCCGGCGCAGTGGACGAGGATCCGGGCGGGGCCATGCGCCCGCGCGGCCCGCGCCACCGCCGCCTCCGCGCTGCTCGCATCGGCCACGTCGCAGGGGAGGGCGAGACCGCCGATCTCCCGGGCGACGCCCCCCGCCGCCGCCTGATCCAGGTCGAGGAGGGCGACCCGGGCGCCCGCCGCCGCCAGGGCGCGGGCCGTGGCGGCCCCGAGACCGGAGGCGGCCCCCGTGACGAGGGCGGGCAGACCTTGAACCTTCACGAATACCTCCGCGTCGTCGCCACCGCCGGGGCGGGGCCACCCCGCGCCCGTTCGAGCCCCGCGATCCTGGCGGGGAATGTCCCGGGGCTCAATGGCGGACGCATCAGCGCTGCGGCGCGTCCGCGTCCGCCCCCGGCCGGGCCTGGACGGCGGGGCTGACGAGCACCCGGGCGACCCGCTGCCCGGCCATCTCCGCCACCTCGAAGCGCCAGCCCTGCGTCTGGAAGGCATCCCCGGCGGCCGGAATCCGCCCGAGCTGCGAGATGACGAAGCCCGCCATGGTGCTGAAATCCTCGTTCTCGCCCTCGTAGTCGATGCCGAGGCGGTCGAGCCCGTCCACCGCCGGCATCATCCCGTCGATCGACAGGGAGCCGTCCGGTCGCTCCACCACCGAAGGGTCGTCCCCCGCCTCCGGCAACTCGCCGGCGATGGCCTCCAGCAGGTCCATCGGTGTGACGATGCCCTCCAGGCTGCCGTACTCGTCCACCACCACGGCGAGGCGCACGGACTGGCGCTGGAAGATTTCGAGCAGCGCGAGGATCGACAAACCCTCGTGGACGACGGCGGGCGGCTCCATGGCGGCGGCCACGTCCACGACCCCGGTTTCGAGGAACTGGTTCAGGAGGTCGCGCTTCGCCACGACGCCGACCAGCTCGTCGATCATGCCCCGGCTCACCACCATGCGGGTGTGGTCGCAGGCGCGGATGGAGGCGCGCTGGTCGTCCTGGTCGGCGTCGAGGTCGAGCCATTCCACCGTGTGGCGGGGGGTCATGATGTCCCGGGCCCGGCGGTCGCCGATGGCGAAGATCCGCTCCACCGCCTCCTGCTGCGCCTCCTTGATGAGGCCCGCCTCCTGGCTCGCCTGGACCAGCAGGTTCAGTTCCGCCGTCGAGTGCTGGGCGCCCTCACCGTGGCCGGGTTGCAGCCCGACGAGCCGCAGCACCCCGTTGCCGAGTCCGTTGAGGATCACGATCGCCGGCCGGAAGGCGAACAGGAAGACGGTCAGCGGCCGCACCACCGCCAGCGACGTGCGCTCGCTGCGTTGGAGCGCCAAGCTCTTGGGCGCCAACTCGCCGAGCACGATGTGCAGAGCAGTCATCAGGATGAAGGCGAGGACCACGGCGATGCTGTGCTTCACCGCAGCCCCGACGGAATCCGGCAGCCACGCCACCGCCGGCTCGACGAGGTGGGCCAGGGCCGGCTCGCCGATCCAGCCCAGCGCCAGGGACGCCAGGGTGATGCCGAGCTGCGTCGCCGCGAGGTGGGCGTCGAGGTGGTCGGTCGCCCGTTGCAGCGCGGTGGCGTTCATCCGCCCGTTGGCGACGAGTTCGGCCACCCGGCTGCGCCGCATCGACACCAGGGCGAACTCGGCGGCGACGAAGAAGCCGTTGGCGAGGACGAGGGCGAAGACGGCGGCGAGTCCGAGGAGTGTCGACCACGCTTCGTCGGTCATGGGGATGGGGGCTCCGGGTCGGGATCGGGCGCGCCGCCAGTTCGGCGCGCCCCGTCCCCCCGGATAGACGGATGAGCGGCAAGCTCCAACGCCCCGCCCCCGGCGAGGCGCTCACCAGCGGTAGATCAGGCTGCCGATCACCGTGGCCGGCTGGTTGCGGTTGCAGAAGCCGAACGAGCAGGTCTGATAGGTGCGGTCGAAGATGTTGTAGCCGTTGAGCTGTGCCCGGAAGCCCTTGTACTTCGGATCGAGGGCGGCGAAATCGTAGGCCACCAGGGCGTCGTACAGCGTGACGGCGGTGTTGCGCACCGTGTTCTGGTCGTCGGCGTAGCTCGCGCCGATGTAGCGAATGCCGCCGCCGACCTGGAGGCCGCGCAGCGGCGAGGACGGCGGGAAGGCGTAGGTGAGGAACGAAGCGTAGGTGTCCTGCGGGATACCGGAGACGAGGTTCCCGTTGATCGACTCGCCGGTCGCCGAGACGCTGTTCCCGAACCTTATGTCCACATGCGTGTAGGCGATGGTGAGGTTCGTGCCGGGGGCGAGGTTGGCGGTGGCCTCCGCCTCGAATCCCTTCGAGCGCACGGCACCGCCGGCCCTTGAGAAGGCAAAGTTCGCCGGGTCCGGGACCAGCAGGCTGGACTGGTTGATGTCGAAGCCGGCGAAGGCCGTCTGGATGTTGGTGCCGGGGATCAGATACTTCACCCCCGCCTCGATCTGGTCGCCGGTGGCCGCCTTGAAGGCCTGGCCGTTCCTGTCGAAGCCCACCTGTGGGGTGAAGGTCGTGGCGTAGCTGGCATAGGGGACGAGGCCCGGCGCCAGCACGTAGCCGAGGCCGACGCGGCCGGTGAAGGCGCTGTCGTCCTGCCGGGAGACCGCGCTCGCGGGCGAGGCGTAGGTGTCCTGGGAGACCCAGTCGTGGCGCCCGTTGAGGGTGAGGATGAAATCGCCGAACTTCGCCTGCTCCTGCAGGTAGACGCCGAGCTGGTTCTGGGTCTGGCGCGTCGGGTCCGCCAGGACCGGCGTCGCGATGAATTGCTGGCCGTAGTTCCGGGTGATCAGGTTCAGGTCCGGCACGGCGGTGCTGTCGCCGTAGTAGCTGCCCAAGCGGCTGGACAGGCTGTAGCGGGCGTAATCCAACCCGGCGACGGCGATATGGGCCACCGGCCCGGTGACGAAGCGGGCCTCAAGCTGATTGTCGAGGGTCTGCTGCACGAGGCTCGTGCGGAGGTAGCCGTTGTCGCGGGTACCGATGGTGCGCTCGTCGTTGATCGAGGTGATGTCGACGTATTTCGCGCTGAGGAACAGTCCGTAGTGGCGGAAGTTCTGGCGGAAGATCAGGTCTGGCGCGAACCTGTGCTCGAAGGCGTAGCCGATCCGGTACTGCGTCTGGTCGAGGCCGGCGAAGCGCGGATCGCCCATGTAGTAGTTCGTCGCGCGGAATCCCGGATCGTTGTAGAAGAACGTCGTCGCCGGGGTGTTGGTGATCTGGAATTCGCTGAGCAGGGTGAAGGTGGTGTCGGCCGAGGGCTTCCAGGTGAAGGCCGGGGCGATGTTGAACTGGTCGTCGTTGGTGCCGAGCCCGATGAAGGTGCCCGCCTCGCGCCGTACGCCGGTGAGCCGGTAGGCCATGGTGCCATCCGAGCCGGCCACCGGGCCGCCGACATCGAAGTTGCCCTGGAAGCGGTCGAAGCTGCCCGCCTGGAACTGCACCTCGCCGAAGGGTACGAAGACCGGGCGCTTGCTGGTGATGTCGAGGATGCCCCCCGGGGAGCCGAGGCCGTAGAGGCCGGAGGCGGGGCCGCGCAGGATCGTTAGCGCCTCGGCGCCGTAGGGCTCGCTCTTCGGGAAGGCGAAGCCGCTGCCGATCACCCGGAGGCCATCGCGGTAGATGCCCTGGTTGGTCAGCACGTCGAAGCCACGGATGAAGATCTGGTCGAAGCGCGGGTCGAAGCCCGACCGGGCGGAGACGGCGCCCGGCACGTAGTTCACCGCGTCGGTGAAGGTCTGCACGTTGCGGTCGTTGAGCTGCTCCCGGGTGATCACCGTCACCGATTGCGGGGCCTCGATCAGGGGCGTGTTGGTCTTCGTGGCGGCGGTGGAGACCCGGGCGGTGTAGCCGGTGACGCCCGAGGGGCCGCCTCCGCCGCCGCTGGTGGCGGCCGTTCCCCCGTCGCCGGCACTGAGGTTGAGGCCGCCGGGGCTCGGGGCCACCGCCTCCACCGACAACTCGTTCAACTGGACCGCGACGTCCTGCGCCATCGCCCCGCCGGCCATGAGGGGCGCGGCCTGGGTCAGCACGGTGAGGGAGACGCCGGCGAGAAGGAGGAGCGGCGGGGCGGGGCGCAGGCGGCGGATCGTCATGCTCGGGGAACCTCGGCGTTCGTCGGGGCAGCCGGACGCATTCGCGGGCCCTTGCGGATCCACGGGGGTGCGTCTCAGTTTTGAATTATAATAAAGTACTGATTTAGCTGGGTTTTTACGCTGAGAGGGATACGCCGCGACCGCCCCTCCGGCAACCGAGTGGGGGCTTTCGCTGCGGCGCGGTCCACAGTTGTGCCCTTCGGGTCACAGCCCATGCGGCTGCGTCCGGTTCGCCTACCAGGGCACCGTCGCGCCGGCATGGTCGAGGAACCGGCAGCCGCGCAGACCGAGCTGGCCCTCGATGACGGCGACCATGCCCCGGGCGCTCGTCTCGACGTCGAGGGTGGCGCGGCGGCCGCCGAGGTCGGTCCGCACCCACCCCGGATGCATCAGCACGAGGCCCCAGCGCGCGCCGGAATGCTGGCCCGCGAAGGAGCGGGCGAGGGTGTTGAGGGCCGCCTTACTCGCCCGGTAGCTGCTCCAGCCCCCGCCCTGGTTGAGGGAGACCGATCCGAGCTTCGAGGTCATCAGCACGATGAGGCCGTCGGGGGCGACCCGCCGCCGGAACGCCTCCGCGAAGCGGATCGGGCTGAGGGCGTTGGTCTGGAACACCGCCCCGGCGACTTCGCGCGGCAGGAGGCTCGCCGGGGTGCCGGCCTGGGTCGCCACCCCCGCCACCACGAACACGACGTCGAAATCCGGCACCCCGGCGAGGCTGGCCGCCAGGGTGGCCACCGCCGCGTCGTCGTCGATGTCGAGGTCGGTCTCGATCCGCAGGGGACCCATCCGGGCGAGGTCGGCGAGCGCCGCCGAGGGACGGCGCACGGTGGCGGTGACGTCCCAGCCCCGGGCGAGAAACCGCGCGACCAGCCCCAGCCCGAGGCCGCGCGAGGCGCCGACGATCAGGACGCGACGATTCACGGGACGAGGGCCTCCGGTCCGAAGCCGAGGCCGGCGGCGAAGCGGTTCCAGGTCTCGGCCCGCACCTGCCCGCCGGTGGCCCGGCGATGGCCCTGCGCGAACTGGTCGTCCGGGCCGAGCGTCGGAGCACGCTCCTCCAGGAAGGCGATGAGGTCCGGCACCGAGGCGCTCCGGGCGGCGAAGTGGACGTAGCCCGCGCGGAACCCGGCATTGGCGCCGATCACCACCTGCCGCCGCAGGCGATGGGTCCAGGATTGGGCGACCAGGGGATGGATCTGACAGGGGGAATCGCAGCGGATCAGCGCCACAGGCCCCGCGAAGAGGGGAGGGACCGCGCGGGCGGCATCGAGGGCCGCCTTGACCTCGGCGCGGGCCTCGCGAAGCGGCGCGGCGGCGTCGCCGTCGAGGAGGTCCGCCGGGCCCCCGGCGGCGAGCAGCGCCCGGAGGGCGGGCTCCGCGTCACCGGAGGCGGAGCGCCGGGGGGCGTTCACGAGGCTCACGGCCTCCCGCACGGCCTTGGCGGTATGGGCCTTGCGCAGGCTCGCCATGATGTCGGGGAAGTCGGCGCCGGCCCCGCGCTCGCCGAGGTCGCCCACGAGGCCGATCCCCGCGAGCCATGCGAGGTCCTCCGCGTCGCCCAGCGCCTGGGCACAGGCGAACGCGAGGAGGCTGGAGGTGGGGATCGGGGCATCCTCGTGGCCCGTCACGACCCGCGCCTCGTCGGCGGTGGGCCAGGAGCGCGGCACGTGGTGATCCACCAGCACCGTCGGCACGCCGGGCAGGATGGCGCCCGCCTGCACGCCGAGATCCGTCGCCACGATCCCGGCGGGGGCCCAGCCGGCGAGGACGTCGCGGATCGCCGGGGACCACGCCCCCTCCCCGCGCCCCACCACCCGGATCCGCACGGGGCCCCGGCCCTTGCGTTCGAGGGCGCGGCTCAGGATGGCGCCGGCCGACAACCCGTCGGCATCGTCGTGGCACAGGACCACGACAGGGCCGGGGGCGAAGCCAGAAACCGCCTCCGCGAAGGCGGTCCCGTGGTCGGCGAGGCTCGGCATGGCGGTCAGCCCCGCCCTGGCCGGCTCACGCTTCCTCCGGTGTGCGGCGACCGCGCCCGTGCTGCTTCGTCAGGGCCGCGTTCTCGGCGGCGGCCACCATTTCGGACTTGCCGGCGGCCTGCACCTCGTCGGCCTGCTGCGCCTTGGCGGACCGGCGGTGGCTCTCCGACATGCTGATGGATCCTCGCTCCAGGTCTCGGTGTGGTGCGGCAACCGAAGGTCGCGCGGCGAGGTTGCGGCACGGCTTGACGCAGGGTCGATGGTCGGCCGTCGGCCTTCGTCAGTATTTCCGGGCCCAACGCCAGCAGAATCCGAGAGCCGGCCATCGCCATCCAAGCTCGGTAGGGCCATTCGGTCGCAGAGACGGTGTGGAACGTCGGTTTCGTCGTCACGTTGCCCGGCGCATCTGACATCATTTCGGAGCCACCATTACATGGCCAATACGGATATCGGTTCGATCTACGCGGTCGCCCTTCGTAATACCCGCGCGCTGGAAAAGCAGGGCCTGACGCAGATGGAGCGGCAGCTCTCGGGGCTGGAGCGGTATCCCGACTATGCGTCGGTCCTGCGCCGCCATGCCGAGACCACGAAGGCGCAGATCGGGCGCCTCGACAAGGCGCTGGCGGATCTCGGGGAGAGCCCGTCCGGCCTGAAGGAGGCCGTGACGAACGTCGCGGGGACGATCGGTGCCGCCGTCCATGCCACCGCGCAGGACGAGACCCTGAAGAACCTCTACGCCGGCTATGCCTACCAGTACGACCAGATCGCGGCGTACAAGTCCCTGGCGGTGATCGCGGAGCGGGCCGGCCACTCGGACCACGCCGCCCTCGCCAAGACCGCCATCGAGGAGGAGACGAAGGCCGCCGAGGCGATCGCCCAGCTCATCGAGCCGGTGACGAAGACCTATCTCGATCTGACGCTCTCCGGGCAGAAGGCCGACAGCTGAGGCGACGGGGCTGCCCCTCCGGGCCGCCCCACCCCGTCCGGGCGAGCGTCAGAGCCCGAGGTTGCGGGCCGGACTCTCGGCCAGGAGCTTGCCGCGACGGACGTAGCCGCGCATCGTCTTGAGATCGCGGTGACGGGAATGTCCCATGATCGCCTCGTCCGGCACCCCCGACTTGTAAAGCGCGGTGATGCATCCGGCCCGCAGACCGTGGGCCGAGATGCGCTCGTGAACGCTCGGCGCCTTGAGGCCGGCGGCCGTGGCGCGGGCCTTTACGATCTCGCCGATGGAGTTCGGGTGGAGCGGCGTCTCCATCACCGTCCCGTCCGCGCGGATGCCCCGGAAGATGGCGCCCTCCGCCGGCGCCGCCTGAAGCCAGCGAGTGAGGGACTCGACGGGGCAGGTCGCCTTGTGCCGCCCCCTCGGGATGCCGATCACCTGCCCCTCCCCCGTCTGGTCGGATTTCGAACGGGCGAGCAAGATGCGCAGACCCTCGCGGCCGAGGGCGATGTCCTGACGGGTCAGCCGCGCGATCTCCGACCGGCGAAGCGCCCCGGCGAAGGTGAGGAGCAGGATCGCCCGGTCCCGGAGGCCGACGAGGGTCGTCGGCAGGGCCGCCAGGATGGCACGCACCTCGTCGAGCTCGATCGCCGCCGCCTTGACCTGCGGACGCCCGTGCAGCCGGAACATGCCGCGCAACGTCGCCCTGATCCGGGGGTGACCGGGTACCCAAGGGTGATGGGCGAGCTTGTGCGCCTGGGCGATGGTGACGAGCCGGCGCTCGATGGTGGCGCGGGCATGGGTCTCGGCCATGGAGGCGAGATAGTCGCACACCGTTTCCACCGAAGCCGGCAGGCCGGGGACGCCGCGACCCTCGCACCAATCGAGGAAGTGGCTCCAGTCGGCCCGGTAGGCGCGCAGGCTCGCCTTCGACAGGGCCTGCCGGGCGTAGGTGTCGGCGAGGGAGACGCTCGGGAGCTGTGTCACAGGCTGGGTCCCTGGGTCCTGGTGTCTTGCATCGTCGTTCGCGGGGGCCGATCCCGATCGACTGGGACGACCATGGGCCGATTGGGTGCATCTCCCGTAAACCGATCGGTCCCGACCCGCACGCGGTCTTGCCGTCCGGGGGATGTCATCCCTGCCCCCGGCAGGGGCATCGGCGCGCCTAAACCCCTGGCACGCCTTACGATGGGATGAGGCCAACAGGTGATAAGGGAGCGTTATCACCTGCACCGCTGCCGTCGCGGCCGGCGCGTCGTTCCGTGGACACCCCACGCTGCGGTCCCAGCGAGGGGGCCGGGCGACCGTCCAGTGCCGCACCGCCGGCTGGGGGTCCGCCCCTGACCGCAAGCCCGGTATCCTCCCGAAAGTCCGCGACCGACCCCGCTCGACCGGCCGATACCGCGCGTCATGGACCGCGATTGCGGCGACATCCCCGAGAGCGTAACCATCGCCGACTCGTGCATCGATCCAGACGGAGGCGTCAGCCGAGTCTGGAAATATTGATGCAAAAGCAGAGGGCTAGGGCAAAGGCGCACGAACGGAGTGAGTGCGTCCCCGCACTAGGGCCGCGATGCGCTCATCCGCCGGCGGATCGGGGCGACGCTGTGAGGGCAGGGGTGATGGCGGAGCGGGGGCAGGGGCAGGCCGGTGGGCCGAGGGTCGCCTGCCTCGGCGAATGCATGGTCGAGCTTCGCACCCGGCCGGATGGGCTGCTGTCGCGGGCCTTCGGCGGCGATACCCTCAACACCGCCGTCTACCTCGCCCGCCTCGGCGTGCGCACCGACTACGTCTCGGCCCTGGGCGACGACGATTTCAGCGCCGACATGGTGCGGGCCTGGGAGGCGGAAGGCGTCGGCACCGCCCACGTCCTGCGCCTGCCCGGCCACCTGCCGGGCCTCTACATCATCGAGACCGACGCGGCGGGGGAGCGGCGCTTCCTCCACTGGCGCGACAGCGCGCCGGTCCGCCGGATCTTCGATCCGCCCCACGCCGACGCCACGGAGGCCGCTTTGCTGGCGGGCGACGTGCTGTACCTCTCCGGCATCTCCCTGTCCCTGTTCCGGGACGGTGCCCGAGCCCGGCTGCTCGCGACCCTGGAACGGGCCCGCGAGGCCGGGGTACGGGTCGTCTTCGACACCAACTTCCGGGCGCGGGGCTGGCCCGACCGCGCTGAGGCTTCCGCCACCTACGATCGCGTCCTCGGGCTGTGCCACACGGTCCTGGCCGGGGTCGACGACTTCCGCCAGATGGAAGGGGCAGGGGAGGCGGAGACCGTCCTGGCCCGCCTCGAACGGCGGGGCGTGGCCGAATCGGTGGTGAAGCTCCCCGAGCCGGGTTGCCTCGTCAGCGCCGGGGGGAAGACGGAGCCTGTCTCGATCCCAAGCCCGGTGGTCCCCATCGACACCACGGCGGCGGGCGACAGCTTCGCCGCCGGATACCTCGCCGCCCGCCTGTCCGGGCGCGGCCCCGCCGAGGCTGCGCTTGCCGGGCACATCGTGGCGGGGGCGGTGATTCGCCATCCCGGCGCGATCATTCCCCGGGAGGCCATGCCTCCGGCCGCGCCGCGCCGTTCGGCCTGACGGGTCGCCGTCGGTCGAGCCGCGAGATCGGCCAGCGTCTCCGACGCGGTCCGGGCAGCCCGATCTTCCAAGAGGGCGGCCCCTGATCGCCCTTACCGTAGGGGGCGATTCGCGCGCCCAATCGACGGCGGACGCCGGCACGGCCCGTCCCCCGCGCGCAAGACGCGGAATCGCTCACGCACAGGAGTCCCGATGGCCAAGCTTGCACGGCCTTCCCGAATCGGCCCACATGGGTTGTCACGTAGACGGAATCGGGGACGCTCCGATGAACGCTGAGGAACGGCTGGCGGAATTGATCGCAGGGGACCGACGCCGACAGGCGCGGCGCCGCGATGCGCTTCGGCAGAAGGGCATGGTGCAGCAGACGGTGTGGCTGTCCGGCTCGACCCGTGACCTCATCGATCGGGCGATCGGCGAGGGGCGGTTCAAGAACCGCTCGGAAGCGATCGACTGGGCCCTGGCGACCGTCTTCGAGGAGAACGACGCATGACGTAACCGGCAAAGCAAAAGGCCCCGGAGCTGGAAACTCCGAGGCCTTGGACCTGACATCACCCGTGGAAGGGGCGCATCAAGCGATTCGCACCCCTTGTATGCCCCTCCCACAGGCCGCCGTCAAGAACACCCTCGCGGGTGAACGGTCCCGCTTTGCCTCCCGAGAGGAGGTTGGACAGTGGAGACGGTTCAGACCGGAGGCCGGCCGCTCACGCGTGCCGCGCTTGCCGGAGGGAGACGTGCGCTCGAAGACGGGCGGACGGTGTCGCGCCGCGAACTCGCCGCGGCGGGCCGGGACGCGGCCAAGGCGCTGCGGCTGCGCCCGGCGCTGCGGGCGCTGCTGTCGGCGCTTTGCGCCGTGTGGGGCGAACAGGAATGGGACCGGCTGATCGTCTGGCCCTCGAACCAGCACCTGTGCGCGATGACCGGCCTGTCCGAGCGCGCCTTGCGCTATGGGCTGCGCGACCTCGTGGCGTTCGAACTGATCACCCCAAGGGATTCCGCCAACGGCAAGCGGTATGCCGTCCGCGCGCCGGGCGGGGCGATCATCGACGCCTTCGGTTTCGATTTGACGCCGGTGGTGACCCGCGCGGCGGAGTGGGCGACAACCCTGCGCGCCGCCGCCGCCGAGGCGGAAGCCAGGGGGCGGGCCTTCGATACCCTGACCCGTCACCGGCGGGCGGTGGACGAGGCGCTCTCGGCCCTGGAAGGCTACCCACGGATCCGGCGGGACGACCTGATCGCGGCTCGCGAAGCTCTCATGCTGGAATCCCCCCGCCGCCGGGGGCCGGGCGGCGTCGCCGACACCCTCCTCGAAGCCTGGGGAGAACTGCGCACCATGGCCGAGGATCGCTTTTATCAGGCCGCCTCTGCCGGCAATTCGCGCCGTCACTTAGAACAAAACACCAGTCCTACTAGCGAGCCTTGTACAAGGGCTCCCCGAGAAGAGCCTGGGCCGGCGGTCGAGATCGATCCGGCTCTCGTGGTGGAGGCCTGCCCGATCCTGACTGAGTTCGCCGGGGGTCCCTGCGGCCCGGCGGACATCCTCGAAATCGGACGGACGCTCCGCTCGTCGATCGGAGCCCACCCCTCGGCCTGGGAGGAGGCCTGCGGACATCTCGGCCGGGACCGCGCGGCGATCCTCGTCCTGATCGTCGCGCAGCTTCAGGATGATGAGACGCGCCGCGGGGAGAACCGCATGCGCAACCCCGGAGGGTATTTCCGCAAGCTGGTGCGCCTCGCCCACGAGGGCCGCTACGGGATCGAACTCGAACTCCAGGCCATGCGTCGGCGGAGGATGACGTGAGATCGACCATGGCGCCCCCGTCTCGGGCAATTCGGGCCTGTCCGCAGGGGGCCTGCACATCACCGCCGCGACAGATTCGTGGATCACACGGGGTCATCCACGGGAATACTTTGCCCCGTCATGCCCTTCACGATCGCGATGAACAGTCTGGCATTCGCCGAGAGCGGGGAGTCCTTTCTCGTCACGATGCCGAAATCACCGATCGCCACATGAGTCTGCACCGGCAGCCGCGCGAATTCTCCGCGCGCCATTTCCTGAGCCACGATCGTGCTGGGGAGCATGGAGACCATGTTGGCGTGGCGGACGAGATTGAGCGTGGCGAAGATCGAGGTGGTCTCGACGAGGTTGTCCGGGATCGGAAGCCCGGCGGTGGCGAAGGCCGCCTCGATCCGGCGGCGCATGGGGCTCGAGTTCGGCTGAAGGACCCAGGGCACGCCGCCCAGGTCGGCCCAATCGAGGGTGTCGCGCCGCGCCAAGCCATGGGACGCGACGGCGAACACCCAGAGCTGTTCGCCCGCCAATGGCTCGAAATCGAACGCCGACCGGTCCGACGGCTCCGGGATGCGCCCGAGGAACAGATCGAGTTCCCCCCGGGCGAGGGCGGCGGCCAGGACGTCCGAGGTGGCCGCCAGCAACCGGACGGTCATCAGCGGTCGTTCCCGCTTCAGCGCCGCGATGGCCCGGGGCAGGAGATCGGAGGCGGTGGCCATGATCGCGCCCAGCGCCAGCACGCCGTAGCCACCCCGCTTCAGGCTGGCGAGCCCATCGGCGAAGCGCTCGCCATCGATCAGGACCCGTCGGGCATAGTCGATCACATGCGTGCCGATTTCCGTCGGGATCATCGCCCGGGGGGTGCGGACGAACAGGCGCGTGCCGAGCAGTTCCTCCAGATCCTGGAGGATCTTGGTGGCGGCGGGCTGCGTCACGTTCAGGTCGGCGGCGGCGCGGCCCAGCGTGCCGACGCGCGCGAGGACGTCCACGAGGCGCAACTGCCGGAATTTCAGCCGCGCCATCGATCCGGTCGGATGTCGGTCGTCCATTGCGATAACTTTTAGGAATATATCGAACAGAAAATTCGATTATTCCGTTATCGCGGCTTTGGCTACCGCTACGAACCGGATCGGCGCGGCGACTCGGATCATCGGGCGCGCGATCGGACAAGAACAGAGCATGCCGGGGCAACGACCCAAGGCAGCCGGAGGCAACGTCCCGAGAAAGAGCCCGCCATGCCAGACTCCCCCTCCGTTTCGCTCGCCGCGACGGTCGCCAAGGCGACCCGGCGGCTGCTGCCGTTCCTGCTCCTCATGTACGTGCTCGCCTTCCTCGACCGGGCGAACGTGGGCTTCGCCAAGAAGGCGTTCCAGGCGGATACCGGCCTGTCGGACGCGGCCTACGCCCTCGGCGCCTCGATCTTCTTCCTCGGCTACGCGCTGCTGGAGGTCCCCTCCAACCTCATCATGCACCGGGTGGGCGGGCGCATCTGGATGGCCCGCATCATGGTCTCCTGGGGGCTCATCTCGGCGGCGATGATGTTCGCCCACACCGAGACGAG
Organism: Beijerinckiaceae bacterium; assembly: GCA_022702015.1. Lineage (GTDB taxonomy): Bacteria > Pseudomonadota > Alphaproteobacteria > Rhizobiales > Beijerinckiaceae > Methylobacterium. The sequence goes on along the minus strand of JAKONI010000121.1, from coordinate 3,800 downwards.
CTTCTACGTCCTGCGTTTCCTGCTGGGCGTCGCCGAGGCCGGGTTCTTTCCCGGCGTTATCCTCTACCTGACCTACTGGTTCCCGTCGGCGGATCGCGGGCGGGCCATGGGGCTGTTCTATTTCGGCGCACCGCTCGCCTTCATCGTCGGCAGCCCGCTCTCCGGCCTGCTCCTCGATTTCCAGGGGCTCGGCGGGCTCCAGGGCTGGCAGTGGATGTTCATGGTCGAGGGGCTGCTCGCGGCCATCGTCGGCGTCTGGGCGTATTTCTACCTCGACAACGGCCCGCAGGATGCCGGCTGGCTCACGGCGGACGAGAAGCAGGTGCTCCTCCGGGCGATCCGCTCCGAGGATCGGCACAAGGCCGCCCACGGCCCGGCGCACCTCGTCACGGCGTTGCGCAGCGGCCGGGTGCTGCACTTCGCGCTGATCTACTTCCTCATCCAGATGAGCGTCTACGGCGTCGTCTTCTACCTGCCGACGCAGGTGGCGAGCCTGCTCGGCAAGAAGATCGGGCTCGAGGTCGGGTTCGTCTCGGCGATCCCGTGGGTCTGCGCGCTGGCCGCGACCTACTGGCTGCCGCGCCGGGCTGCCGCCTCCGCCCGCAGGCGCGGCTACGCGGCCGCCATCCTCGCCGTCGCGGGGCTCGGCATCGCGGCCTCGGTGGCCACCACCTCGCCGGTGCTGTCGCTGGCGGCCCTGTGCTGCGCGGCGGCGGGCTTCATCGCGGTCCAGCCGATCTTCTGGACCTTCCCCACCGACTACCTCGGCGGCGTCGCGGCGGCGGGGGGGATCGCCCTGATCAACTCGGTCGGGGCGCTCGGTGGCTTCGTGGCCCCCAACGTCAGGACCTGGGCGGAGGCCGCCTTCGCCTCCGGGGCCGCCGGCCTCTACCTGCTCGCCGCCACCACCGTGTGCGGCGCCCTCCTGATCCTCGTCATCGGGCGTACGTCCCCCCGGCCGAGCGTCACCGCCGAGCCCGCGTGAGCCCGACGGGTCACGCTTCCCCACGCCCCAGCCCCAACCGACAGGACACGACCATGGCCATGCCGACGATCAAGGCGGTCCGCGCCTACACGGTGCGCGGCGGCGGCGCCGACTACCACGACCAGGAGGGCTACCACTGGATCGACGACCACATCGCCACCCCGATGGCCCGGTACGAGGAGTACCGCCAGAGCCGCCGCTCCTTCGGCATCAACGTGCTGGGCACCCTGGTGATCGAGGTCGAGGCCAGCGACGGGAACGTCGGCCTGGGCGTGACCACGGCGGGTGAGATCGGCGCCTTCATCGTGGAGCGGCACCTGTCGCGCTTCCTCGTCGGCCGTCAGGTCTCGGAGATCGAGAAGATCTGGGACCAGATGTACTTCTCGACCCAGTTCTACGGCCGCAAGGGCGTGGTGGTGAACGCCATCTCCGGCGTCGACATCGCCCTGTGGGACCTCCTCGGCAAGGTGCGCGGCGAGCCGGTCCACGCGATGCTCGGCGGCCCGGTGCGGGACGAACTGTCCTTCTACGCCACCGGCGCTCGCCCCGACCTCGCCAAGGACATGGGCTTCATCGGCGGCAAGCTGCCGCTCCTGCACGGCCCCGCCGAGGGCGAGGACGGCCTGAAGAAGAACCTCGCCATCCTGGAGGACATGCGCAACAAGGTCGGTGAAGACTTCTGGCTCATGTACGATTGCTGGATGAGCCTGGACCTCAACTACGCCACCAGGCTCGCCCAGAAGGCCCATGCCTACGGTCTGAAATGGGTGGAGGAATGCCTCTCGCCCGACGATTACTGGGGCTATGCCCAGCTTCGCCGCGACGTGCCGAAGGGGATGCTGGTCACCACCGGCGAGCACGAGGCGACCCGCTGGGGCTTCCGCATGCTGCTGGAGATGGGCTGCTGCGACATCATCCAGCCCGACGTGAACTGGTGCGGCGGCGTCACCGAGCTCATCAAGATCTCGGCGCTGGCCGACGCCCATGGCGCGCTCATGGTGCCGCACGGGTCCGGCGTCTACAGCTATCACTTCGTCATCACCCGGCATAACAGCCCGTTCACCGAGATCATCATGACGGCGCCGAACGCCGACGAGGTGCGCCCGGCCTTCACCCCGCTGCTCCTCGACGAGCCCGTTCCGGTGAACGGCCGCATGAAGGCCTCAGCCCTCGACAAGCCGGGTTTCGGCGTCCGCCTGAACCCGGAGGTCAAGCTTCACCGGCCCTACGAATGACGTCCGCGCGTTCATGCCGGAGGTGATGGAATGACACAGTTCCATCACCAGTTGTCCTGCCGGGGCACGGCGGCGTCCCCTCGGCGGCAGCGCGATTTACCAGCAGTTAAGATCTGTCATTCTACCTACAGTTGTAGATAGGCCGGGCGAGAACGGGGGAACCGGCCGAGGGGGGCGATTGCTGCGGAACGATGGCGAATCCACACCTCTTGCGCGATATGACTCTGTTCGTCGAAGTCGCGAGGCGGAGGAGCTTCAGCCAAGCGGCCACGGTGCTTGAAATGCCCGTGTCCTCGCTCTCGCGGCGTATTTCGCAGTTCGAAGCCAACATCGGCCTGCGCCTGCTCGACCGGACCACCCGGAAGATCGCCCTGACGACCTACGGGGAAACCTACCTCGCGCAGGCGATCCGCCTCGTCGAGGATGCGCAGCGAAGCTTCGACGATCTGGTGGCGCAGGGGAAGGGGCCGAGCGGCTTCCTCCGGGTGGCGGCGCCCACCGACTTCTGGGCCGTGCGATACCTGTCGGAGATCGCCGCCGACTTCACGCGGCAGAACGAGCACGTCCACGTCCACCTCGATCTTCATGCCGCCCCCGTCGATCTGGTGCAGGAGCACTACGACCTCGCGATCTGCACGGAGGCCCCACGCGAGGCCTCCCTGATCGTGCGCAAGATCGGCACCCTCGAGAACGGACTGTTCGCCTCGCCGGACTACCTGTCGGCCCGGCCGCGGCCCGAACATCCGCACGACCTGACCGGCCACGAGATCGTGCTGTCCTCGGCGGCCACGCGAATCGAGGTCGGGTTCCAGCGCGGGATCGAGTCCGTGTCCGTGAACGTGGGCGGAAGCCTGTCGTGCAACAGCCTCAGCCTCGCGCGCCGCATGGCCATCGCCGGCTTCGGCATCGCCGCCACGAGCCTGATCAATGTCGAGCGGGATGTGAGGTCGGGCCGGCTGGAGGCCGTCCTGCCGGACTGGAGCCTGCCGCAGACGGATATCTACGTCGCCACCACGTCACGCCTCGTGCCGGCGAAGGTCCGCAGCTTCATCGAGCACGCCACGCAGCATCTCGCGAGGACGTTCGCCGTGACCGCCAGACCGCCGGAGGCTTCACCCAAGCGGGTCCCCTGTGTCCGAGCCGTCTGAGGAGCGGGCCACCGCGGGCGCCTCAGAGCCCGCGCCCCGCCCCGGCCGCCTGCTGGACAAGGGCGACGCAGCGCCGGCGCACCGCCGGATCCTCGATCCTGATGAAGGCCTGAAGCAACGCGGTGGCCTCCGCCATCCGAACGTCCCCGGTGGATTCCGAGGACCCGTGGGAGCGAAGCAGCGCCGTCGTGGCGCCAAGCGCCTCCGCGATCCGATCCAGAGTGTGCTGGGCCGCGGCGGGGAGGGGCGGAGGGGCGGCGGCACCGTCCGCACCCATGCCCTCCTCCGGGGAACAACGCCTGTCGCCGGGATCGAAGTGGGCCATGGTCTCAACCCCGTCGCGAAACTTTCGGGAAGGCACCCGCGCGGCCGGCGCGCCCCGCAAGACATACAGGCTCTGCCGCAGCGCACACAATAGGCTCGGTCCATGAA
>JAKONI010000109.1 GCA_022702015.1 Beijerinckiaceae bacterium | reverse complement strand
GTTGCAGGGTGCGCGGGATCGGCGTCGCCGACAGGGTGAGCACGTGGACATCCGCCTGGAGCGCCTTCAACCGTTCCTTGTGGCTGACTCCGAAATGCTGCTCCTCGTCCACGATCAGCAGGCCGAGGTCCTTGAAGGCGACGGTCTTCGCCAGCAGGGCGTGTGTGCCCACCACGATGTCCACGGTGCCCGCCGCCAGCCCGGCGCGGGTCTGCTTCATCTCGCCGGCCGAGACGAAGCGGGAGAGCTGCGCCACCTCGATCGGCAGGCCTTTGAACCGCTCGGCGAAGGTCCGGTAGTGCTGGCGGGCGAGCAGGGTGGTCGGCACCACCACCGCCACCTGCTTGCCCGAGATGGCCCCCGCGAAGGCGGCCCGCAGCGCCACCTCGGTCTTGCCGAAGCCGACATCGCCGCAGACCAGCCGGTCCATGGGCCGGCCGGCATTGAGGTCGTCCAGCACCGCGTCGATGGCGCCGGCCTGATCCTCGGTCTCCTCGAAGGGGAAGCGGGCGGCGAACTCCTCGTAGAGGCCCTCCGGGGCTTTGAGGAGCGGCGCCTTCTTCACGAAGCGCTGGGCCGCGATCTTGATGAGTTCGCCCGCCATCTCGAGGATGCGGCGCTTCATCTTGGCCTTGCGGGCCTGCCACGCCCCGCCGCCGAGGCGATCCAGGGCGACCTCGGAATCCTCCGAGCCGTAACGGGTGAGAAGCTCGATGTTCTCAACCGGCAGCAGCAATTGCCCGCCGTTGTATTGCAGTTCCAGGCAATCGTGCGGGGCGCCCGCCGCGTGGATGGTCTTGAGGCCGATGAACCGGCCGATGCCGTGGTCGGCGTGGACCACGAGGTCGCCGGGCTGGAGGGCCTGGACCTCCAGGATCACGTCCTGCGGCCGCTTGGCCTTGCGCTTCTGGCGCACCAGCCGGTCGCCGAGGATGTCGCCCTCGGACACGACGGCGAGTTCGCCCACGGTGAAGCCCGCGTCCAGCCCCCACACCGCCACCGCCGTGTCGGTGCCGCGTTTCAGGGCGTAGACGTCGGAGAGGCGCGTGATCGCCATGGGCTTCTTGAGCCCGTGATCGGAGAGGACGCCGCAGAGCCGGTCCCTCGATCCGTCGGACCAGGATCCTAGGATCACGTGATGACCGGATCCCATGAGGTCGCGGATGTGGGCCACCGCCGCATCGAAGACGCTGGCGTGCTCGTCCGTCCGCTCGGGGGCGAAGCTGCGGCCGGGCTTGGCGCCGCAATCGATCACCGCCCGCTCGTCGGAATCGGGCTGCGCGAAGGGCGTCATCCGCGCCACCGTGGCGGTGGCGAGGCGCTCCTTCAGCTCGTTCTGCATCAGGTAGAGGGCGCGGGGCGGCAGGGGCTTGTAGGGCGCCACGCCGGCCTGCGGGTTCTTGAGGGCGGTCTCGCGGGCCTGGAAGTAGTCCTGCACCAGGGCGATGCGCTCGGCGGCGGCCTCCTCCACCTGCGGATCGAGCAGCAGTGGCACTCCGGCGAGATAGTCGAACAGGGTATCGAGGCGGTCGTAGAACAGCGGCATCCAGTGTTCGAGGCCGGCATAGCGGCGGCCTTCGCTCACCGTCTCGTACAGGCGGTCGTCGCGGGTCGCGGCGCCGAAGCTCTGGATGTAGTTCTGGCGGAAGCGCCGGATGGTCTCGGTGGTGAGCTGCACCTCGCTCATCGGCACGAGGTCGAGGGAGCGCAACTGGCCGGTGGTGCGCTGGGTCTCGGGGTCGAAGGCGCGGATCGATTCCAGCGTGTCGCCGAAGAAATCGAGGCGGATCGGGGCCGGCAGGCCCGGCGGCGACAGATCGAGGATGCCGCCGCGCACGGCGTATTCGCCGGTATCGCGGACGGTGCCGGTGCGCAGGAAGCCGTTCGCCTCCACCCAGGCGACGATCCCGTCCATCGCCACGGCGTTGCCCACCGCCGCCGAGAAGGTCTCGCGGGCGATGTGGGCCTGCGGCGGCACCCGCTGTACCAGGGCGTTGATGGTGGTGCAGAGGATGCGCGGGCGCTCCTCCGAGGATCGCGTCCGGGCGAGCCGGGCGAGCGCCGTCACCCGTTGGGCGGTGACGCCGGTGGTGGGGGAGACCCGGTCGTAGGGCTGGCAGTCCCAGGCCGGCAGAGACATCACGTCGAGTTCGGGCGCGGCGAAGCCGAGCGCCGACTGGAACGCCGCCGAGCGTCCCGAATCCCGCGCCACGTGGACGAGCACCGCCGGACCCTTGGCGGCGGGGGCGAGTGCCCGGGCGAGGTCGGCGGCCACCACCGCGTCGAACCCCTCGGGCACGCCCGCGAGCGTCGGGCTGTCGCCGCGCTTGAGCGCCTCCATGGCCTTGGCCAGGGCGGAGGATTTCGGCAGGGCGAACCGGGCGGTCTGCACCTTCGGCGCAGGGGGTTGCGGCTTCGGTTGGGGCTTGGCCATCGGGGCTCGTTCGCGGGATGTCCGTCCGCCGAAGCGGGATCCACATGTCTTGCGGGCGTTAACGCATCGCGCGGCGGCGATCCAGGGTTCCCGCTGCGGCCCAGCCTCGCGTCCTAAAATCTTCCGGCGACGGTGAGTCTTACGGCGGTGGGCTCGACGGGGTGGAACACCCGGTCGATCAGCCCCTCCGGCGGTTCGCCGGGCAGGCGGGACACGTAGGCGTAGGTGATCTGGTCGGCCTTGCTGTCGGTGAGGTTCAGGACGTCGAGGGAGACGCTGACCCCGTTCTCGAAGTTGTAGCCGACCCGCCCGTTGAACAGCGCGGTGGGGCGGGAGCGGATGGAGTTGTCCTCGATCAGCGGGCGAGGGCCGAAGTAGCGGAACCGCAACGAGCCGAACCAACCCAGCGGCTCGCCGAAGGTGACACCCGCCGAGGCGATGGTGGTCGGCGCCTCGGGCACCCGGTCGCCCACCGGATCGGTATCCGAGAACCGGGCATTGGTGATCGTCAGGTCGCCCTCCAGGGCGAGCCAGGGCGTCACCGCGTAGCGGTTGGTCCATTCCACACCGAAGCGGCGGGTGGGGCGGCTCGGCTCCGTGGTGCCTGTGTCGCCCTGGAACAGGTTCTCCGAGGCGAAGTCGAGCCGGAACAGGGCGAGGCTCGTCTCCAGCCCCGCGATGGAGCGGTTGCGCAGGCCGATCTCGTAGCCCGTCGAGGGGACGAGGAAGGGCGAGCGCGTGACGGTGAAAAGGGGGCTCTGCGGATCGACGGTCGCGGTGACGCCCCGGGCATCGTTGGAATGGAAGCCGCCGCCGTAGTTCAGGTAGAGTTCGGTATCGGAGAAGGGCCCGAGGACGAGGCCGAGCTTCGGGTTGACGATGCCGTCGGTGGCCCGGTTGGAATTGGCGGGCGTGTCCGAACGGACATCCGCGTAATAGCCGTCCGCCCTCACCCCGACGCTGGTGCGCAGCCACGCGGTCCAGCGGACACGGGTGTCGAGGTAGAGGGCACCGCTCGATTCGAGCACCCGGTCGTCGAGCACGCCCGAGCGGAACTGCCGGAAGGTGGTGTTGGACAGGCCGACGCGGATCGAATCGGTGCGGGTCTGCGCGCCGGCCTCGACCTCCAGCGGGCGCCCGAACAGGTCGCCCTGAAAGATGTGTAGCACCTCCCCGCCGCCGAGGACGCGCTGGTCGCGCTGGCGGAACTGGTCGCCGTTCACCGGGTCGTTCAAGGAATAGGTGAAGTCGTTGAACAGGTTCATCCGATAACGGATGACGTAGGCCGAAGCCCTTGTGACGCCTGTCGGATCCGTCGCGCTGAACTTGCCCGACAGCGACAGGCGGCTGCTATCGCCTCCATCCGTCGGGTTGAGGGTGCCGAAGCGGTCGAGGGCGCCGGAGACGACGGCCCGTTCCGGGATCTGGTTGGTGGCGGTCCACCGAGCGGCGTAGGCCATGCCGGTAACGGAGAAGCCGTCGAGCGCCGTGCCCTGGCTGTAGCGGGCGACGCCGTTCACCTTGCGCAGGGCGTCGGGGACGACCCACGGCCCGTCATAGACCTGCGCCTCGCCGGCCACGAGGAGGGTCCCCTCCCCCAGAGCCGCCGAGGCGATCGTCAGGGCGCGGCCGTAGCCGAACGAGCCGATGGACGTGAGGGCGAGGTTTTTCGGGACGGAATCGAGGGTGTCGATCCGCACGGATCCGGCGGAGGCGAAGTCGCCGTCGCGGACGAAGTACGGCCCTTTGTGAAATTCCACCGCGCCGACGAGTTCGGGGATGAGGAAGTTGAGGTCGGCGTAACCCTGTCCGTGGGCATGGGTGCGCATGTTGACCGGCATCCCATCGACGGTGATGGCGATGTCGGTGCCGTGGTCGAGGTTGAAGCCGCGCAGGAAGTACTGGTTGGCCTTCCCCTCCCCGCTGTGCTGCGTGACGATCAGGCCCGGGACTGCCTCCAGCACCTCGCCCGGACGGGTCACGGGGCGGCTGTTGACCTGTGCGCCGGAGACGATCCCGGCGCTGGCGGAGTCCACCGGGAGGAGCGCGCCGCCGATCCCGGTGGTTCCGCCGCCGTAGCCGGCGCTCGCCGCCGGACCGTCCCGTACGGGGCGCGGCGCCTCGGCGGTGACGGCGATCTCCGACAGCGTGACCGCATCTTCCGCCCGGACGGAGTTCGGCCCCCCCATCCCCGGCAGGATCGCGACGGCGAGGGGGGCGAGCCGCCTCATGCTCCCGTGACGGCGGGACGGAAGGGGGCGCCGGGGCGAGGGGCGGGACGGGGCGGCCAAGGGGGTCTCCGGCGGGGATCGAGCCCCATCCTAGCATCCGGCCGTAAGAATAATCTGCGAGAAGTTCATACGGGCCGCGATGCGGCGAGCCCTGTGGCGGGGGCGCATCGCCGGCCCCGACTCACTCGCCGTGGGCGTGGTCCTTGCCCGGGATCAGGTGCAGGCGGCCGTAGCGGACGCCGCGCTGGGTGGTGATGGCGTCGGCGTAGGCGCGCAGGGATTCCACGGAGCCGCGCAGCACCGCGACCTCCAGGCAATCGTCGTGGGAGACGTGGACATGGAGGTTGGCCACCGCGACCCCGTGATCGTGGCTGCTGCCGGTGAGGCGCTTGGCGAGGTCGCGGGTCGAGTGGGAATAGACGTAGCTGAGCGTGCCGTAGCAGGGGCCCGGCCCCTCGGCGGCTCGGTCGGGGGCGAGGGCGTCGCGCACGAGGTCGCGCACGGCCTCGGAGCGGCTGGCGTAGCCCCGGCGCTCGCAAAGCCGGTCGACCCCCGCGAGCAGGTCGTCGTCGATGGTGATGGTGATCCGCTGCATGGCCGTCCGCGCCTGCTCATGGTTTCGAAAGGTCGCGACCTTTCGCGGGTGCGGGGCGGAGCCCTGCTTCTCCTCGGGGCTTCGCCCCGAGACCCACCGAAGGGCGTGACGCCCTTCGGAAGCCCCAGAGGTTATCCCACGGCGTCCTGCGCCCGGCGGTAATCCCGGCCATGCTGGCAATAGCCCTCGACGATCCGCAGCATCATGTCCCGCCTTCCCGCGTCCAGCGGCGCCAGGATACGGGCGGGCCGTCCGCCCCAGAGGTGGCCCGAGGACAGGATCTGGCCAGGGTCGGTGGTGGCCCCGGCCGCCAGCATCACGTCGTCGGCGATGAGCGTGCCCGGCGCCACCGTCGCGCCGATGCCGATAAGCGAGCAGGCGCCGATCCGGCAATCGCTGACCCGGACATTGTGGGCGATGGTCGTGTCCCGGCCGATCACCACACCCTCTCCCCTTGTGCGGATGACGGTGTTGTCCTGGATGTTGGTGTCGGCGCCGATCACGATCGGCCCCGCCTCGGCCTCCAGGGCACAGCAGAACAGCACGCTCGCCCCCGTTCCGAGGCCGACCCGGCCGCGCAGGCGGGCTGTGCGGGCGACGAACACGTCGGGGTCGGGCTCGGCGGGGGGCTCCGCGTCCGGGGCGATCCCGTCCGTGCCCCCCTCGCGCAGGCGCTCCGCCCGCTCCGCCGCCTCCCCCGGCGAGACCGGGCGTACCGGGCGCGCCGGACTGCCGGCATAGGCGAAGCCGCCGGGGAGGTCCGAACGGGGGAACACCGTCGCCCCGGCCTCGATGATGGCGCCGTCGCCGACCGTCGCCTCGTCGAGGATCACCACGTCGTCCTCCACCACCACGTCGGAGCCGATGGCGCAGGCGTGGAGGACGCTGTTGCGCCCCACCGTCACCCGGTCGCCGCAGGTGGTGCCCCGGGCGAAGGTGGCGATATGGACCGTCGAGCGGTGGCCGAGCCAGAACCGGTCGCCCAGGACGACGCTCTGCCCGTCGGCGCGGATCACCGCCGCATCCCCGAGCCAGGCCTGGGCGCCGATCGTCACCGCGCCTACCACCGTGCTGCCGCGTCCGCACCAGACCGGCCGGCTCGCGAAGGCGGGCATCACACCCGCGTAAGGCAGCGTCAGCTCCGGATCCATCGCGTCCTCGCGCCCCCTTGGCCCTGGTCGATTTCGCGGCGCGGCCCCTCGGACGGTGCCCCGGTCCGCGCCTGCGTGCCATATAGGGCACGTCCCGGACAACCGGATGTCGCCTCCCGCGACCGCCCCGGCGACATGAGCGATGGGGAGACGATCATGGTGCAGCCGGATCCTGCCAAGCCGGTTCCGGCCGGTCCGAGCGTCTCGATCCAGGCCGAACCCTTCGACGCCGCCAGGGAAATCGCGCGGATCACCGAGGACCACGCGGGCCGAACGGGGGCCGTCGTGACCTTCGCCGGCCTGTGCCGGGACGAGGCCGGGCGCCTCCTCGCTCTGGAACTCGAACATTACCCGGGCATGGCCGAGGCGGAGATCCAGAGGGTCGCCGACGAGGCCGCCAGCCGCTGGCCCCTCCAGGCGGTGCGGGTGATCCATCGCCACGGCCGGGTGGCGCCGGGGGACGGAATCGTGCTGGTCGTCACCGCCTCGAGCCACCGGGTCGCAGCCTTCGAGGCGGCGAGCTTCCTGATGGACTACCTCAAGACACGGGCGCCATTCTGGAAGCGCGAGCATCTGGTGGACGGCACCGTGGGCGGCTGGGTCGAGGCGACCCAGGCCGACGACGCGGCGGCCGACCGCTGGGGCGGGGTCTAAATGTCTGGTCTGAGATGCGTGCGCCGGGGCGCTTCCCATTCGATTCCGCGACGGAATCGCCACGGGTGAACGAGGCCCGCCCCGGCTCCGCCGCTAGATCAGCGCCGTGAGCACCAGCGCCACGAGGCCGCCGACCACGGCGATGCCGAGGACGACCACGCTGCTCAACTGATCGTTGGTGTCGACGCTTTGGCCGATCCCGAGGGAGCGGACATGGGTCGTGTCGTGCGGGGTGTTCTGGGGCTGCATGGCGTCTCTCTCCAACTGTTGGATCGTCCCCCGCTCAACGCACGTCCCGGCTTTTCGTCGCCTGCGGGCTTGACCGGGCGTGCGACGCGGCGTTCCAGGGGCGGCCAGACGGCCGGCGAGGAGCCCCATGCCCCAATCCAAGCTCGACCAACTCGACGGGCCGGTCGGCCCGTGGCGGGGGGCGGCGCCGCTGGCCGGATCGGGCATCGCGGTGGTCTGCTTCACCGCCGCCCTGGCGCTGGCCTGGATGTCGGCGGGCACCCTGCTCCTCATCTTCGCCGGCGTGCTGCTGGGGGTCTTCCTCGATGGCCTCACCCGGGCGCTGGCCTACGTCCTGCCCCTGCCGAGGGGGCTGCGGCTCACTTTGGCGAGCCTCGCGGTGGCGATCTGCGCGGTGAGTTTCGCGACCTATGGCGGCGCCACGGTGGCCCAGCAGGGCCGCGACCTCGGCGGCACCATCAAGACCCAGGCGGATTCCGTGAACGGCTGGCTCTCGGCCCATGGGATCGACGTGCCCCTCCTCGATTCCCCGAAGGAGGACGGCCGCTCGGGCCGGGAGCCCGGCCAGCAGGAAAGCGGCCTCGGGGGCCTCGCCTCGGGACTTTTGAAGAGTTCGAGTTCGGTCCTGTCGAGCGCGAGCAGCGTGCTGGGCCCGGCGACGGCGGTGGTGCTCGGCCTCGTGGACGCGGTGGGCAACCTGCTGGTGATCGTCTTCCTCGGCCTCGCCTTCGCCGCCGACCCGAAGGTCTACCGGGATGGGGCCCTGCGCTTCGTCCCGCCGGGCCGGCGGACCCGCGCCGGCAAGGTCCTCGACGGCGCCGGGGAGACCCTGCGCCACTGGCTGTTCGGCCAGTTGCTGACCATGACGGCGATCTTCCTGTTCACCTGGGCGGGCCTCGCCTTCCTCGGCATCGGCGGGGCGCTGATCCTCGGTCTCCAGGCGGGCCTGCTCGCCTTCGTGCCGACCGTGGGGCCGCTGGTCGCCGGGCTCGTCATCATGCTCGCGGCCCTCGCCTCCGGGTTTAAGGCGTTGCTCGGGGCGATCGGCGTCTACCTCGCCGTGCAGTGCCTGGAGAGCTACGGTCTCACCCCGTTCATCCAGAAGCGCGCCCTCGACATACCCCCGGCGACGATTTTCGCCGGGCAGCTCGTCCTGGGGGTGATCTTCGGCCTCTGGGGCATCGCCCTGGCGCTACCCATGCTGGCGGTGATCAAGGTGCTGCTGGAACAGCTCTACGTGGAGGATACCCTCGGCGAACATGCGGGGGAGTGAGCTCACGCTCACCCCCGCAGCGCGCCCTCGATCATCCCCGCCACGGCCAGCGTCCGCCCGTCGCCCCCGAACCGGCCGACGACCTGCACGCCCACCGGCAGGCCGTCCCCCGGCACCGGCACGTTCACGCAGGGCACGCCCATCTGCGTCCAGAGCCGGTTGAACCGCGGGTCGCCCGTGGAGGCCAGGGTCGCCGGGGCCGGGCCCGGGGCGGAGAAGGTGAGGATGGCGTCGAACTCGTCGAACAAACCCTTGAGCACCCGCCGCGCCCGGTGGGCATGGCGGCGGGCGTCGTCGTAGGCGGCCGGGGCGATCGCGTCCCCCGCGTCGAGGTGGGCGCGCACCAGCGGGGGAAGGGCCTCCCGGTGGTTCGTGTATTCCCAGGCCAGCGCATGCCGGCCCTCGTAATCCTGAATGACGGAGTGACGCTCCCAGGCCGCATCGAGCTCCGGCGGCAGGGTGAGGTCGCTGACCCGCGCGCCGGCCCGTTCGGCGGCGGCGACGCCCCGGGCCAGGGCGTCCTCGGCCTCGGCGGAGGGGGCTTCGGCCACCTGGAGCCGGACCACGGCGATGCGCGGGCTGTCTCCGCTCGCCCCCTCGATCCCGTCGCGGCCGGTGATCGCCGCCAGGGCGCAGGCTAGGTCGCCGACCCCCGCCGCGAACAGGCCGAGGGTGTCCAGCGCCCAGGAATAGGTCTTCACCCCCACCGTCGGGATCAGCCGGAACGAGGGCTTGATCGCCGCGCAACCGCAGTAGCTCGCCGGCCGGATCACCGAACCCGCCGTCTGCGTGCCGAGCGCCAGGGGCAGCATCCCGGCGCCCACCGCCGCCGCAGACCCCGCCGACGAGCCCCCGGGCGTGTGGCCGGGATCGTGTGGGTTGCGGGTCGCCGTCGGGTCGGAGCTGGCGAAGGTGGTGGTCGTCGTCTTGGCGAGGGCCACGGCGCCGAGACTCTTCAGCCGGGCCACCACCGCCGCGTCCCCCCGGGGCCGCCAGCCGTCATAGAGCCCCGAGCCCATCTGAGTGGGCATCGAGGCCGTGTCGATGATGTCCTTCACCCCCACGGCGATGCCGGCGAGCGGCCCCGAATCCGGGATCGCCGGGTCGGGGTCGATGGCGACGAAGGCGCCGATCCCGGGATCGCGGGCGGCGATGGCCCCCCGACAGAGGTCGATGGCCCCCCGTGGCGTGAGGGTGCCGGCGGCGATGCGGGCGCGGAGATCGAGGAGCGAGAGCATCGCCCACTTTGGTCGATCCGATACCGGATCTGTCAACCGGAACCCGCATCGCGGCCACACCGGCCGGGAAAGCCTCAACGGCCTTGACGAAGCCTTTACGGGATCGTGCGCAACTTCCGGTCATGCGGCGTAGCGTACATGCGTTCCTGACCCTCGCGCTCTTTGGCGCGGCCCTCACGGCCTGCTCGATCAATCGATTCGAGCAGCGCGAGCCGTGGCGTGATCAGGCCGAGCAGGTCTGCCTCGCCAAGAAACTCGTCACGCCCACGGAGTTCGTCACCCCGGCGGCGGCGATCGACGGACCGGGCCCCTGCGGAATGCAGCAGCCCTTCCGGGTCACGCGCCTCGGCAACGGCTCCGTGGTGCTGAAACAGCGGATGACGCTGGGCTGCCCGGCGCTCGCCGAGGCCGAGGCTTGGCTCGCGGACACGATCCAGCCGGCGGCGGACCTGTATTTCGGCGTCCCCGTGGCCGAGATCAACGCGGGTTCGTACTCCTGCCGTGGCCGCAACAACCAAGCCGGCGCCAAGCTCTCGGAGCACGGGTTCGGCAACGCCGTCGATATCATGTCGTTCAAGCTGGCGGACGGCCACGTGATCACCGTGAAGGGCGGCTGGCGCGGGACCGAGGCCGAACAGGGCTTCCTCCGGGAGGTGTTCCTGGGGGCCTGCCAGCGGTTCACGACGGTGCTGGCACCGGGCTCGAACGTGTTCCACTACGATCACATCCATGTCGATCTGGCCCGACACGATCCCCGTGGCCTGCGCCGGATCTGCCAGCCGCTGATCAAGTTCACGCCGCAGCTCGGCGCCGACGGAGCGCGCCCGGTGTCCCGACCCGCGCCGCCCCCGCGCCTGCCGGCCCCGCCCCAGGCTCCGGTGGATATCGAGGAGGACGACCCCTACGGCGCCTCGCCGATGTCCAAGGCCCCGGGTTCGACCCGGGTCGCCCGCGCCGGCCAGGCCCCCTCGGCCTACGCCTCTGCGCAGCCCCGCCCGGTTGCCGTCCGTCCGGCGCCGCGCGTCACGGCGGAACCCGACGAGGTCGGCGAGGAGGGCGGCGAGCCGCTGCAACTCGGCGCCCCGCCGGCCTCGGTGGGCGGACCGATCTACTGAGGCGATGCGTTGAATTCCGTGGCGCACCCCTCGGCGGCCGGTATGGCCGCCCTATACCCTGTGGCATGCGACGCTTGATGCTCGGCGGCTTCGTTGCCGCGGTTTTCGTGGGAATCCTCCTGATCGGCCTGTGGTGGACGAAGGCGACGCCCGTCGTCCCCGCCACGCCGCCCGATACGACCTCCACGCCTCACCCGCGCTGAGGTGGGCGGGCGCCGACGCGCACCGTTGCGTCCGCGCCGCACCGTTCGACCAATGCGCCGTCCCGTCGGCCCTCCGGCTTGACTGGGGGCGCGCTCCGGCCATCGTCCTCCGATGCCGGTCAGGATCCACGTCATGCGCCCCCTCCTCCGCCGTATTTCCGTCGGCCTCGTGCTCGGCCTGACGATCGCGGGTGCGGCTCAGGCTCGCTCCGCCCGTGAGGATATCGAGCCCGCCGAGGAGCGAGTCTTCCCCTTCGACGCGCAGATCCCCGGATGCCAGGATCCGAGCGTCCTGGAGACGGTCGCCACCAACTTCGCGGAGAAGGAGGCGAAGTTCTGGAACTCCTCGATGACGATCCTGTCCTTCGACCGGATCGAGCGGACGGCGTGGCGCCCCTGGGGGCTCGACACCTACCCGCGCCGGTTCTGCACGGCCGTGGCCACAACCTCGGACGGGCAGCAGCGCAAGATCGATTATTCCGTCCGCGAGAGCCTCGGCATTATCGGGGCGACCTGGGGTGTCGAGTTCTGCGTCCACGGCCTCGACCGGGACCTGGCCTACGCCTACGCCACCGCCTGCCGCATGGCCCGCCCGTGAGGCTACGGACGGCCCGGGCCGGGTCCGGCCGCTTGAACGGACTTTCGGCCGCCCTCTTGGCCGGCTTCTTGGTCCCGGTCTTGGCCGCAGGCGCGGCGACAGCCCAGGATTACGGGGGCTTCTCCCGCCGGGGCGCCCCCGGCGATTTCGACTTCTACGTTCTCGCCCTGTCCTGGTCGCCGACCTACTGCGCGGGCGAGGGAGCCCGCCGGGACGAAGCGCAATGCGCGTCGGGGCGGGGGCTGGGTTTCGTGTTGCACGGCCTATGGCCGCAATATGCCCGGGGCTACCCGGAGAATTGCTCCGCCGTGGACCGCCCGATCACCCGGCAGGCAATGGACGCGGCCGGCCAGGTGTACCCGAGCGAGGGCCTGGCCCGGTACGAGTGGCGCAAACACGGCACCTGCTCGGGGCTCGACCCCGCCGCCTATTTCGCCGCCGCCCGGACCGCCCGTCTGGCGGTGACCATTCCCGAGGGGCTGAAGGCCGGTGGCCAGCGCCTCGCGCCCATCGACATCGCCCGCCAGTTCGTCTCGGCCAACCAGGGGCTGCGGCCCGACATGATGGCGGTGGCCTGCGCCCGGGGTCGGCTCACCGAGGTGCGAATCTGCCTGTCGAAGGATCTGCGCGGCTTCACCCCGTGCCCGGACCTCGCCCGGGGCAATTGCCGCGCCCCGGAGGTCGCCCTCGACGCAGCGCGGTGAGAATTTCGCACAAGATCGCGTCGGAACGCTGGACCCGGGGCGCCGGATCCGCTTGACCGGCGGGCATGAATTACCGGCACGCCTTCCACGCGGGAAACCACGCCGACGTCCTCAAGCACCTCGTGCTCGCCCGGGTGCTCGCCTACCTGTGCGTGAAGGACAAGCCGTTCCGGGCCCTCGACGCCTTCGCCGGCCTGGGCTTCTATGACCTGGGCGGCGACGAGGCCCGGCGCACCGGGGAATGGCACGACGGCTGGGGCCGCCTCGCCGCGCCCTTCCCCGACCCGATGGAGGCCCTGCTCGCCCCCTACCGGGAGGCGGTGGCCGCGACCCGCGCGCGCCACGGTGCCACGTCCTACCCCGGTTCGCCGGCGGTGATCCGCGAATTCCTCCGGCCGGGGGACCGGGGGGTCTTCGTCGAACTGCACCCGGCGGACGCGGCCGTGCTGCGGGAGCGCTACAACGCCGATTCCCGCACGAAGGTGATGCACCTCGACGGCTGGACGGCGATCAACGCGCAGATCCCCCCGCCCGAGCGCCGGGGCCTCGTGCTGATCGATCCGCCCTACGAGGTGCCGGGAGAGGTGGGGCGCCTCGGCGCCCATCTCCTGCGCGCCGTGGCGAAATGGCCGACGGGGATCTTCCTCGCCTGGTACCCGATCAAGGACGTGGCCGCGATCGACCGGATGGCCGCCGACCTGGATGCCGGCCTCGGCCGGCCCGCCCTGCGCCTCGACCTCCACATCCACCGGCCGGACGATCCGACCCGGCTGAGCGGCAGCGGTCTCGTCGTCGTCAATCCCCCCTGGCCGCTGGCCGGGGAAGCGGCGGTCTTCCTTCCCGCATTGGCCGAGCGACTCGCGCAAGGACAATACGGAGGCTACCGCTGCGACCCGCTCGGCCACCAAACCAGGGATTGAGCCGGCCGGAACCTGTCCTCGATCCTTATGGGAAATTTACAACCAGCATTGGGGATGTGGCGACAAAGTCACATGCGAAAAGCCAAAACCTTTGCAGTCCAGGAATTGCACAAAAACTGAGCAGATGGCGAATCTTTGCTTTTGTGCTGAAATGCACCTGGTGGCAGCTTGGCCGTAGATCACTCGAACTAGGCACCGAGATCATGCCGATGCGCTCCACCCTGGCCGGTCTTGTCGCCGCCCTGCTCTCCTCGACGGCGGGCTTCTCGGCCGACATGCCGGCGCCGACCCCGGTCCCGCCCCCCGCCGAGCCCTGCAAGGCGACCCTGATCGGTCCGGCCTATGGTGGGGTGATCAAGGCGAACCCGACCCCGACCTGCTTCGCGGTGGGGGCCCTGGGCGACATCTACGTCGGCGGCGCCCTGACCGGGTACGGCTACGTGCAGAACAACCCCTTCCCGGCCGCCTTCGCGCCCCCCGGCTCCACCGCCGACCGCGCCGGCCGGTTCGACTTCTCGAACCTCCAGGGCTGGGTCCAGAAGCCCGAGGGCATGTTCCAGTTCTACGTGCAGGGCGGCGGCTACGCGATCCCGGGTCTCGGCATCGCCAACTACAGCTCCATCACGCAGACCGACCTGCTCTTCACCCCCCTGCCGGTGGCCTTCGGCAAGATCCAGATCAACGACGCATGGTCGGTGCAGGGCGGCCGCATGCCGACCATCATCGGCTCCGAGGCGCCGTTCACGTTCCAGAACCTCAACATCAACCGCGGCCTGCTGTTCGCGCAGGAGAACGTGATCAATCACGGCGTGCAGGTGAACTGGGCCGAGGGCCCGTGGTCGGTCTCCGTGGCCGGGACCGACGGGTTCTTCTCCGGCGACATCACGTGGTTCACCGGCAACGTCGCCTACAAGATCGACGATTCCAATACGATCGGCGTGAACGGCGGCGTGAACCTCGGCCGGCAGAACGCCTTCGCCCAGAGCCTGCGCTACCAGTTCGCCACGCCGGGCTTCCAGCAGAACAGCGGCATCTTCAACATCAACTACACCTACAGCAACGGCCCGTGGATCATCACGCCGTACTTCCAGTTCACCAACGTCGAGCGTGACGTGCGGGTGGGCATCTTCGACACCGCCTCTACATACGGCGGCGCCCTGCTGGCGGCCTACTCCTTCACCGACAACTTCGCCCTCGCGGGCCGTGTCGAGTACGAGGAGCAGACCGGCGTGCGCGGCTCGGGCACGACGAGCCTTCTCTACGGCGCGGGCAGCAACGCCTTCTCCGTGACCGTGACCCCGACCTTCACCTGGGACCGCTACTTCCTGCGGCTGGAATACGCCCACGTCGAACTCGGCGGCATCACCCGGGGCAACCTGCTGGCCGGCACCCTCGGCACCGGCTTCGGCCGCGACGGCAACAAGACCTCGCAGGACCGCTACATGGTCGAGACCGGCATCACCTTCTGATCGCCGGATCCCGCTCCGACCGAAACGCCCCGGACGCGAGTCCGGGGCGTTTCGCGTTTCCGGGGGCGGTCAGCGGCGCTTGAGTGCGAGCAGCCGCCGTCCGGGGCGGTGGCCGTCCTCGCCGGTCTCGCGGAAGCCGAGTTTGCGCAGGAGGTTCCAGGAGGCGACGTTCCCCGGGCGGCACTCCGCGACCGCGACCCGGCGGGGAAAGCGCCGGGCCAGCAGCCCGAGCAGCGCCGACACGCCCTCGAAGGCGAGGCCGCGCCCCCTCGCCGCGCCGCCGACCCAGTAGCCGATCTCGATCGCCCCCGGCCCGCGCAGATGGGCGCCGATGACGCCCGCGAGCGCCGCCTCCCCGTCCCGCATCCGGGCACCGAGGAACCGGTCGCTGTCCCGGTTGCCCCCGCGGATGAGGTCCCGCGCGTCGTCTAGGGTGAAGGGCTCGGGGAGAAAGTCGACGGCGCCGGTGATGGCGGGGTCGTCCGTGAGGCGGCGCAGGTCGCAGGCATCCTCCGGGAGGAGCGACCCGATCGTCAGGCGCGGCGTCTCCAGGGGCGGCAGGTCGGCGAGGCTGTCGCGCGGGAAAGACAGCTTGAACATCAGGAGGATGTGGGGGCTCCCGACCCCCGGTGAAAGGCGCCGGGATCGGTCCGCATCGGGTTCCCCCGGCCTGAAAGACGCTCCGGCTATGGTGAACGGGAACGGTTGCTTAACCTGAATCCGGCTTCATTGGGGCATCGGGTAGCGTGGTGCGGGCGGGTGCGTCGATGCGGGTGCGAGGTGCTGTGAAAGGGTTGCGGACGTTGTCACGCTTTGCCCTTGTGGGGATCATCGGCGGTGGAGCGGCGGCCTGTTCCTCCGATGCGTCGCGGTTGAGCAGCCCCTTTACCAATCCGTTCGGGGAGCCCGCCGCCACCGGCAGCCTGCCCGACGACGATCCCAAGCCGGTGGCGCCCCTGCGCACCGGGCGGATCCAGTCCGAGGCGCTGGGCGCCCCGGGGGCGTCGCGTCCGGCGCCGATGGCCAGTACGATCCCCGCGCCGGCCGCCGCCACTCCGACCCGCACGGCCTCCGTCGGCTCGTCCGGCTGGAGCGCGCAGGGCGGTACCCGGATCACCGTCGCCAAGAACGACAGCCTCCAGCAGATGGCGACCCGCTACGGCGTGCCGGCCTCGGCGATCCTCCAGGCCAACGGCCTGACGAGCGCCAGCCAGGTCACGCCGGGCCGGGAGCTCGTCATCCCCTCCTACAGCAACGTCGCCGGCCTGAACCCGGCGGCGGCTTCCATGACGGCCCGCCCGGCGCGGGCCGCCGAGGAGCGGCGCGAGGACGCCAAGGCCCTCGAGGCCCGGGAGAAGGAGGCCAGGGCCGCCGAGAAGGCGCAGGAGGCCAAGCGCCTCGCCGCCAGGGAGAAGGATGGTCGCGAGGCCAAGGAGAGGGAGGCCAAGGAGCTGGCCGCCCGCAAGGTCGCCGAGCTCAAGGCCGCGGAAGCCAAGGTCGCGGTAGCCAAGGCCGCCGAAGCGAAGGCCGCCGAGGAGAAGGCGCGCAAGCTCGCCGCCCTCAAGGAGGCCGACAAGAAGCAGCACCTACGTCCGGGCCAGACCGCCAAGGGCGAGACGAAGGGCGAGACCAAGGCCGAGGCCAAGGCGGACAAGGCCCGCGAGGAGGCCAAGTCGGCGGCGAAGGCCGAGGCGGCCCAGAAGCTCGCCGAGGCCAAGGCCGCCCGCGACGCGGCGAAGGAAGCGGCCAAGGAGACGGCCAAGGACGCCGCGAAGCAGGCGTCCGCCGAGCGCGCCAAGGACAAGGCCGCCGCCGAGAAGACCGCCAAGGCCGAGGTGGCCAAGGCCCCGGCGAAGGCCGAGGTGGCGAAGGCCGAGCCGGCCAAGCCGGAACCCGCCGCCACGGCTGCGGTCGCCGCGCAGGCGGACGCCGAGAACTTCCGCTGGCCGGCCAAGGGCCGGGTCATCGCCGGCTACGGCTCGTCGGGCAACGAGGGCATCAACATCGCCCTCCCCGAGGGCACGGCGGTGAAGGCCGCCGAGGACGGCACCGTCGCCTATGCGGGCTCGGACGTGAAGGGCTACGGCAAGTTGGTCTTGGTGCGCCACGCCAACGGCTTCGTCTCGGCCTACGCCCATAACGGCGAGCTCGACGTGAAGCCCGGCGACAAGGTCAAGCGTGGCCAGACGATCGCCAAGTCCGGCGCTTCCGGCAACGTGACCTCGCCCCAGCTCCACTTCGAGATCCGCAAGAGCGGGGCTCCGGTGGACCCGATGTCCCAGCTCGCGAGCAACTGAGCCGCCACCCGCGGCCGGACGATGCGGCGGCCCCCCCGGGGCCGCCGTTCGCGTTTCGGGGCGGCGCTCAGCCCTGGGGTGAGGGCAGGCGACCGTCCGGGCTGTGCTGGTCCACCGCCTCCGGTAGGGCCTTGGCCAGGGTCGGAAAGAGTTGCTCCACGGGAATGCCGAGCTTGGTGGCGAGTTCGCGAACCTGCGCGTTGCCCATGACCTTCCGCAGATCGTCGGCGGTGATCGGCTCGTTCGGGCCGCGCCCGAGCCAGGAGTTGACCTGGCTTTCGTAGCCGGAGCGGCGAAGCTGATCGAGCAGCGCGTTCAGGCCGCCCGGGAGCACCTCCTGCAGCAGGCCCGGCAGGGCCTTCAGGGCCATCTGTCCCAGCGAATCGAACAAGCTCATATCCGGTCCCCCAACGATACCGACGATTGTAGCGCGGGCGGGACATCGGGGGAGCCCGCCCGCCGGGAAAGCAAGGGGATCCCGCCCGCCGGGAAAGACAGGGGATCGGGGTGGCGCGTCAGCCTATGACCTGGGTGCTGGTGAAGACCGGCTGGGGCTTCAACCGCCCGTTCTCGCTGAGCCCGGTGACGGCCGCCGGAAGGAACTCGGCCAGCGCCGTGGGCAGGCGCTCGGGCGGCAGGGACAGGTCGTTCGCGATGGCGGCCGCGACCGGCGCCGGCAGGCTCGCGGCGATCGCCGCCGCCGGGATGGGATGGGGATCGGTCCCGCCGAGCCAGGACTCGACCTCCGCGCCATGGCCGGCCTCCCGCAGGCGGTCGAGATAGGCGGGCAGGCCCCCGGGGTGGAACTTGGCGAAGGCCATCGGAATCTTGCGCCCGCCCACCTCCGCGATGCTCCGCTCGGTGGCGGCGGCCAGATCGCCGATGATGTCCTTGATTCCGTCCAGCAAACCCATCGTCGCCACTCCCCCGTCACGCTGAAACCGACGACGGAAGTCGGGCGCTGGACAGACCTGGCAAGCGCATGCGACGCAATTCCCGACGGCGGACAGCCGGGCAGGGTGACAGGACATGGTGGAAGCCGGTTCCCTCAGGCACGTCCAGGCGGGCGTCCTCGACATCGCCTACCGGGAGACCGGCCCCGCCGGGGGGCCCACGGCGGTGCTGCTCCACGGCTTCCCCTACGATGCCCATGCCTGCCTGCCGGCGGCGGAACGCCTCGCGGCCGAGGGGGTGCGCTGCCTCGTTCCGTACTTGCGCGGCTACGGGCCGACCCGCTTCCTCGACCCGGCGACGCCGCGATCCGGGGAGCAGGCAGCCCTCGGGGCGGATCTCCTCGCCTTCCTCGATGCCCTCGGGATCGAGCGGGCGGTGCTGGCGGGCTACGATTGGGGCGGCCGGGCGGCCTGCGTGGTGGCCGCCCTCTGGCCGGAGCGGGTGCGGGGTCTCGTCTCCGGCGGCAGCGGCTACAACCTGCACGATGTGGCCCGGTCCAACCGACCCGCCTCGGCGGAGGCGGAATGCCGCCTCTGGTACCAGTATTACTTCCACACCGAACGCGGCCGGGCGGGGCTGACGGAGGACCGCGCCGGCATCGCCCGCCTGCTGTGGCGGCAATGGTCGCCGCACTGGGCCTTCGATGAGGAGATTTTCGCGCGGACGGCGAGCGCCTTCGACAACCCCGATTTCGTGGAGGTGGTGATCCACTCCTACCGGGTGCGGTACGGGGCCGTGCCGGGCGATCCGGCCTATGCCGGGATCGAGGCGCGGCTGGCCGTGCAACCGCCAATCGCCGTGCCGACGATCGTCCTCGAGGGCAGCGACGGAGGCGTGTTTCCCCCCCAGTCCGACGACGGCGACGCCCGGAAGTTCAGCGGACCCTACCGCTACCGGCGACTGCCGGGTATCGGCCACAACGTGCCCCAGGAGGCGCCGGAGGCCTTCGCCGAGGCGGTGCTCAACCTTATGTGAACCGGCCTACCCCGTGACGGCCCGGGGCAGGGTAAGGGTGAAGCATGCGCCGCCCAGGTGCCCGGGGCAGACCGTGATCGTCCCGCCATGGGCCTCGGCGATCTGGCGGGCGATGGCGAGGCCGAGCCCGCTGCCGCCGGTGCGGCGGTTGCGGGAGCCCTCGATCCGGTAGAACGGGCTGAAGATCGCCGCCGCCTCGACGGTGCCGACGCCGGGGCCGTCATCCTCCACCCGCAGGCTGCATGTGCCGGCCTCGGCCTTGACCGCGATCTCGACCCGGTCGCGCCCGAACTTCACGGCGTTGTCCACGAGGTTGGCGACCACCCGCCGGAGGGCGATCGCATCCCCGGCCACGCTCGCCTCGGCGAGTTCGTCCCCGACGAGGGCCACGGGCTGGCCGAGCGCCGAGCGCTCCGCCGCCTCCACCGCCGCGAGGTCCGCGAGGTCCACCCGGCCCCGGATCTGCGAGACCGTCGTGCCCCGGGCGAAGGCGAGGGAGGTCTCGATGAGGTCGGTCATGGCGTCGATGTCGGCGGCCATGCGCTCCCGGCCCTCGGGTTCGGGCCAGGCCTCCGCCCGCAGCCGCAGGCGGGTGAGGTAGGTCTTCAGGTCGTGGGAGATGGCCCCGATCAGGAACGAGCGCTCCTGCAACAGCCCCGCCACCCGCTCCTGCATGGCGTGGACCGAGCGGGCGAGGCGCCGCACGTCCGGTGCCCCGGAGACCGGGATGGGGCCGGACGGCGGCGTACCGTCGAAGGCCTCCGCCGCCGCGCTGAGGCGGCGCAGGGGGCGCATCTCCCGCTGCGCCCCGAGCAGCGCGAGCCCCGCCACCGCGATGCCGAGGATGCCGATCCACAGCCCCGGCGCCAGCCCGAACAATTGCAGCGAGATCCGATGCGGCGCCTCGATTTCGTCGAGCACCAGGTAATGGCCATCGGAGAGTTTGGCGACGGTGCGGCCGGGCCGGGAGGACGTCTTGCCGGTCTCGAGGCCAGCATAGACCCGCAGGCCGTCGTCGGCACCGGCCTCGGCCCGGGGGAGCGATTCAGAGAAGGCGCGGATCATCGCCTCCGAATGCCGGAGCCGTCGCTGGTCCGGGGATTCGGGCGGCGGGGAGTCCTGGATGGCGGCCCGCATGCGGATGCCGGCCACCGCGCGCAGCACGGTCGGCCGCAGAGTCGGATCGGTGCGCGACAGCAGGTCGATCACCCCCGCCGCCTGTTCAAGGCGCGGATAGGGCGTGGCCGGCACCGGGGGCGGCACCGTCGGCTCGATATGGCCGACGGCGACGGCGGCGACGATCACCGCGCCCAACGCCGCCATCAGGATCAGCATGAGCCGGCCGAGCAGTCCGATGCGGCCCAACATCCCGGTCAGGCCGGTCCGACCGGGGCGGCGAGGATGTAGCCCGCGTTGCGCACCGTCTTGATGAGGGCCGGAAGCTGGCTGCCGCCCTCGTCCAGTCTCTTGCGCAGGCGGCTGACCTGCACGTCGATCGTCCGGTCGAACACGTCGGCCACCCGGCCCCGGGTCCAGTCGAGGAGCTGATCCCGCGACAGCACCCGCTGCGGGCGGGTGACGAAGCACATCAGGAGGTCGAACTCCGCGCTCGTCAGCACCACCTCCCGGCGGGCGCCGCCCTCCCCGGTGGCATGGACGGAGCGGGCGGCGGGATCGACCACGAGGTCGGCTACCCGCAGGCGCGGCTGGGCCGGACCGTCCACCCCGGAGCCTGACCCGCCCCTGGCCCGCCGCAGCACCGCGCGGATCCGCGCCAGCAGCACCCGGGGGTTGAACGGCTTCGACACGTAGTCGTCCGCGCCCATCTCAAGCCCGAGCACCCGGTCGATGTCCTCGTCCTTGGCGGTGAGCATCACCACCGGCGGCCCGCATGCGTCCCGCAGGCGGCGGCAGATGGAAAGGCCGTCCTCGCCGGGCAGCATCCAGTCGAGGACGACGAGGTCCGGCGGACGGCCATGGGCCAGCCGCCGGTCCAGGGCCGCGCCGCCGTCGAAGCATTCGACGCGGAAGCCCTCCCCCTCCAGGAAGCCGGCGAGCAGGGCCCGGATTTCGGGATCGTCCTCGACGATGGCGAGCGTGGTGCCCTCGTTCATCCCGACAGGATAGGCGCCCGCGTCGGACAGGCAACGGCGGAAGCGCCGGCGTCACAAAACGTTACAGCCCAAAAGCACGGCTTTACCTCGCCCCCGCCGATGCCATAACCCCGGGGACAAAATGGGAGGCCCGCCGATGAAACTGCCCCGCCGCTTCTTCCAGCCCCTCGCGACGGGAGCGCCCGCCCCGTTCCGGGAGCTTCCGGTGAAGCTCGAACGGATGATCCACTTCGTGCCCCCCCATAACGAGAAGGTCCGCGCCCGGGTGCCGGAGCTGGCCGGCACGGTGGACGTGGTGCTCGGCAACCTGGAGGATGCGGTCCCCGCCGACCAGAAGGAGGCGGCCCGCACGGGCTTCGTGGCGATGGCCAAGGCCACGGACTTCGCCGCCACCGGGACCGGCCTGTGGACCCGGATCAACGCCCTCAACTCCCCGTGGATTCTCGACGACCTGTTCACCCTCGTCGCCGAGGTCGGGAACAAGCTCGACGTGGTGATGGTCCCCAAGGTCGAGGGGCCGTGGGACATCCACTACATCGACCAGCTCCTGGCCCAGTTGGAGGCCCGGCACGGGGTGAAGAAGCCGATCCTCGTCCACGCCATCCTGGAGACCGCCGAGGGCGTGGCCAACGTCGACTCCATCGCCTGCGCCTCCCCCCGGATGCACGGCATGAGCCTCGGTCCCGCCGACCTCGCGGCCTCGCGGGGCATGAAGACCACCCGCGTCGGCGGCGGCCACCCGGAATACCGCGTCATCGCCGACCCGGCCGGCGAGGCCCCCCGGGTCAGCGCCCAGCAGGACCTCTGGCACTACACCATCGCCCGCATGGTCGATGCCTGCATGGCCAACGGCATCAAGGCGTTCTACGGCCCGTTCGGTGACTTCTCCGATGGTGCGGCCTGCGAGGTCCAGTTCCGCAACGCCTTCCTCATGGGCTGCGCCGGGGCCTGGACGCTGCATCCGAGCCAGGTGGCGCTGGCCAAGAAGGTCTTCGCCCCGGACCCCGCCGAGGTGGCTTTCGCCGCCCGGATCGTCGCCGCCATGCCCGATGGCACCGGCGCCGTGATGCTCGACGGCAAGATGCAGGACGACGCCACCTGGAAACAGGCAAAGGTCATCGTCGACCTCGCCAAGCTCGTGGCGGCGAAGGACCCCGACCTGGCCAAGGCTTACGCTCTGGGCTGATGCCTCGCGGGAGGGGGGCGAAATCGCGACGGAGGCCGTCCGGCTTTCCCTCTCCCCCGGAGGGGATCGTTGCGAGATCCCTCCCGCCTTCGCCCCCATTCTGAGAGCTCGACCGGGAAGCCCCCGCTTCTCGGCGGCACTTCAGGTTGAGGGTGACGGTGGAATCGAGGCACCAAGCCGATTCCGCAACGATCCCGGCCCCATCGCACGAGGGGGAGTATCCGCCCCTGTCACGCCTCGGCATCGCCCCTTCGGGTTTGCCGGAAAACGCTCCGGCCGTGATACCGCGAACCCCGCAGGCGGGCTTCAAGCCCCCTCGGCACCCCATAGCCACGCCGCCCCGCGCACCCCGGAATCGTCCCCGTGCAGGCTCGCCCGGACGGGGGTGTCGATGGCGTCGGAGAAGATGTGCGGACGCATCGCTTCGGGCAGGCCGGCGATCAATTCGGGGATGCGCGACAGGCCGCCGCCGATCACGATCACGTCCGGGTCGAGGAGGTTGACCACCTGCGCCGCCGCCCGGCCCAGCCGGTCGAGGTGAAGGGACAGGCTCGCCCGCGCGGCGGCATCACCCACACGGGCCGCCTCCACCACCGCCTCCGCCTTGAGCGATCCCCCGTGCCGGCGGGCGTGGTCTGCGGCGAGGCCGGGACCCGAGATCCAGGTTTCGACGCAGCCCCGCCGGCCGCAGTAGCAGGCGGGCCCCGGCCGCTCGTCGTCGCGGGGGGCCGGCAGGGGGCCGTGGCCCCATTCCCCGGCGATGCCGTTGCGGCCCGGATGCAGGCGGCCGTCCAAAGCGATGCCCGAGCCGACCCCGGTGCCGAGGATGATCGCCCAGACCACCTTGGCCCCGGCCCCCGCCCCGTCCGTCGCCTCCGACACCGCGAGGCAATCGGCATCGTTGGCGACCCGCACCTCCCGCCCGAGCCGGTCCGACAGGGCGGCGCCGAAGGGATGGCCATTGAGCCAATGGGAGTTGGCGTTGCGGACCAGGCCCGTTGCGGGCGACAGGCTACCCGGCATCCCCACCCCGACGGTGCAGGGCCGCCCGGTCTCCCCTTCCAGCCGGAGTACGAGGTCCGCCACCGCCCGGACGGTCGCCCCGTAATCTCCCTGAGGGGCCGGGACCCGCGCCTGCGCGAGGCGCGCCCCGTCCGCCCCCAGCACGACACCGGCGATCTTGGTGCCGCCGAGGTCGATCCCAAGCCGTGCCCCAAGCCGTGCCTCAGGCCGTGCGCGCGCGGAGGTCACTCCGCGGCGGCGACCTTGCCGTCGGTGCCCATGGGCTGGGGCGTCTCGTCGGTGATGTGGGTGCCGATGGCGACGGGATGGGCCATCACCTCGTTCAGCTTGGCGGTGTCGAGCTCGCCCTCCCACCGGCTGATGACGACGCAGGCCACGCCGTTGCCGACGAGGTTGGTGAGCGCCCGGCACTCGGACATGAACTTGTCGATGCCGAGCACCAGGGTCATCGCCGCCACCGGCACCGGGTTGTTCGGGATCGCCGCGAGCGTCGCCGCCAGGGTAATGAAGCCCGCCCCGGTGACGCCCGACGCGCCCTTCGAGGTCAGCATCGCCACGAGGATGATGGTGACGTACTGGCCGACCGTCAGGTCCGCCCCCACCGCCTGGGCGAGGAACAGGGTGGCCAGCGTCATGTAGATGTTGGTGCCGTCGAGGTTGAACGAGTACCCGGTCGGCACGACGAGGCCGACGACCGAGTCCGAAGCCCCCAGACGCCGCATCTTGGTCATCAGCTGCGGCAGCACCGTCTCCGAGGAGGAGGTGCCGAGGACGATGAGCAACTCGTCCTTGATGTAGGCGAGGAAGCGCAGGATCGAGAACCCGGCGAACTTGGCGATGGTGCCGAGGACCACGAGCACGAACAGGATCGAGGTGACGTAGAACGTCCCCACCAGCCATGCGAGGTCGTAGACCTTGCCGATGCCGTACTCGCCGATGGTGAAGGCCATCGCGCCGAAGGCGCCCACGGGGGCGAGCTTCACGATGATGCCGATGATGCGGAAGAAGATCTGCCCGGCCGTGTCGATGGCATCGTTGACGCCCTTCGCCCTCGCGCCGAGCCCCGTCACCACCACGCCGGTGAGGATCGAGATCAGCAGCACCTGGAGCAAGTCGCCCGTGGCGAAGGGATCGAGGAAGCTCTTGGGGATGATCGACAGGATGTGGGCGACGGTGGAGTCGGCGGCGGCCTTGTTGGCGTAGCTCGCGACCTTGCTGGCATCGAGCTTCGACGGGTCGGCGTTGAAGCCGGCGCCCGGCCGGATGATCTCGCCCACCAGCACGCCGATCAGCAGCGCCACGGTGGAGACCACCTCGAAGTACACGAGGGCCTTGAGGCCGACGCGGCCGACCTTCTTGAGGTCGCCGATCGAGGCGATGCCGTGGACGATGGTGCAGAAGATGATCGGCGCGATCATCATCTTGATGAGGGCGATGAAGGCGTCGCCGAGCCACTTCATCGCCTTGCCGGTGGCCGGATCATACCAGCCCAGCAGCACGCCCAGCGCGATGGCAATCAGCACCTGGATGTAGAGCACCTTGTACCACGGCTCTTTCGTGGTGGCGGTCGTGCCCCCGGACCCCTGAATCGCCTGAGCCATGTCGTTAATTCCCCTCGCGCCGTCGTCGCGCGTCTCCCCTATCGGCCTTGCTAGCGGCAATCCGCGGCGGCCTCAACGGTGGTTCGGTAATCCTAATCCCGACGAGCGTGACAAAAACCTGTCGATTGGCCGAGCGCCACCTTCGACGCGGCCGCCGTGTCCGGTCATTCTGTTGATCTCGCCCGACCGAAGACACGGCGCATCCCGCCAGTGTTTTCCCGGTCAATCCGACAGTATTCGGTGATCGAAATGAACACGACCCCGTGGCTTCGCGGCGCCGTCTCCGGCGTCGCGCTCGCCTGCACGTTCGCCGCCTGGCCCGCCGCCGCGGGGGTCGTCGCCCGGATCGATCAGGGACGGCAGCGGATGCAGGTCATCGTGGATGGCCGGTCGGCCTATGATTGGCCGGTCTCCACCGCCCGGCGGGGCTTCGTCACGCCCAACGGCCGCTTCAGGGTCGGGCTGATGGCGCCGATGTGGCGCTCCCGGAAGTATCACGGCTCCCCGATGCCGCACGCAATGTTCTTCCGGGGCGGCTACGCCATCCATGGCACCTACGCCACCGGAGCGCTTGGGCGGCGGGCGAGCCATGGCTGCATCCGCCTCTCGCCCGGCAATGCGTCGCGGCTCTTCCACCTCGCCCGGAGCCACGGCGGGGCCGCCGTCGAAATCGCCAACTGAGCCGGCCGGGGACCGCCTGGACGGCCCCCGGGATCGCGGGCTCAGCCCTGGGTCTGCGTGCGCCGGGGGCGGACGGTCCAGCGCTCGAAGACCGTGCCCGGGTCTTCCTTCTTCTCGGCCTGGGCCGGGTTCTGGTGGATCGCGGCGCCGAGAGCGGCCGACAGGCTCTCGATCACGTCGTCGATCCGCGCGTCGCCGTGGACGGCCTCCGCCGGGCTGGACGCGGCCTGCGCCGGCTGGCGGTTCTGCGTCTCAGGCTGCGGGGCCTCCGCGTGGGCGGGCTCCTCGGCATGCTCCGGCTGGACCGGCTCGAAGGCGGACGCCTCCGCCGGGGCCGGGGCGGGCTCCGGGGCCGGGATCACGGGCTCCGGAATGGCCTCCGGCTCGGGGCGGTGGAATTCGGCCACCGGGGCGGGGGCGGGCGCCGGGGCGGGAGCCGGGCGGCGCATGGCGCCGACGGAGCCTTCGCCCTCGCCCGTCCGGGGCGACACGCCGTAGCGGCTGAAGCCGAAGCGCGGCTCGATCAGGTCCAGCACCGCGTCGAGGGCGGCGTTGGTGAGGGTCATGTCGCCGGTGGCGGGGATGCCCTGGATCGCCAGCGCGGACCGCTCGAAGGCCGTATCGTCCGTCACCTCACGGCCGAACCACGTCGGCGTGGAGAAGGCGGCCGCCTGGTCCCCGTCGTCGAAGGCGACGCTCACGAGGTCGAGGCCGCCGGGGGTGACGTACCGGTCGATCAGGATCTCGCGGCCCGAGGCCGTGAGGGTGGTACGGTCGTAGGCCGCTTTGCCGGGGCAGACGTCGAGCAGGGCGTCGCCATGGGCGCGGGGCACATCGGTCCGCTCCTCGACGCCGCCGTTCACGAGGACGAGCTGGCACGCCTGGCCATCGACCCGTACGTAGGAGGCCCGTCCGCCCTGGGGGGCGAAATGGCCTTCGGTGATCCGGCCGCCGCCCCGCTCCTTGCGGATCAGGCGGACCAGGGCCGGGGCGATGAGGAACCTGCGGATGACACTCATGGGCCTCTTCACTCCTCCCGCTCGGTCCGGCGGCACGCCTGGGAACGGCTAACCTGTCCGGTCATGTTCGAAACGCCGAGTTGAGAGCAAGTCGAGCCGTCCGATCCGGCACCGTGGAAACTGCCACGCTGCCTCGAAGATTCGAACTCGATCAGTTCCCTCGGCGGTTCACGATTGACGACGACCTGAGTTCATAGAGCGACTACGCAGAATGTCGTCGAAATCAAGGCCATCGCCCCTCCGGTGGAGGTGCGCGGGGGTGAGTTTCCCCATGATCCCCACTCCTCGCCCCACCGGAGGACGGGTGGCCTTAGGCTGGCTCGAAGGCGAGCGCGGCGCCGTTCATGCAGTAGCGCAGCCCGGTCGGGGCGGGGCCATCCTCGAAGACATGGCCGAGATGGCCCTTGCACCGGGCGCAGTGGACCTCGGTCCGCCGCATCCCGAAGCTGCGGTCGGTCGTCGTCTCCACCGCCCCGTCGAGGGGGGCGAAGAAGCTCGGCCAGCCGGTGCCGGACTCGAACTTGGTGCCCTGCTCGAACAGGGGCTGGCCGCAGCCGGCGCAGGCGAAGGTGCCCGCCCGCTTCTCCGCGAGCAGGCACGAGGTGCCGGCCCGCTCGGTGCCGTGCTCCCGTAGGACACGGTACTGATCGGGGGTGAGGCGGGCGCGCCACTCGTTGTCGCTGACAGCCTCGGGGACGGTGCTCGTATCGGACATGGGTTTCTCCTTCCGCACTGATATAGGAAGGCCTTCGCCCCCGGTCAGGCCGCCGCGCCGACCGTATCGGCCATCCGGGCTTGCCTCGTGCCCAACGGCAGTGGCTGGCCGGTGGTCGTGTCGTGCCCGGTCTGATGCTCGATCTCGGCGTTGATCTCGCCCCCGACGAGGACGATCGTCGAGGAAATCCAGATCCAGGTCATGAAGCCGATCACGGCGCCCAGCGAGCCGTAGGTCTCGTTGTAGGTCCCGAAGTTCGACACGTACCAGGAAAACAGCAGGGACGCGACGAGCCAGAGCAGACCCGCGACCAGACTCCCGACTCCCACCCAACGCCAACGGGCGTAGTTCCGGCTCGGGCCGAACCGGTAGAGGACCGAGAGAGCCCCGAGGATCACGAGGAACAGCGCCGGCCAGCGCAGGGTGGCGATCAGCCACGCCTCGGAGCCGAGGCCGAGGAAGTTCAGCGCCACCGGCACGACCACGATGGCATTGAGGGCGATGATGATGAAGATCAGCGCCCCCACCGTGAAGGTCAGCGACCGGAGGTTGAGGAAGAAGAAGTTCCGCTTCTCCTCCTCCTCGTAGACGACGTTCAGGGCGTCGAACATCGCCTTCATGGCGGCGTTGGCGCTCCAGATCGAGATCAGGAGACTGGTGAAGAAGGTGAGCCCGAGGGTGCCGCTCGGCTTGGCCGCGATGCGTTTCACCTGGTCGCCGACGATCTCAACCGCCCCCGAGGGCAGCACCGAATGAAGCTGCGCCAAGTGGTCGTTGATGGCGCTCGCGTCGGCGAACAGGCCGTACAGGGTGACGAGGGCGGCGATGCCGGGGAACAGGGACAACAGCGTGTAGAAGGTCACCCCCGCCGCGACGGCCAGCACCCGGTCCTTGTTGAATTCGAGGAAGACGCGGACGGCGATGTCCTTCCAGCCGGAGGCGGGGATGTCCGTGGGGTGCTTCGCGTGGCGCCCGCGCTCGGGCTGGGTCGCGGCCGTGAGCAGCGCGGCGCGTCCCTCGATGGAACGGGCGCCGCCCTCGTCCTTGCCGCCCCGAAGCCGGCCCGGCGGCAGCGCCGGCCCGGTCCCGGGCGACGCGGGGGAGGCCGTGCGGCGGAAGGGGGCCACAGACAGGGCGACCAGCGCCGTGCCGAGCATCAGGATCCAGAGGGTCGAGCCTGAATCGGGCGGTCCGCTCGGGCGGGGGGCGTGGGCAGGCATCGCGGTCGGGGCCGGGGAGGAGGCGCGGGCGGTATTGCCACGCTCTCCAGGCTCAAACGTCGGCCCCGCGCCGCCGTTCCGCGTGGGGTGGTGACCGAATGCGTCCTGGCGCGTTGTGCCCGGATGCCACGTGAAGCCAGCCCCCCGATGACCTCCCCTCCGCGCCTTGGATTCTGCTGCACCTTCATCCTCGATGAGCCCCCCGGCACCCATCCCACGCTCAAGGCGGCGCGGGAGGCGACCCGGGCCATGAACCTCACCACCGTCACCATGGCCCACCTCGCCAAGCTCGATCCGGTGGCGCGCCGGGCCAAGCTCACCGAGGTGGTGGAGCACAACCTCACGATCCTCTCCCGCCAGATCGCCTGGGTCGGCGCCCGGCCGCCCCTGGAGAGGTTGCTGCGGATGGGGAGCAACGTGCTGCCGGGCTACACCCACCTCTCCGTGAAGGCCCTCTACGACGAGCCGTCCCTGCGCAGGACCGTCGACAAGGGCCTCGCCGAGGCGGGGGCGCTGGCGCGCAGCCTCGGGGTGCGGCTGAGCTTCCATCCCGGCCCGTTCTGCCTGATCGCCAGCCGCAACCCGGCGGCGATCGAGAACGGCCTGTCCGAACTCGATTACCACGCCGAGCTGTTCGGCCTGATGGGCTACGGCGACGGCTGGCACCCGCACGGCGCCCACATCAACATCCACGTGGGCGCGGGCGACCCCGGCGTGGCGGGCTTCCGTGAGACCCTGCCCCGGGCAAGCCGCCTCGCCCGGGACCTCGTGACCGTGGAGAACGACGAGAACCTGTTCGGCCTCGATGAGGTGCTGCGCCTCGCCGACCTCGTGCCGGTGGTGCTGGATCTCCACCACCATTGGGTCCAGAGCGGCGGCGAGTACCTGGAGCCGAACGATCCCCGGATCGCCCGGGTGATCGCGTCGTGGCGCGGTGTGCGGCCGGTGGCGCATATCAGCGTCTCGCGGGAGACGGCCACCGCCGCCTGCGATCCCGGCCTGCTGCCGGACTTCGCCGCCCTGCGCGAGGCGGGGAATTCCGTGCGCGACCTCGCCGCCCACTCGGACCTGATGTGGAACGCGGCCATCAACGACCTCGTTGCCCGGCACCTCGCCTGGACCGATTTCGAGATCGAGGCCAAGTCGAAGAACCTCGCCTCCATGCAGATCGCCGCGCATATCCTCGCCCAGCGGGAGTCCGAGGCGGCATGAGGAACCTCGACGGACGCGGCCCGGGGCGGTAGTCCTCAGCGCGATGAAGACCGCCGATTGCGACATCCTGATTGTGCCCGGACTCGGGGGCTCCGGCGAGGAGCACTGGCAGACCCGCTGGGCGAGCCGCCTCACCACCGCCCGGGTCGTCACCCAGGAGGACTGGCACGCCCCCGACCGGGACGCCTGGTGCGGCCGCGTCGCGGAGGCGGTGGCTCAGGCCACCCGCCCGGTCATCCTGATCGCCCACAGCCTCGGCGTCCTGGCTTGCGTCGAGGCGGTGCCGCGCCTTCCCGAGGGCGTGGTGCGCGGCGCACTGTTCGTGGCCCTCCCCGACGTGGAGGAAGCCCCGAACCTCCCCGATACGGTTCGGACCTTCGCCCCGGTGCCCCGGGACCCCCTGCCCTTCCCGTCCCTGGTGGTGGCGAGTCGCACCGATCCGCATTGCGCGTACGACCGCGCCGACGACTTCGCCCATGCCTGGGGATCCCTCCTGGTC
Source organism: Beijerinckiaceae bacterium (assembly GCA_022702015.1). Lineage (GTDB taxonomy): Bacteria > Pseudomonadota > Alphaproteobacteria > Rhizobiales > Beijerinckiaceae > Methylobacterium. The sequence goes on along the minus strand of JAKONI010000109.1, from coordinate 21,491 downwards.
GATGCCGGCGAATCGGGCCACATCAACGTCGCGAGCGGGCACGGCCCCTGGCCCGAGGGGTTGATGCGGCTGGCGGGGTTCCTGAAGGGGCTGTAAGCGGTGCCGTACTGCAAGCAGTTTATGCTTGCAGCCACTGACATGCCATCACATTTTGCTGGCATGGACAGCCGTCACGCCAGGACGCTGCGCGCCGTCTTTTCCGATCCCGTGTCGCCACAGATCGAGTGGCAGGCAATCGAGGCTCTGCTTGTCGCGGTGGGCTGCCGCGTGGTGGAGGGAGCTGACTCGCGGGTGAGATTCGAGTGCGGTGGTGTGGTGGCGTCGTTTCACCGCCCACATCCGGCCAAGGAGGCAAAACGGTATCAAGTTCGCGACGCACGCGACTTTCTCAGCAGGATCGGAGTCGCCCCATGAACACGTTAAGCCACAAGAACTTCCACGCTAGGGTCGGATTCAATCCCAAGGACGGGCTCTTCGTCGGCCGGATCGCCGGCATCGGCGATATCGTGGGGTTTCACGGTGAGAGCGTAGGCGAACTCACGGCAGCGTTCCGGGAGGCGGTCGATGATTACATCGAAACCTGCCGCAAGATCGGCAAGGAGCCGGAACGCGCCTATTCCGGCAAGCTGATGCTGCGCGTGTCGCCCGACCTTCATGCCCAGGCCGCCAGAGCCGCGGAGTTGTCCGGTAAAAGCCTCAACCAATGGGGCGAAGACGTACTCCGGGCCGCTGTCGGATCTTGATGTGTCGCTTGCCCGATCACCCCCGCATTAACCACCTGTTTACCCACGGGGCGTCGAGTGGCGGCGCGGGGCATCGTCGCTCCAGCCCCCGGAGAACCCCGTGACGCGCAAAGACCTCCTCGCCCGCCTCGATGCGGTCCAGGCCGCCCTGGGTGACCGGGCGCACAAGACCTTCAACTCGTCGCTGTTCAACGACGCGGCCCTGCTCAAGCGGATCGAGGCGTTCGAGGCTCAAGTCGGCCAGCCGGAGAAGCCCAAGCCCGCCGAGTACACCGGCAACATGTTCTCGCGGATCGCCAACAAGCGCGCCGCCGCCGGCCGGTAATTCGAGGATCCCGAAGGACGGGTCTTCTGGCGGGGACGGGCGGAGCCCTGCGAGGATCCGGGGACTTCGCCCCCGGACCCCCACCAAAGGGCGTGACGCCCTTTGGAATCTCCCGAACTAGACCACCTCGGCCTCGCCGCCGATGTCGCCCTCGTCCTCGCCCTCGATGTGCTCCACCGAGACGACCTTCTCGGTCTTGTCGGTGTTGAACACCGTCACGCCCTGCGAGGCGCGGCCGACGATGCGGATGTCGTCCACCGGCACGCGGATGAGCTGACCCCCGTTCGTGACCAGCATGATCTGGTCCGAGGCCTCCACCGGGAAGGACGCTATGAGGTGGCCGTTGCGGGCGTTGACCCGCATCGCGGTGATGCCCTTTCCGCCCCGGCCCGAGGTCCGGTACTCGAAGGACGAGGACCGCTTGCCGAATCCGCGCTCGGAGATGGTGAGCACGTATTGCTCGGCCGCCCCCATCTCGTGGTAGCGGTCCAGGGAGATGGCCGCCGCCTCGGTGCCCTCCTCCGGCTCCTCGCCGCCCTCTTCGACCTCGCCGGTCACGGCCCGGCGCATCTTGAGGTAGCCGGCCCGCTCCTCGGCCGAGGCATCGAAGGCGTTGAGGATAGTCATCGAGATGACCCGGTCGCCCGACGCGAGGTTGATGCCGCGCACGCCGGTGGAATCCCGGCCCTTGAAGACCCGCACGTCCTCCACCGGGAAGCGGATGCACTGGCCGAGCGCCGTGGTGAGCAGCACGTTCTGGTCCGGTCGGCAGATCTCCACGTGGACGATGTGGTCGCCCTCGTCGAGCTTCATCGCGATCTTGCCGTTGCGGTTCACCGTGGTGAAGTCCGACAGCTTGTTGCGGCGGACGTTGCCGCTCGCCGTGGCGAACATCACGTCCAGCGTCTCCCAGGAGGCCTCGTCCTCCGGCAGGGGCATGATCGTGGTGATGCGCTCCGAGGTATCCTGCAATTGCAGGATGTTCACCAGCGCCTTGCCCTTGGCGTTCGGCGCGGCCATCGGCAGGCGCCATACCTTCTCCTTGTAGGCTTGGCCCTGGCTGGAGAAGAACAGCACCGGCGTGTGGGTGTTGGCGACGAACAGACGGGTGACGAAATCCTCGTCGCGGGTCGCCATCCCCGAGCGGCCCTTGCCGCCCCGGCGCTGCGACCGGTAGGTCGAGAGCGGCACCCGCTTCACGTAGCCCGCGTGGGACACGGTGACGACCATGTCCTCCTTCTGGATCAAGTCCTCGTCGTCCACGCTCGAGTCGTAGTCGACGATCTCGGTGAGGCGCGGGGTCGCGAACAGCGTGCGCACTTCGACGAGTTCGTTCTTGACGATCGTCTGGATGCGTTCCCGCGAGCGCAGAATGTCGAGGTAGTCGGCGATCTCGGCGGCCAGCGCCTTGAGTTCGTCCCCGACCTCGTCCCGTCCCAGGGCGGTGAGGCGCTGGAGGCGCAGGTCGAGGATGGCGCGCGCCTGGGTCTCGGACAGGCGATAGGTGCCGTTCTCCGCGACCCGGTGGCGGGGGTCGTCCACCAGGGCGATGAGCGGGGCGATGTCGTGGGCCGGCCAGTCGCGGCCCATCAGCGCCTCGCGGGCGGAGTTCGGGTCCGGCGAGGTACGGATCAGGCGGATCACCTCATCGATGTTGGCGACCGCGATGGCGAGGCCGCACAACACGTGCGCCCGCTCCCGGGCCTTGCCGAGGAGATACTTGGTCCTGCGGGAGACGACCTCCTCGCGGAAGTCCACGAAAGCCTGAAGCAGGTCCTTCAGGTTCATCAACTCGGGGCGGCCGCCGTTCAGCGCCACCATGTTGCAGCCGAACGAGCTTTGCAGCGGCGTGAAGCGGTAGAGCTGGTTGAGCACCACCTCGGCCATGGCGTCGCGCTTGATCTCGACCACGATGCGCATGCCGCTGCGGTCGGATTCGTCGCGCAGGTCCGAGATGCCCTCGACGCGCTTCTCCTTGACGAGCTCGGCGATCTTCTCGACCAGCGTGGCCTTGTTCACCTGATACGGGATCTCGGTGAAGATCAGCGCCTCGCGCTCCTTGCGCAACTCCTCGACGTGGGACTTGGCCCGCATGATCACCGAGCCGCGGCCGGTGGTGTAGGCCTGCCGGGTGCCCGCCCGGCCGAGAATCATGCCGCCGGTGGGGAAGTCCGGCCCGGGGACGATCTCGTTCAGCTGCTCGATGGTGAGGCCCGGATCGTCGATCAGCGCGACGCAGGCGTCGATCAGCTCGCCCAGGTTGTGCGGCGGGATGTTGGTCGCCATGCCGACCGCGATGCCGCCGGCGCCGTTGGCGAGGAGGTTCGGGAACCGCGCCGGGAGGACGGTGGGCTCCTCGCGGGACTCGTCGTAGTTGGGTCCGAAATCGACGGTGTTCTTGTCGATGTCGGAGAGCAGATAGGTGGCCGGCTTGGCGAGTCGCGATTCGGTGTAGCGCATGGCCGCCGGCGGATCGCCGTCCACCGAACCGAAGTTCCCCTGCCCGTCGATGAGCATGAGGCGCATGGAGAAGTCCTGCGCCATCCGAACCAGGGCGTCGTAGATCGATTGATCGCCGTGGGGATGGTAGAGGCCGATCACGTCGCCGACGATGCGGGCCGACTTGACGTACTTGCGCTCCGGCAGGTGCCCCGATTCGAAGGCCGAGTAGAGGATGCGCCGATGCACCGGCTTCAGCCCGTCGCGGGCGTCCGGCAGCGCGCGGCTCACGATCACGCTCATCGCGTAATCGAGGTAGGAGCGGCGCATCTCGTCGGTGATGGAAACGGGGCGGATGTCGCTGGCGGGCGGCGGGGCACCCGTCGGATCGGTCTCGGCCAAGTTCTGTGTCCGTCTGTATCCGGGCCGGCGGCAGCGTCCTGCCAGGGCCACGCGGGGCGCTTTGGAAGCGCAGTGATATCAGACGTTTGGTTAAGGGCTTTCGTGTGCGCGCGCAAGGCTCGCCCCGGCCCGTGAGGCCGGGGCGCGACCCTATCGCTTAGTAAAAGAAGGCCGGGCCGCGACGGTAGCCGTAGGGGCGGTGGCCGAAGTGGCGACGGTAGCCGTAGGGACGGTAGCCGAAGTGGCGGCGGTAGCCGTAATGGCGGCGGAAGCCGTAGGGCCGATAGCCGTAGTGACGGCGGTAGCCGTAATACTGCACGGTCTCGACGGCGGCGGCCGGCGCGGTCTCGGCGGCGGCCATCGGCACCGGCAGCGGCGCGGCGCTGACGGGGGCGGCGGTCGGGCCGAAGAAGAAGGCGGCCAGCAGGATCAGGATCGGCCAGCGCGGCAGGGTGATGGAGCGCATTGTGTCGTCGTCCTCCCTTTGACGAGGCGGGTCCGCTCCGTGCAGACCCGTGGGCGAGGAACGGCACAGGTCGCGAAACGGTTCGATATTTCTGACCGAGGGTGTGTGGCCGATTGCGCAGACGGTTCACCGACCGTGAAGTGCGGCGCCGTCGCCCCCCGTCCCGCCCTTGCAGCGGCGGACTGAAATCCCATCTGCGTCCCGTACAGTCGAGTTTCGTCGGGTCCCATGCCAGCGTTGTCCGATCGTCTGCGTGCCCTCCTGCCGGGCCGTTTCCGCAAGCGGCGCCCGCGGGTGGCGGTGGTGCGCCTGTCGGGGACGATCGGGGCGGCGTCGCCGTTCCGGCAGGGCCTGTCGATCGAGGCGGTGGCGGGCAGCCTGGAGCGGGCCTTCTCCCTGCCAGGGGCCAAGGCCGTGGCCCTGGTGATCAACTCGCCCGGCGGGGCGCCGGCGCAATCCCACCTCATCTTCCGCCGGATCCGCGCCCTGGCGCAGGAGAAGAACCTCCCGGTCCTGGCCTTCGTCGAGGACGTGGCGGCCTCCGGCGGCTACATGATCGCCTGCGGCGCCGACGAGATCATCGCCGACCCGACCTCGATCGTCGGATCGATCGGGGTGGTTTCGGCGGGGTTCGGCTTCCCGGGGCTTTTGGAGAAGCTCGGCGTCGAGCGCCGGGTACACACGATCGGCGAGGCCAAGGGGATGCTCGATCCGTTCCGCCCGGAGGACCCGGCGGATATCGAGCGTCTCAAGCGGATCCAGGCCGACGTGCAGGGGGTGTTCACGGAGTTGGTCTCGTCCCGCCGCCCCAACCTGCCGGCGGGGGAGAGCCTGTTCACCGGCGCGGTCTGGACCGGGCGGCAGGCCCTGCCCCTCGGTCTCGTGGACGCCATCGGCGACCTGCGCACCACCCTGCGGGCCCGCTACGGTGAGAAGGTCGACCTCGTGCCCATCGCGGGCGCCAAGGGCGGCTTCCTCTCCCGGCTGCTCCGCCGGAATACCCCCGGCAGGATCGGCGAGGCCGTGGCCGCGCTCCCCGGCGAGACGCTCGCCGCCCTGGAGGAGCGCGCCGCCTTCGCCCGGTACGGTCTCTGAGGCGTTCCCTCGTCCGTGAACCCGATCGCTCGCAGCGGGCCGGGGGCCCAAGGAAACGGCCCGGGTTTCCCCGGGCCGCCCCCGATCAGCTGAACATGTCGGGCTGGGTCGCCGCGATGTGATCGTACACCGTCTGGAAGTGCAGCCAGCCGATATAGTCGCTGCCGACATGCTCGCGGCTGTAGCGGGCGGTCTTCTCGGAGAGGGTCTGCGGCTTGATGCCGGTGGCCTCGACCATGAGTTGCTGCTTGCAGGCCCGCTCCAAGGCAATGAACCAGAAGGCCGCGTCGTCGATGCTGTGGCGCGAGCAGGTCAGCAGGCCGTGGTTCTGGTGCAGGACGCCCCGGTTCAGGCCGATCTGCTGGGCGACCGAGAGGCCGCTCTCGGCCTCCACCGCCACCGCGCCGGCCGAGGCGCCGATCACCGCGTGGCTGTTGTAGAAGGCCGCCGCGTCCTGGCTGATCATGTCGAGGGGGCGGCCCGTGGCGCACCACGCCGTGCCGTAGGTGGTGTGCGCGTGGCACATCGCCATGACCTCGGGGTACTCCTCGTGGACGGCCCCGTGCAGCACGAAGCCCGCCCGGTTGATGGCGTAGCGGCCCTCCACCACCCGGCCCTTATGGTCGGCCAGGATGAGGTTCGACAGGTTCACCTGTGAGAAGTGAACGCACATCGGGTTGGTCCAGTACAATTCCGGCCGCTCGGGGTCGCGCACGGTGAGGTGGCCGGCGAAGCCATAGTCGAAGCCGTGCATCGCGAAGGAGCGGCAGGCGGCCACGAGGTGGCGCTTGCGGTATTCGCGCTCCTCCGCGTGGTCGTTGAACTGCGGCATCTCCGGGAAGATCAGCCCGGTCTGCTCGGGCTGGTAGATCGAGGTGCGCTTGCGGCCCGCGTCGTCGGGCGGCAGGTCGATGGCAATCTCGTCGTGACGGACGTGTTCGTCGTCGAGCATGGCGGTTTCCTCCATGAGGGGCCGTCTGCGCGGCCTGTGACGCCAATGTCCGTCCGCCGGCCCGTTTTGACAAACGACGATTTTTCACCAAAACCGTGAATCTCATTCACGGATCGGGTCATGCGGCGGATCCCGAGTTTCCCGGCCCTGCGCGCCTTCGAGGCGGCCGCGCGCCTCGGCAGCTTCGCCCGGGCGAGCGAGGAGCTGTGCCTCACCCCCTCGGCGGTGAGCCACCAGATCCGCGCCCTGGAGCGTCACCTCGGCCGGGCCCTGTTCCGCCGGGAGAACCGGCAGGCCAAGCTCACCACTGACGGGGAGCGCCTGCTAGGCGGCCTCTCCCGGGCCTTCGACGGGATCGAGGCCGCCTGCGCCGAGCTGATGCCGGAGGAGGCGGCCTCGCTCTCCGTCCACTGCACCCCGAGCTTCGCGGCCACGTGGCTCGGGCCGCGCCTGCCGGGCTTCGTCGAGGCCAATCCGGGGATGGCGATCCGCCTGTCCTCGGGGGCGGAGCCCCTCGACCTCGCCCGCCACCCCGGAATCGACGTGCTCATCGCCTACGGGCGACCGCCCACGGGGTCGGGCCTGGAAGTGGAGGCCCTCGGGCCGGAGGAGATCGCCGCCCTGTGCCGGCCCGATCTGGCGCGGGACAACCCGGTGCTGACCCCCGAGGCCATCGGCCGGCTGACGTGGCTCGAATCCTCGTTCAGCCCCGTGCGCTGGGCCGATTGGTTCGCCCATAACGGTCTTCCCGCTCCACGGGCGCGGGGCGGCCCGGCGTTCGACCGGGGGGCGCTGGTCATCTCGGCGGCGGTGCAGGGCCTCGGCGTCGCCCTGGAAAGCCTCCGCTTCGCCCGGGGCGAGGTGGCGGCGGGGAACCTCGTTCGCCTCGGCGGCGCGCGCTACGCCGGGATCCGCCGCGAGTTGCACTTCCTGTGCTGGCGCGGCCGAGACGGGGCCGCCCCCGGGATCCGCCGCTTCCGCGAATGGATTCTGCGGGAGGAGCGACTGTGGGCCTTGTCCGGTGACGGGGATCCCGGACCGGCGGACATCGGCCCGGCCAAACCCCCGACCTAATGCCGCCCGCCTCGGCGGCCGGGGGAACATTTCGCACCTGACGGACGCATGGCCGGGCCCGCGTCGCTTGCCCTGCCGAGGGGGGCATGCCTCCGCTAGAAGGCCCATCACGGTGCGCCGCGTCGCGCCGACGAGAGGACATTGCCGTGGGCCTCGTCTACGCGCTCGCCGCCTATTTGAGCTGGGGCCTGCTGGTCCCGATCCACTTCCGCCTGCTCGGCGGGTTCAGCCCCTCGCACATCCTGGCCGAGCGCATCGTCTGGTCGACCCTTTTCGCGGGGGGCCTCGCCCTCGCTTGGCGTCACCGCCTGCGCCTGCCCATGCCCCTCACCCGGCGGCACGGGCTGCTCGTGGCCTCGGCCCTGCTTATCGGCCTCAACTGGCTGCTGTACCTGAGGGCGATCGACGGGGGGCATCTGCTCGATGCCAGCCTGGGCTACTACATCAACCCCCTGGTGAATGTCGGCCTCGGGCGCCTCGTGCTCGGCGAGCGCCTGCGCCCGGTCCAGGCGATCGCCATCGGCATCGCGGCCATGGGGGTCGCGGTGGCGGTGGGCTGGGCCGGCGACCTGCCCCTCACCTCCCTGGCCCTGGCCGTGTCCTTCGCGCTGTACAGCCTGATCCGCAAGCTCGTCGCGGTGGACGCCCTGATCGGCTTCCTGGCGGAGACGCTGGTCCTGCTGCCGCTGGCCGTGGCGTGGCTCGTCGTCGCCCCCGAGCCGTTCCTGCCCGCCGCGCGGGGGGACCTCGGCCTCCTCATGCTCACCGGCGTGACCACCGCCCTGCCCCTGATCTGGTTCGCCGCCGCGGCGATGCGCCTGCGTCTGACGACCCTCGGCCTCCTGCAATACGTGGCGCCGACCTGCCTTCTGCTCCTCAGCATCCTGGCCTACGGCGAACGGATCGAGCCGCACCGGGCGGTGATGTTCGCCCTGATCTGGCTCGGGCTCGCCCTATACACCGCCGACACCCTGCGCGGCCGGCGGGATGGGCCCACGAAGACCGTGGAAGCTTGACCGGACGATATACTTTCTCGCCGGGCGCCCTACCTTCCGGCGGTCTCGAGACGCGACGGAGCCGATGACCGAACCTGTTGGCGGCGACGCCGTCACCGACGACGATTTTCGCAACCTTGCGGATGCGCTGCCGCAACTTGCCTGGATCGCCCGGGCCGACGGCCACATCATCTGGTACAACGCCCGCTGGTACGATTTCACCGGGACGACCCTGGAGGAGATGCAGGGCTGGGGCTGGCGGAAGATCCACCACCCGGACCACATCGACGCCGTGGAGGTCCGCTACCGCCTCGCCGTCGAGGCGGGGGTGTCGTGGGAGGACACGTTCCCCCTGCTCGGCGCCGACGGCGAGTACCGCTGGTTCCTGTCGCAGGCCATGCCCCATCGGGCGCCGGACGGGACGATCCTGCGATGGTACGGCACCAACACCGACATCACCCGCCGCCGGGGCACCGAGGAGCGGCTGCGGCATTCCGAGGAGCGTTTCCGGGCGCTGGTCGATGCCTCGGCGGCGGTGATCTGGAACACCAACGCGGAGGGGGAATTGCTGCCCCCCCAGCCCCGCTGGGGCGCCTATACCGGCCAGACCGAGGAATCCTACCAGGGCTGGGGCTGGATCGAGGCGGTCCACCCCGACGACCGGGGGGAGATCGCCGAGGCCTGGGCCCGCTCCGTGGAGGAGCGCGTGCCCTACGAGGCGACGCACCGCCTGCGCCGGCACGACGGCGCGTGGCGGGACATGGAGGCGCGGGGCGTGCCGGTCTTCGCCTCGGACGGGTCCCTGCGGGAATGGGTCGGCACCCATGTGGACATCACCGCCCGGCGGGAGGCCGAGGCCGAGGCCGAGCGGGCGCGGCAGGCCGCCGAGGCGGCGAACCTGGCCAAGAGCCAGTTCATCGCCAACATGAGCCACGAGTTGCGCACGCCGCTCTCGGCGGTGATCGGCTATTCGGAGATGCTCGGCGAGGAGCTCGAGGATATCGGCCAGGCGGCCCTGCTGCCGGACCTGCGCAAGATCGAGGCGGCCGCCCGCCACCTGCTCTCGCTCATCAACGACGTCCTCGACATCTCGAAGATCGAGGCCGGGCGCGTCACCGCCTCGGCGGAAACCTTCGCCGTCGCCGACCTGCTGCGCGACGTCTCCGACGCCACCGGCTCCCTGGTGGAGAAGAAGGCGAACCGTTTCGTCGTCGATGCCGGGCCCGAGCTGGGGCAGATGCACCAGGATCAGACCAAAATCCGCCAGTGCCTGCTCAACCTCGTGAGCAACGCCGCGAAGTTCACCGAGAACGGCACGATCACCCTCTCCGTCCGCCGGCACCGGGAGAACGAGGCCGACTGGCTTTCCTTCGCGGTGGCCGACACCGGCATCGGCCTGACGCAGGAGCAGATCGGCCGCCTGTTCGAGCGCTTCGTCCAGGCCGACGATTCCACCACCCGGCAATTCGGGGGGACCGGCCTGGGGCTGGCCATCACCCGTGCCTTCTGCCGGACCATGGGCGGCGACATCGGCGTCGCGAGCGAGGCGGGCCGGGGCGCCACCTTCACCATGCGGATCCCCTCGGTCCTCATTCCCGAGGAAGAGGCCGCGGACGAGGCGGCCGCCCTGGAGGCGCAGGAGCATCACGACATCCTGCACCACGACACGGTGCTCCTCGTCGACGACGACCCCGCCGCCCGGGAACTGCTGCAACGCTTCCTCGAACGGGAGGGCTTCCACGTCCGCACCGCCGCCGACGGCCGGGCGGGGCTGACGCTCGCCCGGGCGCTCAAGCCCCGGGCGATCCTCCTGGACGTGGAGATGCCGCGGATGGACGGCTGGGCCGTGCTCCACGCCGTGCGCAGCGACCCGGACCTCGCCGGCACCCCCGTCATCATGACCTCGGTGGTGGCCGAGCAGGGGCTCGGCCAGGCGCTCGGGGCGACGGACTATTTCGTCAAGCCCATCGACTGGGACCGCCTCAAGGGACTCATGGAACGCTACCGGCCCCAGGCCCCGGCCGAGGCGCGGGTGCTCGTGGTGGACGACGACCCGGATGCGAGGGAGCGCCTGCGCCGCTCCCTCTCCCGGGAGGGCTGGAGCGTGGACGAGGCCGCCAACGGGCGCCTCGCCCTCGAGCATTACGACCGGGCGCGGCCGAACCTCATCCTCCTCGACCTGATGATGCCGGAGATGGACGGGTTCGGTTTCCTGCGTGCCCTGCGGGCCCGGCCGGACGGCGACGTGCCGGTGGTGGTCCTCACCGCCAAGGAGATTACCCCCGCCGAGAAGGTGAGCCTCGGCGCGGCGGCGGACCGGGTGATCCCCAAGGGGTCCCTGAGCCTCGCCGAGATCGGACGGCAACTGCGGGTCGTCTATGCCCGGTCGGTCCCCGAGGCCGTGCCGGGCCGGCTCCAGACCCTCATCGAGCAACTGGCGGAGAAGGACGGATGAGCGACATGGTCGATCCTGAGAAGGAGGTGGCGATCCGCCTGCGGGCGCGGCTCGCGGTGGTGGAGCGCGCAGCGTGGTTCGGCCTCGTCCACGCCATGCGCACCCGGCCCGAGGAGACGGAAGCCTACATCGCCTCGGAGCGTGCCCGCTGCGCCGAGGGCTTCGGCGGCAAGGGCTGGGCCGGTGACCTCACCCCGGCCGAGCGCGCGCTCCTCGCCGCCGAGATCGACAAGGGGCTTGCGGACTTGTTGGCCGACGCGAAGGATGCTGTGTGACGGTTTGGCCCGCCGTCGCAGCTTCTCCGTTTCGATTATGATCGTCCGCTCATGGGGATAGTGGTCCGCATGGGCGATACGGGGGGTCGAATCGCCCCGAGAAAGCGAAGGCCGACAGGTGCTTGCTTCTGCTGGCACCCATTTGTATATCCGTTTGGGATATACAAATGGAGTCGTCATGGCGAGTTCCACGGTCTTCACAAGCAATCGCAGCCAGGCCGTCCGCCTGCCCAAAACGGTCGCCTTTCCCGAGGACGTGCATCAGGTCGATATCCTCAAGGTCGGTCGCAGCCGGATCATCGTGCCGCAGGGTCGACGGTGGGATGATCTTTTCGCCGGTGGGGCTCGTCTCAGCGATGACTTCATGACTGAGCGGTATGAACCGGCGTTCGAGGAGCGTGAAGCCTTCTGATGCTGGCCTATATGCTTGATACGAATATCTGCATTTATGTAATGAAATCATACCCACTGGAAATCCTTGATAGGTTCAATCTCTCCGCGGAGCAGCTCTGTATTTCAAGCATTACCCTCGGAGAACTTCATTACGGCGCGGAGAAATCTGCCCGCCGTGCCGATAACCTCACCGCCATCGGACAGTTCGTGGCCCGTCTTGATGTCCTGCCATTCGGCGAGAAGGCCGCTGCCCACTATGGACAGGTCCGGGCCGAACTCGCCCGGGCCGGAACGCCGTGCGGGCCCCATGACATGCAGATCGGCGGACATGCCCGCAGCGAGGGCCTGATCGTCGTCACGAACAACATCCGGGAGTTCGCACGGATGCCGGGTGTCCGAACCGAGAACTGGGTCTGATCCGCCGCCCGGGTCTCACCGTCCCCCGAACACCTCCGCCCAGGCCGGCGGCAGGCCCTCCATCGCCCCCGGCGGGGCGGGCGTGACGCCCGGCAGGCTCCGGGCGGCATGGACCCCGATCGCGATCGCCCGGGCGAGCACCCGTGCCGCCGCGTGGCCGAGGCGGGCAACATCTGTCACCGGGTCGGTGAGCGGCGCGGCGCCGGTGGCGGCGGCGAAGACGAGGTCGCCGTCGAGGGGCGTGTGGGCCGGGACGAGGGCGCGGGCGAGGCCGTCCTGCGCCGCCACCGCGAGGCGGCGGCACTGTGCCTTGGTGAGAGCCGCGTCCGTGGCCACCACGGCCAACGTCGTCGCGCCCCCCGCGAGCGTCCGAGCGGGGAAGGCGTGCGCCGCCTGAGGCACGCGGGCCGGCAGCCCCAGGCCGCCGAACTCGTCGCCCACCTCGAAGGGGGCGGCCCAGAAATGTGGGCCGTCGCCGATCACCGCCCGCCCGAAGGCGTTCACCGCCGCGAGCGCTCCCACGCGGAACGGCGTACCCTCGACGAGGGCCGAGGCCGATCCGATCCCGCCCTTGAGGTTGCCGGTACGCGCCCCCGTCCCGGCCCCGACGGAGCCGAGGGCGAAGGTGTCCCCCGCCGCCCCGGCGGCCCGGCGGCCGAGGTCGCGATAGGGCGGGTCGGCGCCCCAGCCCTTGTCGCCGCCGTTCAGCAGATCGAACAGGATCGCCGCCGGCACGATGGGCACCCGCATCCCGCCCACCGGAAAGCCCCTGCCCCGCTCCGCGAGCCAGCCCGTCACCCCGGCGGCGGCATCGAGGCCGAAGGCCGATCCCCCGGAGAGGACGAGGGCGTCGATCGCCGCGACGGTGCGCTCGGGATCGAGGAGGTCGGTCTCCCGCGTCCCTGGCCCGCCGCCGCGCACATCGACGGAGGCGATTGTCGGCCGGTCGAACAGGATGGCGGTCACGCCACTGCGCACCGCCAAGTCCGTGGCGTGCCCGACCCGGATGCCGGGGATGTCCGTGAGGAGGCCGCGCCCGCATGAGTCGCTCATGGCGCCGAGCCTGCCACGGACCGGGCCGCGCCGGAATGGGGGACGGCGCTGGACCGTCGCCCGGGCGGGACCATTTCCGAGGGGCTCGCCGGTCCTCATGGTACCGGACGGGACGGTCATCGGGAAAGGATCGACGCGGATGGATGTCGGAATCATCGGAATGGGGCGGATGGGCCGGGGCATGGCCGCCAGCCTCGCGCGGGCGGGCCACCGGGTCCGGGCCTGGAACCGCTCGCCGGAGGGGTCGCGGGGTATCGAGGGGGTGACGCCGGTGGCGAGCGCGGCGGAGGCCTTCGCGGGGGACGCCGCCATCACCATGCTCGCCGACGACGCTGCCCTGGAGGCGGTGGTCGTCGAAGGCGGCCTGCTCGACGGGGCCGGACGACCGAAGGTGCATCTCGGCATGAGCACGATCTCCGTGGCCCTGGCCGGGCGGCTCGCGGCGATCCACGGCCGGGCCGGTGTGCCCTACGTCTCGGCCCCGGTCTTCGGCCGGCCGGACGTGGCGGAGGCGGGCAACCTCAACATCGTCGCCGCCGGCCCCGCCCCGGCGATCGAGGCCGCCGCCCCCCTGCTCCAGGCGATGGGCGCCAAGACATGGCGCTTCGGCGAGGAGGCCCAGCGGGCGAACGCCGTGAAACTCGCGGGCAACTTCATGATCGTCGCGGCGATCGAGGCGATGAGCGAGGCGAGCGCGCTCTCGGAGGCCCACGGGGTGTCCGGGGCGGACTTCCTCGACCTGATGACGAACACCATCTTCGCCGCCCCGGTCTACAAGAACTACGGCGGCGCCATCGCGGCGGGGCGCTACGAACCGCCCGGCTTCGGTCTGACGCTCGGCGCCAAGGATATCCGCCTGGCCCTCCAGGCAGCGGAGCATGCGGGGGTGCCGATGCCCTTCGCCAGCGTCGTGCGGGACAACCTCATCGATGCGATCAGCCACGGCGACGGCGGCAAAGACCTCGCCGCCCTGGCCCTCGTCGCCGATCGGCGGCGTGGCCGGACCTAGCCGCGACGGTCGGACCGGCCCACGGGAGGATCACGTTCCCGTGAGCCGCAGCTATGCAACTTTAAGGAGAAGTTGACGATCATCGGCGAGTTTCGGGTCGTTTCTGGCCCGAAAGCTCGCCCTCATGTCATCCGCACGCTTGCAACCTCGCGCCCTGTCGCTGTCGGTAAAAGTCATCCTCCTGGCGATGGTTGCCGTGACGCTGACCACGGGGGCGATCTGGATCACGGCCTCGCGGCAGACCTGGGCGCAGATGGAGGAGCGCCAGCGCCTCAACGGCGAGCGCAACCTCAGGACCCTGGCGCTGGTACTCGGCAGTCGCCTTCCAGGGGCCCGGGCGGAGCTCGACGGGACGCGCATCTCCCGTGTGACCGCGCCGGATCTCGCCGGCTTCGACGACGCTTCGGTGGTGGACGACGCCGTCGCCTATACAGGCGGCGTGGCCACGGTCTTCGCCTACGATCCGGCCAAGGACAGCTTCGTCCGCCGCCAGACCACCGTCCGCAAGGAGGACGGCAGCCGTGCCGTGGGGACGGCGCTCGCCGCCGACAGCCCGGCCCAGGCCGTGATCCGCGCGGGCCGGACCTATGAAGGCTCCACCGTCCTGTTCGGGCGGCGCTTCTACACGGTCTACCAGCCGGTCTTCGACGCCGCCGGCAAGATCAACGGCCTGCTCTTCGCCGGCCTGCCGATCGAGATGTACTTCGATGCCCATGCGGAGATCATGAATCAGTTGAGCCTCGCCGCCCTGGCCATCGCGGTGATCGCCTGCCTCCTTGTGGGCTTGGCCGCCGCCCGGCTGTTCCGCCCCTTCGCGGCGATGTCGAGCCGGATCGAGGCGCTGGCCGCCGGCGACCTCGACAGCCCGGTGGGCGACACCCGCCGGGGCGACGAGATCGGCGCCGTGGCCCGCTCCCTCGACACCCTGCGCGAGGCGGTGCGCCGGGCGCGGGAGCTCGAGGGTCTCCAAAGCACCGACGCCGCCGAGGCCGCCCGGCGCCGGGCGGCCCTGGATCGGGCGATCGCCGCGTTCCGGGGCCGGGTCGATGCCCTGAAGGGCGAGTTGACCGCCAGCACCGGCGAAATGCGCGAGCGCGCCGAGGAGATGCGCGTCCGGGCCGGCGAGGCCGAGGCCGCCGTCGGTGAGACGGCGCGGGCCACCCACGAGACCTCCACGAGCGTGCAGACGGTGGCGAGCGCGGCGGAGGAGCTCACCGCCTCCATCGCCGAGATCGGCGGCCAGCTCGGGCAGGCCGAGGATCTGGTAGCCGCCGCCGCCGGGGAATCGGTGGCGATGGAGACGCAGATCGGCGGTCTTGCGGAGGCGGCGGCACGGATCGGCGACGTGGTCGGCCTCATCCGCACCATCGCGGAACAGACGAACCTGCTCGCCCTGAACGCCACCATCGAGGCAGCCCGGGCGGGCGAGTCGGGACGGGGCTTCTCGGTGGTGGCGGCGGAGGTGAAGCAACTCGCCGCCCAGACCGCCCGCGCCACCGAGGAGATCGCCGACCAGATCGGCGCGGTGCAGGCCGCCACCGGCACCACCGTCGCGGCGATCGGCCGGATGGGTGGCCAGATGCGCGCGGTCCAGCAGACCACCGCCGGCATCGCCAGCGCCGTGATGGCCCAGGGCGACGCCACCGCCGAGATTTCCCGCAACGTCGCGGAGACGGCGGGGGCGAGCGAGGCGATCGCCAGGGGCATGGGGGTGGTCTCCGGCGCGGCCCAGCGCTCCGCCCGGCTCGCGGAGACCGTCACCGGCGCGGCCGGCACGGTGGATGCCGTCGCCTCCGATCTCGAAAGCGAGATCGGCCGGTTCCTCGATCAGGTCGCCGCCTGAACCCTTCGCCCCGCCCCAGCCGGGGCGGGGTAACGCCGGTCAGTCGGGGGACCGGCGGCCGTGGATCAAGGGGCGAGCCACGCCCCGGTCCAGCCGGACCCGTCCCGCTCCCAGGCGGCCCGTCGGTGTCCGCGCCGGTCGAGGTAGAGGAAGTCCAGCCGCCGCGCCTCCACCCGCACCACGCAGAAGGACGGGCGTCCGCCGAGGGCGGCGGTCTCCTCGTCCGGCAGGGTGTAGGCGTCGCCGGCCGGAAGCACCGTCCCGGGGGCCGGCTCGGCGGCGTAGCAGACCCGGCTCATCGGGCGGGAGGCCGCCCAGGCCGCATCCGCCACGGCGTCGTCGGTGTGCAGGCTCGCCCGACCCTCGATGCGGATCTGGATCTTCGTCGGCCCGTCATAGGCGGCCAGCGCGCAGGCCGGGTGCGCGGCGAGCTCCCGCGCCTTGTCGGATCGGCGGTCGCAGTGGAAACGCAGGATCCCCGGCCCACCCTCGGCGGCCCGCAGCACCACGGTGCGCAGGCGGGGCGCCCCCTGGGCCACGGACGCCAGGGTCACGAGGTGGAAGCCGCTGCGCCCGTGCTCCACGCCGTCCGCCAGGAGCCGCCACGCCTCCCGGAAGCTCGCATCGAGGTCGTCGTAGAAGTCCGGGAGCGGGCTCACGCGGCGCCCCGCCGGGCCCGCTCCCGGGCGATCAGGGCGAGGTTGCGCACGTAGATGCCGGTGGAGAGCCCCTGGCCGATGATGATCACCGGCTCCCGGCGCACGAAGCCGTACACCAGCGTCATCAGCCCCCCGGCGATGGAGAGGAACCAGAACGACAGGGGCATCACGCTCTTCCCGGCGCGTTCGCTGGCGATCCACTGGATGATGAAGCGCGAGCCGAAGATCAGTTGCGCCAGGATGCCGAACACCAGCCAGAAATCGAACCGCGTGACGAACACGTCGTAGAAGTAGTCCGGCAGGTCATGGGCGAGCTGGATCAGCATCCGACATCCTGGTCCTTGGCCGTGAGCGGCACGGGGGGAAGCCCGTCCCGGCCGCCCTCCCCGATCTCGGCGACGCGGGGCGTGGCGCGCTTGCGCCGGATCAGCCACCAGACCCCGGCGAGGTCGAGGAGCCCGACCCAGAGGCGGTCGAACAAGCCATAATTCGAGGTGCCGGTCATCCGGGGCCGGTCGATCACGTCCCGGTGGACCACCGCGAAGCCCTCGCGGGCGACGAGGGCCGGCATGAAGCGGTGCAGGGCATCGAAGTAGGGCAGTCGCAGGTACACGCTCCGGCGGAAGACCTTGAGGCCGCAGCCGGTGTCGCGGGTGGAATCGTTCAGGATCCGCCCGCGCACCCCGTTGGCGATACGGGACTGGAGCATCTTGAAGGACCCGTCCTTGCGCCCGCGCCGCTGGCCCTGCGCGAGGCCCGCGCCCTCCCCCGCCTCCTCCAGCGCCGCCACCAGGGCCGGAATGAAGGCGGGATCGTTCTGCCCGTCGCCGTCGAGGGTGGCGACGAGGGCGCCCCGGGCCGCGTGCACCCCGCTCCTCACCGCCGCGGACTGCCCGGCGCTCGCCCCGTGCCGGAGCACCCGCAGCCAGGGTCGGCCGGACCGGGCCGCCTCCAGGGCGGCGGGGGTGGCGTCGGTGGAGCCGTCATCGACGTAGAGCAACTCGAAGGGCAGGCCGGCGCAGGCGCGCTCGATCTCCGCCACGAGGGGCGCGATGTTGCCGGCCTCGTTCTTCACGGGGACGACGATGCTGAGGCGGGGGGCGTCGGAAGGGGTCATGGCCGGGGATATCATGGCGCTGCCGCGTAGGCGGTCACGAAGACGCGCCGTCCGGTGTTGAGGTTGAAGCCCTCCACCTCGCCGAGCGGGGTCGGGGCGGGGCGGCTGACGGGCCAGGCGGTGTTGAACGCCTCGCGTTCCCGGCCCTCGACGTAGAGGAGCCGACAGCCGCCGCCCTCCAGGAAGGACTTGGCGGCGGCGGCGTCGGGCAGGAGGTCGAGCCCCGTGCCGGTGAGGAAGACGAGGCTCGGCTCACGGTAGCCGAGGCTCGCCACCACGGGATCGGCGCAGGGTAGCCGGTCACGGAAGGCCGCCAGCCGGGGGGAGACCTTGAGGGCCGGCAATTGCCGTTGCGCCAGCCCGAGCACCCCCGGCCCGAGGAGGCAGGAGGCCAGCACCGCGAGGCCCAGTGCCCGCTCAGGCAGGCCCCGCGCGAAGGCGAGCCAGCTCGCCCCGGCGGCGAGGCAGGCGGCGGCCAGCACGGGCAGGGCGATCCAGGGAATCGTATGATCGTCGAGCCGCCAGCCCGCGACGCACAGGCCCAGGGTGAGGGCTAGGGGAATCGCCGGCACCAGCAGCGCCACCGCCCGCGCCCCCCGGCGGCCGGGATCGAGTTCCCCCCGGCGTAGGGCGAGGATCGTCAGGATCGCGAGCCAGGGCATCAGCGGCAGGACGTAGTGCGGAAGCTTCGTCGGCACCGCCTCGAAGATCAGCCAAGCCGGCAGCACAGCGGCGATCAGGAAGGCGGT
The DNA here is from genome assembly GCA_022702015.1 of Beijerinckiaceae bacterium. Lineage (GTDB taxonomy): Bacteria > Pseudomonadota > Alphaproteobacteria > Rhizobiales > Beijerinckiaceae > Methylobacterium. The sequence continues at coordinate 3,030 of JAKONI010000109.1, read as the reverse complement.
CGCCTCGGTGCGCCGCTCCCGCCACGCCAGGGGCAGGCCCATCGCGGCGAAGGCGGCCCCCGGCCAGAAGGTGGCGAAGAAGGCGATGGTGTAGGCCCCGGGCGGCCCCCAATGGCGCTCGGCCGCGCCGCCGACCTTACCCAGCATGTCCTTGCCCACCGCCTCGGCGTAGAAGGCGCCGCCGCTCTTGAGGGTGATCGCCACGAACCACGGGGCGACGAGGACCAGGGTTAGGGCGAGCCCGGACCAGGGGCGGAGCGGCAGAAGCCAGCGGGCGGAGCGGGCCTTCCAGGACAGGAACAGGGCGGGCAGCGCCACGAACAGCGGGACCATCGGCCCCTTCACGAGGATGCCGACGGCCAGCCCCAGCCAGAAGGCGAGGAAGGCAACGTGGCCTCCCTCGCCGCTTCGGGAGTGACCCTCCGCTGCGGAGGAGGGCGGGAGACGCCCGAGCCACACCCGTGCCAGGGCTCCCAGACCCGCCGTGGCGCAGGCGGTGAGCAGCGCGTCGGTCTTGGCCAGATGCGCCTCGGCGTTGAGCATCAGGCAGGCGCCGAACAGGGCGGCCGCCAGCAGCGCGTCCCGGCGGCCGAGGAACGCCAGGGCCGCCCAATAGGCGAGGAGCACCGCGCCGAGCGCCCCGAGGAGGGAGGGAATCCGGTAGAGGGCGATCTGCGTGCGGGCATGGGGGACGCCGAGCGCCTCCCCGGCCGCGACGGCGGCGGCCTGCGCCCAGTAGATGCCCACCGGCTTCTTGTTGCGGGCCTCGTCCTGGAAGCGGATCGCCACGAAGTCGCCGGTCTCCAGCATCTGCTTGGAGGCCTGGGCGAAGCGCGGCTCGTCGCGGTCCATCGGCTGCAGGGAGATCTGCCCCGGCAGGAACAGGAGCAGGCACAGCAGGGCGAGGCCAGCGCAGGCGCGGGCATGGCTGGCGGACAGCCGGTCGAGCAGGACGAAGCGGCCTTCGCGCAGAGTACCGGGCGGGGCGTCGCCGTCGCGCGGGAGCGCGCCGGCTGAGAGGCGTGTGGTCATAAGCTCCGGGTCGCGGCTCTCCGGTCCCGGTTTCTCAATCGGGATCGGGCGGGGAAAGTCAAATCCCGCCGGCCGTCGCCCGCAGCCGCGCGAAGCCGGCATCGAGGTCCGATTTCAGGTCGGCGAGGTCTTCCAGGCCGATATGGAAGCGCAGCGTCGGCCCGCCCGGCTCCCAGCGGGTGGCGGTGCGGAAGCTCGTGCAGTCGAAGGGGATGCACAGGCTCTCGAAGCCGCCCCAGGAGAAGCCCATCCCGAAGAGTTCGAGCCCGTCGAGCATGGCGGCCACGGCCGCCTCCGGCACGGGCTTCAGCACCACGCCGAACAGGCCCGACGCGCCGGAGAAGTCCCGCTTCCACAGGGCGTGGCCGGGATCCTCCGGCAGGGCCGGATGGAGCACGCGCAGCACCTCCGGCCGGGCCTGGAGCCAGCGGGCGATGTCGAGGGCTTGGCGCTCGTGCTCGCGCAGGCGCAGGCCCATCGTGCGCATCCCGCGCAGGGCGAGGAACATGTCCTCCGGCCCGGCGCAGACCGAGAACTGGTGGTAGGTGCGGTTCAGCGCCGGCCAGTACTGGGCGTTGGCCGAGGTGAGGCCGAGGAGCAGGTCCGAGCCGCCGCTGAGATACTTGGTGCCCGCCTCCACCGCGATGTCGACGCCGCGCTCGTGCGGCGGGAACAGGAGGGGCGTCGCCCAGGTGTTGTCCATGATCACGCAGGCGCCCCGCGCATGCACCGCCTCGGCGATGGCGGGGATGTCCTGCATCTCGAAGGTGAGCGAGCCCGGCGCCTCGACCAGCACGGCCTTCGTGTTTTCGCGCATCAGGTCGGCGATGCCGGCGCCGACGAGCGGGTCGTAATAGGTGGTCTCGACGCCGAACCGGGCCAGCACCTCGTCGCAGAAGATGCGGGTCGGGCGGTAGGCCGAGTCGGTCACGAGGAGATGGTCCCCCGCCGAGACGGCGGCCATCAGGCCCATGGAGAGGGCGGCGAGGCCCGAGGGCGTCGCGACCGTGCCGGCGGCCCCGGCGATCTCGCTCCAGGCGTCGCAGAGCGCGTCCGAGGTCGGGGTGCCGTGGGTGCCGTAGGTGTAGCGCCCGCGCCGATGCTGGAGGTCGTCGTAGGTCGGGAACAGGACCGTGGAGCCGCGATAGATCGGCGTGTTGACGAAGCCGTGCTGCTCGGACGGATCGCGGCCCGCATGGACGAGGCGCGTGGCGGGGCCAAACCGCTTCTTCGAATCGGGCTTCGGCGTCAGGGACATCGGGACCATGGGTGAGGGTGAAGGGTTCCCGGCACGAAGCCGAGGCCGCCCTCCCCCGTCAAGCCATACGGTCAGTTGAACCGCACGCCGATCTCGCCGAGGCTGCGCCACACCACCTTGCAGGTCCAGGGATCACCGCCGGGATCGAGGGACAGCGTGAAGGTCTCCGGCACATGCCCCGCCTCGGGCAGGAGCAGGCGGGCGCCCGCCGCCGAGATGTCCCGCACGATGCAGGCATGCTGCGCGCCCTCGCCCGCCACCACCCGTCCGGGGCGGTCGAGGGGTACCCGCTTTCCCTGCCTCGCGCTCATCGGGCTCGCTCCACCGCAACTCATGGGCGAATAATGGGGGAGCCGATCCTTAATGGGCCGTCCGGTCGATCTTCGGATTTTCTTGGTATCGGCCGAAAAGCGGGATGTCCGACGACTTTGCCTTAGCGGAGTGTTTGCGGCGGGTCGGATTGCTGCGCTTCATCGTAGGCCTGCATCCAGGCCTTGTAGTCCTCGGTGCCCTCGGCATAGGGGCACTCGCTCTTCGGCTTGCCGTAGAGTCGGGCGTTGCGGCCCTGGATGAAGGGGCTGTCGCTGGCGGTGGCCTGCACGTTCGACATGGGGTCTCGCGGGCGTCGGGGGTGGGGCTTCGTTAACGGCCACGGGCCTATTCTGTTGCCGTCCCGATCCCGTGTTCCCGAGTCCTGCGGCGTGCGTATCCTGCGTCCCTTCCTCGGCGGCCTCGTCGTC
>JAKONI010000086.1 GCA_022702015.1 Beijerinckiaceae bacterium | reverse complement strand
CGCCTCACGCCACCCTGGGCAGCTTCTCGAAATGCTTCTCCAGCGTGATCGGATAGTCGCGGACGCGCACGCCGGTGGCGTTGTAGACCGCGTTGGCGATCGCCGCGCCGACGCCGCAGATGCCGAGCTCGCCGACGCCCTTCGCCTTCATCGGCGAGGTGGTCGGGTCGACCTCGTCGAGGAACACCACCTCCTGGTGCGGGATGTCGGCGTGGACCGGCACCTCGTAGCCCGCGAGGTCGTGGTTGACGAAGAAGCCGCGCTTGGTGTCGACGGCGAGTTCCTCCATCAGCGCCCCGCCCACGCCCATGGTCATCCCACCGATGACCTGACTGCGGGCCGACTTCGGGTTGAGGATGCGCCCGGACGCGCAGACCGCCAGCATCCGCCGCACCCGGATCTCGGCGGTGTCGGCATCGACGCCGACCTCCACGAAATGCCCGGCAAAGGTCGATTGCTGCTGCTTCTTCGAGAGGTCGCCGTACTCGATGAAGTCCTCCCCCGTCAGGTCGCCCGAGGCGGCCGCCTCGGCGAGCGGCACCGCCCGGTTGCCCGCCCTCACCTGCCCGTCCGCGAACACCGCGTCGGCGGAGTTGATGCCGAGGCGCTGGGCGATGTCCTCCCGCAGCTTCACGCAGGCCGCGTAGACGCCGGCCGTGGAGTTGTTGGCGCCCCACTGGCCGCCGGACCCGGCCGAGGCGGGGAAGTCGGAATCGCCGAGCCGTACCACCACCCGGTCGAGGGGCACGCCCATCATCTCGGCGGCGGTCTGCGCGATGATCGTGTAGCTGCCGGTGCCGATGTCGGTCATGTCGGTCTCCACCGTCACGAGCCCGTCCCGGCCGAGGCGGACGCGGGCGCCCGACTTGGTGAGCATGTTGTTGCGGAATCCGGCCGCCATGCCGAGGCCCACGAGCCACTGCCCGTCGCGCACCTGGCCCGGCTTGGGGTTACGCTTGGCCCAGCCGAACCGCTCGGCCCCGAGCTTCATGCAGCCGATCAGGTTGCGGTGCGAGAACGGCCGTTCGGGCTTGCCGGGATCGACCTGGGTGTCGTTACGGACCCGGAACTCGACGGGGTCGAGGTTCAGGCGCTCGGCCATCTCGTCCATGGCGATCTCCAGGGCCATCAGCCCCGGGGCCTCGCCGGGCGCGCGCATGGCGTTGCCCTCGGGCAGGTCGAGACGGGCGAGCTTCATCCCCGTCAGACGGTTGGCCCCGGCATAGAGGAGCTTGGTCTGATCGACCGCCGTCTCGGGACGGCCCTCGGGGACGTTGCCCGAAAGGCTCTCGTGGGCGATGGCGGTGATCCGTCCGTCGGGGGTCGCGCCGATGCGTACCCGCTGGATGGTGGCGGGCCGGTGGGTGGTGTTGTTGGCGATGAGCGGCCGGGTGAGGGCGACCTTCACCGGGCGCCCCGCCGCCTTCGCGCCCAGGGCCGCCAGCACCGCGTCGGCCCGCACGAACAGCTTGCCGCCGAAGCCGCCGCCCACGTAGGGCGAATCGAGCCGCACGTTCTCCGGCTTCAGGCTGAGGATCTTGGCGACGCTGCCCTTGCCCCAGGCGATCATCTGGTTCGACGTCCAGAGGGTGAGCTTGTCCCCCTCCCAGGCGGCGATGGTCGCGTGCGGCTCCATCATCGCATGGCTTTCGTCCGGGGTGGTGTAGGTCTCGTCGAGCTTCACCGGCGCCTGTGCGAAGGCCCCCTCGAAATCGCCGTGTCGGTCCTCCGGGCCGCTGCCGCTGCCCTCCCCGCTCCCGCCGCCGACCGGCTTGGCGGACCCGGCCTGCGCCGCCAGATCGAACTGCCCCGCCTCCGGGGCGTACTCGACGGCCACGAGGTAGGCGGCGGCGCGGGCCTGCTCGAAGGTCTCGGCCACCACGACGGCGATGGCCTGATGGTAATGCTGGATCTGGTCGCCGCCGAACAGGTTCGCGGCGTTCATCTTGCCGAGGCCGAGCTTAGGGGTATCGAGGGTGGTGACGATCGCCACCACGCCGGGCGCCCGCTTGGCCTCCGCCGTGTCGATCCGGCGGACCCGGCCCTTGGCGATGCCGGCGCCGAGGACGTAGCCGTAGGCCTGGTTCGCCACCACGTCATGGCGCTCGTAGGCGTAGGGCGCCGTGCCGGTGGTCTTGTACTTGCCGTCGATCCGGTCGGTCGGCTTGCCGACGACCTTGAGCTGGTCGATGGGGTTCTGGCCCGCAGGGGTATCGAACTTCATGGCTTAAGCCCTCGCTTGGGTGAGCGCCGCGGCGAGGGTCCGCTCGGCGAGCTTCAACTTGAAGGCGTTGTCCTCCGTCGGCTTGGCGCCGGCGAAGACGGCGGCCGTCACGGCCTTGGCGCCCTTGGGCAGGTCGGCCTCGGCGGCTTCGATCCGCCAGGGCTTGGGGGCTACCCCGCCGAAGGCCACGTGTCCGCTCCCGTCCTTGCCGAGGATCGCCGCCACCGAGACGAGGGCGTAGGCGTAGGAGGCCCGGTCCCGCACCTTGCGGTAGATGTGCGTGCCGGCCACCGGTTTGGGCAGCGTCACCGCCGTGATGAGTTCGCCTTGCTTGAGGGTGGTGTCCACCTCCGGCCGGTCGCCGGGGAGGCGGTGGAAGTCGGCCATGGGGATGCGGCGCGTCCCGCCGGCGGCATCGACGGTCTCCACGGTGGCGTCGAGGACGCGCATGGCCACCGCCATATCCCCCGGATAAGTGGCGATGCAGGCCTCGCTGGCCCCGATCACCGCCAGCGACCGGCTCACCCCGTCGAGGGCGGAGCAGCCCGAACCGGGCCGGCGTTTGTTGCAGGCCTGGGCGGTGTCGTAGAAGTACGGGCAGCGGGTCCGCTGGAGCAGGTTGCCGGCGGTGGTCGCCTTGTTGCGCAACTGGCCCGAGGCGCCGGCGAGCAGCGCCCGGCTGAGGACGCCGTAATCCTTGCGGATCCGGGGCTCGGCGGCGAGGTCGGTGTTGCGGACCAGCGCCCCGACGCGCAGGCCGCCCTCCGGGGTCGGCTCCACGGTGTCGAGGCCGAGGCCGTTCACGTCCACGAGGTGGGCCGGCGTCTCGATCTGCAGCTTCATCAGGTCGAGGAGGTTGGTGCCGCCGGCGATGAACTTCGCCTGCGGGTTCCGGGCGACGGCGGCGGCCGCCTCCGCCGGGGTGGTCGGGCGCTCGTAGGTGAAGGATTTCATGCGGGCCTCCCGGCGACCTCGGTCATCGCCTCGACGATGTTGGAATAGGCGCCGCAGCGGCAGATGTTGCCGCTCATGCGTTCGCGGATCTCCGCCGGGGTGACCTCCAGGGGGGCGTTGAGGTCGGCGGTGACATGGCTCGGGATGCCGGCCTTGATCTCCGCGAGCACGGCGACGCCGGAGCAGATCTGCCCCGGGGTGCAGTAGCCGCACTGGTAGCCATCGTGCTTGATGAAGGCGGCCTGCATCGGATGCAGGGCGTCCGGCTGGCCCAGGCCCTCGATGGTGGTGATCTCGCTGCCCTGGTGCATCACCGCCAGCGTCAGGCACGAATTGATGCGCCGTCCGTCCACGATCATCGTGCAGGCGCCGCATTGGCCGTGGTCGCAGCCCTTCTTCGAGCCGGTGAGGTGAAGGTGCTCCCGGGCGGCGTCGAGGAGGCTGGTGCGGGTATCGAGGTCGAGTTCCCGGCGTTCGCCGTTGATGGTGAGGTTTACCTTCGCCGTCACCGGCCGGTCGGTGCCGGCGTTCTCGGCCTGGGCTTGGCCGGGGAGGGTGGTGAGGGCCACGGCGGCGGTCGCACCAGCGACCAACTCGCGTCGGCTCATATCGAGGTCTCCAGGTCGTCCCATGGCGGTCTCCGTCCATCGCGGGGGCGTGAACGGTGAACCCCGCTACCCTGGATAAGCTCCAGGGTACCCCATCGATGTCGCAGGGGAGGGGGGATCCGCGACAAGGCTGGGGTTTCCAAAGGGCCGCGCCCTTCGGTGGGTCGTCAGGGCAAGGCCCTGACACCTGGCAGGGCTCTGCCCTGCACCCGCAAAAGGACTTGTCCTTTTGAAACCATGACTTTGGGGGCGCGAACCGGTGTTACGCGCCGTCTGGCTTGCCTGCCCGGTAGGCCGCCAGCATCTCCGGAAGCCTTTCGAGGATGTAGTCCGCGAGCCCCGGCTCGACCCGCTCGTCGAAGGCGACCGTCACGCTGTGCGCCGACCGTTCCACCCGGGCGAGCTTGCGCCCCCGCTCGTCCTTCACGGTGCGCGGCTGCGGGGCCGCCTCGGTCCGGGGGGCCACGGCGGCGAGGATCGCCGCGAAGCGCTCGTCGGTGCCCTTGCCCCGGAAAGCCGGGTCTTCCATCAGGGCGGCGAGGGCAGGGCGGTCGGCCCCGCCGATCCGCTCCGCGAGCAGCATCCAGCGCGGCCGCCCGGCGGCGGGGGCTGGGCCGATGGCGGCCAGGATGTCCTCGGGCACCGTCCGCGCCACCGAGATCAGGGTGGACAGGTCGCCCTTGCCGACGCCCATCGCGGCGGTGATCGTCTCGCGGGGGAAGCCGTGCGTTTCGAGGCGCAGGGCGAAGAAGGCCCGCTCGATGTAGCTCAGATCACGGCGTTCGAGGTTCTCCTTACCCTGCGCGATGACGAGTTCCGCATCGGTCAGGGGGCGGATGACCGCCCGCACCGGCCGCTGGAGGAGCTGCGCCGCCCGGGTCCGGCGGCGGCCGAAGGCGATCTGGTAGCGGCCGGGGGCCGTCGGGTGAGGGCGCACCAGCACCGGCACCTGCTGTCCGCTCTCGCGGATGCTCTCCACCAAGGTGTCGAGGCTGGCATCGTTGGCGTCGGCGATGCGGTCGGCGATGAACGAGGCGTCGATGAGCGAGGCGTCGAGGTCGACGACGCTCGTCCCGTCCTCCGCCGCCACGGCCGCGTCCGCTTGAGCGGCAAGCCCCCGCAGGGTCTGGCTCATGGCGCCGATCGCGCCGCTGCGCCGTCGCTCCCGCAACGGGGGAGGGGGGTTCGCAGGTGCAAACTCGGCCTCGGACTCCGGCGGGTTTGCAGGTGCAAACACCTCCGGCTCGGCGGTCGCCTTCGCCGCGGCACGGGCCCCGAACAGGGCGTCCAGGTTCGATTTGCGGCTCATGCCCGCCCCCAGGCGCGGCGAACGAGCCCTTCGATCTCGCCGTTGACGGCTTCCAGCGCCTCCAGGGCGCGGTCATAGGTCGAGCGGGTCATGCCTTCCCTGCCGATCTCGTACAATGTCTGCTTGGACAGCCCGGCATCGGAGACCGCCGACGACTTGAGCATCGGCGCCGTCAGCACGGCGTCGTCGAACAGGGTGCGGAGCAAGCCGACGATACGGGTCTGCGGCGCGTCCTGCTGCTCGTAGCGGGTCACGAGGTAGCGCAGCCAGTCGTATTGCAACTGCCCGCCATGCTCCGCCACGACCCCGAGGAGGTCCTCGGTCATGGCCAGGAACTGGCTCATGGAGGCCACGTCGAGCATCTGCGGATGCACGGTGACGAGGAGGGACGACGCGGCGCAGAGGGCCGACAGGGTGAGGTAGCCGAGCTGCGGCGGGCAATCGATCACCACCACGTCGTAGCGATCCGCGACAGTCTCCAGCGCCTGGGCGACCCGATCGAAGAACAGCGGTTCCCCCGCCCGCCTCTGACCCAGCGCCCTCGGGGTCTCGTGCTCGAACTCCATCAGTTCGAGGTTGGCGGGCACGAGGTCAAGGCCGGTGAAGTAGGTGGGCCGCAGGATGTCCGCCAGCGGCCGGCGCTCCCCGTCGTAGCGGATCGCCCCGTAGAGGGTCTCGTTCTCCCCGACATCGAGTTCGGGCTGCACCCCGAGGAGGGCCGACAGGCTGGCCTGCGGATCGAGATCGAGGGCGAGCACCCGGTAGCCCTTCAGCACGAGGTACTGGGCGAGGTGGGCGCTCGTGGTCGTCTTGCCGGAGCCTCCCTTGAAGTTCGCCACGGCGAGAACCTGGAGATGGTCCCCCTCACCCCGGGTCGGCTGGTACCGCCGGCCGTTGCGGGTGTTGGCATCGAGGTAGGCGCGCAACCGGTGGATGTCCCCCAGACTGTAGGACCGTCGCCCGGTGGGCGACATGTCCGGCTGCGGGCCGAGCCCCTCGGCGGCGAGCTGCTGGACCCGGGAGACGGTGACGCCGACGATGCGCGCCACCTCCGCCGAGCTGAACCGGCGCAGGGACTTCGCCGAACTCGGGGGGAACAGGCCGGACGAGATCGCCTGAAGCTGCTCCCGTAGCAGCGCCGCGTGCCCGCCGATCATCGTCGCGGGGGAGACCGGGGGAGGGGAGGGCGCAGGGCCGACGGGTGAGGGGTGGGTCATTGCGATTTGGCTCATTTGCAGAAAATTCGCCAAAATGGCTAACGATTTGCAAATGGCCAGATCGGATCGCGATTCGCAAGGCGCAGTGCCGAGTATCGCAACCCGCGCGAGGGGTGGGCCTCCGACACGGGCCCTCGGTCGCCCGGATGGCAGGCCCCGGCCACCGACCCCGCGTCACCCGATCGATGTCGGCGGGGAGGAGTGTGGTGCAGCAGGGAGACTATCGAACGGATCGTGCGCCGGCACGCCCAGCGGCGTGAAATGGCGCAGGTTGCGGGTGAGGATCGTCCAGCCGTGATGCTGCGCGGTGGCGGCGATGGTCAGGTCGGCGAGGCCGGGGGCGTGCCCAAGTCCCCTGGCCCGGTCGGACAGGTGGCCGATCCGCCGGGCGATGGCGAGATCGACCGGCAGGATTCGCACGGCATAGAGGTGGAGCAGCGTCTCCAGCCACTCCGCCAGCCTTTCGGCCTTTCGCGTGGCCCCCTCCCTGCGGCTCTTGGCGATCCCGTCCTCAATCTCGGCGATGGTGACGACCGACAGGTGGAGGTCGGCGCTGTGCCGGTCCATCCAGGCGACCAGATCATGCGTGGGGGCTACCTTGGCGGGGGCGCCGGCCGAGAGGACGTTGGTATCGACGAGGTACACCCCGTCACAGCCCAGAATCGCGCAGGCCGCCCGATGCCGCCGGGAGATCCTCCTCCACGGGCGCGCCCATGAGCAGCCGCCCAAAGGAGGGGACCTGCGACAGACGCTGCCATTCCTCGAAGCTCATCAGCACGGCCTCGGGCCGTCCATGGCGGGTGATCACGGAAGGCTGGCCCCGCCGGGCCTGATCGACGACCGCCGACAGGGTCGCCTTGGCATCGCGCAACTGAATTTCCCGCATCG
>JAKONI010000056.1 GCA_022702015.1 Beijerinckiaceae bacterium | reverse complement strand
CGTGAAGTCGGTCGAGACCTACAAGGCGCGGGCCGCCGAGAAGCTGGGCCTGCGGACGCGGGCCGAGATCATCCGCTACGCCGCCGCGCGGGGCTGGCTCGACGCCCTCGCCCTGCGGACCTGACCCGCCGCCCTCACGCGGCGCGGCGCCATTCCGGGAACGGGTCGGGCAGGTGCCGGTAGGGCGCCGGATCGAAGGGCGTGGCGTCGCGCCCGGTCTCCACGAGGCAGGCATCGAGCGCGGCGGTGATCGCGGCCCGATCCATGCCGGTGCCGATGAAGACGAGTTCCTGGCGGCGGTCGCCCCAGACCTCGCTCCACACGCCCTGGAGGCGCTGGCGGAACTCGTCCGCCTCCGGCCAGCGCTTGCGCGGCACCGCCGACCACCAGAAGCCCATCGCCGAGACATGGGCCACGGCCCCCGCGAGGGAGAATTCCCCCACCCAATCCGGCCGGGTCGCCAGCCAGAAATGGCCCTTGGCCCGGATCAGCCCCGGCCAGGTCGCGTCGATGAAGGTCTTGAACCGCGCCGGGTCGAACGGGCGCCGCGCCCGGTACACGAAGGAAGCGATGCCGTATTCCTCCGTCTCGGGCACGTGCTCGGCGGCGCCGTAGAGTTCCTTGAACCAGAGCGGGTGCCGCTCGGCCCGCTCCTCGTCGAAGAGGCCGGTATCGAGGATCGCGTCGAGGGGCGCCTGCCCGTGATCCGTCTCGACGATCCGCGCGTCGCCGTTCAGGCCGCGCACCACCGCGCGCACCAGGGCGAGGCGGTCGGCGGGCACGTCGCGCGCCTTGTTGATCACCACCACGTCCGCGAACTCGATCTGCTCCACGAGGAGATCGACCAGGGTGCGGGCATCCTCCGTGCCGGCGGTCTCGCCCCGGTCGCGCAGGAAGTCGTTCGAGCCGTAATCCTTGAGCAGGTTCACGGCATCGACCACCGTGACCATCGTGTCGAGCCGGGCCACGTCCGAGAGGGAATGGCCCGCCTCGTCGCGGAACGAGAAGGTCGAGGCCACCGGCAGGGGCTCGGCGATGCCGGTGCCCTCGATCAGCAGGTAGTCGAAGCGCCCCTCCCCCGCGAGGCGGCGCACCTCCGCGAGGAGGTCGTCGCGCAGGGTGCAGCAGATGCAGCCGTTGGTCATCTCGACCAGCCGCTCGTCGGTGCGGGAGAGGCCGGCGCCGCCGTCGCGTACGAGGTCGGCGTCGATGTTCACCTCGCTCATGTCGTTGACGATCACCGCCACCCGCCGCCCCTCGCGGTTGTGCAGGACGTGGTTGAGCAGGGTCGTCTTCCCCGCGCCGAGGAAGCCGGAAAGGACGGTGACGGGAAGTCGGGTGTCGCGCATGGCCGAGACCGATCGATTGCCGGAACGCGGCCAGATAAAATGTAATAACGTTACATAGTCAACCGGGCCGGGAGCCCGGCTCAGGCCGGCTTCGCCTTGGCGAAGCGCTTGAGCAGGCGATCCCGCTTGAGGCGCGAGAGGCGGTCGATCCAGAACAGGCCGTCGAGCTGGTCGATCTCATGCTGCAATATTGCAGCCGAGAAGTCGGCCGCCTCCTCCTCGTGGGCGTCGCCTGCGAGGTCCCGGTAGCCGAGGCGGATGCGGGCGGGGCGGGTGATCCGCTCGCGGACGCCCGGCATGCTCACGCTGCCCTCGTCGTGGGTCGCGGTCTCGGGGGAGGCCCAGAGGACGACGGGGTTCACGTAGACGCGCGGCGCGTCCTCCGGCGCCATGCGGGCGACGACGACCCGCCGGAGGATCCCGATATGCGGCGCCGTCAGGCCGAGGGCCGAGACGGCGAGCAGGGTCTCGCGGACGTCCTCCGCCACGGCCCGGAGGTCGGGGCCGAACGCCTCCTCCGGCGCCGCCCGGGCGGAGAGGCGGGGATCGGGGAACAGGACGAGGGGGCGCGCGGGCATGGCGCCCGTTTACGCCGTGCGATCCGCAAGGGCGAGGCCGGGCCGACAGGTTCCCGTCAGGTTGGCGCCTCAGGCTGGACCGTCTTTAAGGAAGGTACGGGCCATGGCGTCCTCGATCGGCGGATTTCAACCTCCCCTCTGGCCGGCGGCGATCACCCGCGATCAGCAGGCCTCGCAGGCCGTCTTCAGTGTCGATCGCTCCGGTGCGCAGGGTGCCGTGGCGCAGAGCACGTCGGCGAACGACCCGTCGCGGGACATCTTCGTTCACTTTTTCGCCATCCCCCCATCCGGTCAGCCGGGAGGTTCGGCGCCGTCGGCCCAGGTGGCGGCGATCCTCGCCGCCGCCAAGGATCCGACGATCACGTCCGCCCAGCTGTCGGACATGATCCAGCGCGCCGGCGTCTCCCAGATGGGGGGGGTGGCCGCCGCGTTGACGGTTCCGGAGAACCTGCCCGGCGGGAGCAACTGGCGAAATGGGTCTCCGCTGACGCGGGTGCTCGACGCGATCAACGGCAATCCGTGGACGGCCACCTCCACCAATCTCACGGCCCGGCTGAACGACGGTGTCCCGAGCTGGGCAATGTGGACGATCGAGATGAAGAAGCCGCTGGATACTGCGGTGTCACACGTCCTCTACCCGAACGATGCCAAGGCCGCCGCCGAATCGGCGCAGCGCATGTTTACCCTGTTCTCGACGCCCAAGTCGGAGGCGATCCTCGCCGCAGCCCGTGATCCGGCAATCCAGGCTTTGCGGTTGCAGAGCATGATGAAGAACCTCGACGAGATGGATGTGACCGATCTCACCTCGCTGATCGCCAATCGGGCGGACTTCGTGACGGGTGGGGACCCCAAGACGGGGGGCTCCCCCCTCGACCGCATCCTCACCGCGTTGGCCAAGGGCCAACCGAGCTCGGGCGGTCGAGCCTTCATCGATTCCATCTCCGCAATCTTGCAGCCCGTCGTCTATCACGACCCGATGCTTCGGAGCGCCATGGCCGCGGCACAGGCGATGTACGAGCACCCAAGCGATCCCGCAGCCCGCAATGCCGCCGCGAAGAAATGGGACGCCTACCTCTTGGCCCTTGCGAACTGATTGGCCCTTACGAATTGACACGGGCGACCACGGTACGAAGGAACCGCCGGGGGCTCTCTTACGCCGCGTAGCGGGCGACGGCGAGGTCGTCGCCCGCGATCTCCGGGGTGCGGCCGGTGACGATGTCCGCGAGCAGCCGGCCCGAGCCGCAGGCCATGGTCCAGCCGAGCGTGCCGTGGCCCGTGTTCGTGAACAGGTTCGTGAGCGGCGTCGCCCCGACGATGGGCGTGCCGTCCGGCGTCATCGGGCGCAGGCCCGTCCAGAACGTCGCCTTGGCGAGGTCGCCGCCCTCGGGGAAGAGGTCGCCGACCGAACGGGCCAGGGTCTCGCGGCGGGGCTCGCGGAGCAGGCTGCTGAACCCCGCGAGTTCGGCCGTGCCGCCGACGCGGATGCGCTCGCCCAGCCGGGTGATCCCGACCTTGTAGGTCTCGTCCATCACCGTCGAGACCGGCGCGGCCTCCGGGTCGGTGACCGGCAGGGTCAGGGAATAGCCCTTCACCGGATAGACCGGCAGGGCGATGCCGAGCGGTCGCAGCAGCGCCGGGGTGTAGCTGCCGAGCGCCGCGACATAGGCATCCGCCGCGAGCCGTTCGCCGGCCGTGGTCTCCACCGCCGTGACCCGCCCGCCCTCGTGATGGAGCCGCGCGATGGAGACGCCGTAGCGGAAGGTGACGCCGAGGCCCTCGCAGAGCGCGGCGAGGCGTTGCGTGAAGAGATGGGCGTCGCCGGTCTCGTCGCCGGGCAGGCGCAGGCCGCCCACGAACACCCCGCCGACCCGCGCGAGCGCCGGCTCGGCGGCGATGCAGCCGGCGGCGTCCAGCACCGCATAGGGCACGCCGTAGGCGTCGAGGACGCGGGTGGCGTCGCCCACATGGTCGAGCTGCTTCTGCGTGCGGAAGAGTTGGAGCGTGCCCTTCTCGCGGTGATCGTAGGCGATGCCGGTCTCGGCGCGCAGGTCGCGCAGCACGTCGC
>JAKONI010000016.1 GCA_022702015.1 Beijerinckiaceae bacterium | reverse complement strand
TCTGCATCTTCGGGATCAGGTCCTTCTTCACGATGGAAGCCGGGACCGTCCAGGTCGGGTTGAAATTGATCTGCGTCGCCTTGGTGTTCATGATCGGCGACTGCCGGTCGATCTTGCCGACGCCGGCGGCGTGGAGCGTCACGATCCGGCCGTCCTCGACGGTCTCCACCAGGGCCGCCGGGATGTTGGTGATGACGAACCGGCGCCCGAGATCGCCCGAGTAGGAGCGCAGGCGCAGGACGTTGGTCTCGAGCTGGCGCAGGCGGATGTCGGCCGGCACGTTCATGGCCTGCTCGGTGGCCGGGCTCATCGTCCCGGTCTGGCTCAGGCCATGGCGGGCCTGGAAGCGCTTCACCCCGGCGGCGACGTAGGAATCGTACACGCCGGTGTTGGAGGCGGCCGAGTCGAGGTCGCCGGTGACGATCAGGCGCTGGCGGACGGCCGCCACGGCGGAGCCCTTCGAGCCGATGCGCAGACGCTCGGCGCCGCTGACTTGGCGCCAGCCGCCCCGGGCCACGATCTCCTTGTACTTCTCCGCCATCTGCTCCGTGGCGGTGATCGTCTGCGGCGACAGGATCGGCACGGTCTCGCGCTGGACCTGCATCGCGGCGGGGGCCGCGTAGTCCTGCGCCCACTCGGCCTGGGCGTAGCCGGCTTGGTCCCGGGCCGGGGCGGCGAGCGCGGTGCCGGCCGAGGCGGCGCCGAGGGCGAGGCCCAGGAGCGCGGTGAGTCGGGGGGTGGCGTACCGGGGGGTTGCCTGTTTGCGCATAGGTCGCTGGCTCTGGTCCGGAAGTCGTGAGGCCCGGTCGGGACCGAAGGGAATTCGGCCGCACCGTGCGGAGTCCTGCTTAAGACTCCCTATCGAAGGGGCCGGAATATGGCATCGCCGTGCGCCGGCGCACGCGATGCGACGGGATCGGCTCCGTGCGGCCTGCGGGCCACAGTCGAATCCCGAGGGTTCGGGCGGGACGCGCCCGAAGTGCCATCCACAGCAAAGCCGGAGGCCACGGCGCGCCCGGATGCAAAGAAATTGAACAGAAAGACGAGGGCTTTAAGGTTAACGGAAAGTCAACGCTTCGCCCAGGCTCGTTCGGCGCTAGGATTGCCCCGCCGCGGTAGGAATCCGGGACGGCTCGCCCATCTCGAGACAGATCGGGGCCGCTTCGCGGCACAGGAGGCAGGATGAACGGGTACGACGTCACGTTCCGGGACAGTCGCGACTGGGTGGAGTTCGGACCGTCCTACGTGAACTCCGATGCGTTCCGGGCCCTGTTCCGCGACGGGATGGCTCTGGTCGAGGAGACGGCCGCCTATCTCGACGGCGACGGCCGCGACGAATCACGCCTCGTCTCCCGGGACGCGACCCTAAGCTACGCCGCCGAGAGCATGCGGCTCACGACCCTGCTCATGCAGATCGCCTCATGGCTCCTCGTGCAGCGGGCGGTGGCCGAGGGGGAGATGACCCCGGCGCAGGCCATCGAGGAGAAGCACCGGGTCCGGTTGGGCGCCACCGAGCCCCCCAAGGCCGAGGCGTTCACGCTGCTGCCGATGCGGCTCCAGCAACTGATCGTGCGGACCCGCCGTCTTCACGCACGGATCCTCCACCTCGACACGCTGATCGCCGAGGATCGGCCCACGCCACGCCCGGTGCTCAGCCCCGTGGCGGACCAACTCGGGATGCTGCGCTCGGCCTTCCCCGGCCGGGAGAACTGAGACCCGGGAAGGCCGTCCTCCTTCAACGGCACCGGAAAGGCGCCCCTCGCCCCCTCCCTCCCCCCTCCGTGGGGGGAGGGATATCCCGCATCGCACGTCGCCTGTTTGGTGCTCGCCCTACGGCTGCCCTTCCATGGCCTCCAGCTCGGCGATCATCCCCTCGATCATGCCGAGGCCGACCTGCCAGAAGCCCGGATCGCGGGCATCGAGCCCGAACGGGGCGAGAAGCTCGCCGTAGGGCTTCGAGCCCCCCGCCGCCAGCAGCGCCATGTAACGCTCGGCGAAGCCGTCCTCCGCCTTCTGGTACACCCCGTAGAGGGAGTTCACGAGGCAGTCGCCGAAGGCATAGGCGTAGACGTAGAACGGCGAGTGGATGAAGTGCGGGATGTAGGCCCAGTAGGGCTCGTATCCGGCATCGAGGGTGATCGCCGGCCCGAGGGACTCCGCCTGCACCGAGAGCCAGAGCGCGTTGATCTGCTCGGTGGTGAGTTCCCCCTTCGCCCGGGCCAAGTGGACCTTCCGCTCGAACAGGTAGAACGCGATCTGCCGGACGACGGTGTTGATCATGTCCTCGACCTTCGCCGCGAGCATGGCCCGGCGCTGGACGGTGTTCCGCGTCGCCGCCAGGAGCTTACGGAAGGTGAGCATCTCGCCGAACACGCTGGCGGTCTCGGCGAGGGTCAGCGGCGTCGGGGCCATGAGCGCGCCGTTCGGCCCCGCCAGCACCTGATGAACCCCGTGCCCGAGTTCGTGGGCCAGCGTCATCACATCCCGGGGCTTGCCCTGGAAATTCACCAACACGTAGGGATGGGCGGAGGGCACGGTGGGGTGCGCGAAGGCCCCCGGCGCCTTGCCCGGACGGGTCGGCGCGTCGATCCAGTTGCGGTCGAAGAAGCGCCGGGCGATCCCCGCCATGTCGGGGGAGAACGCCTCATAGGCGGTCAGCACCGTGTCGCGGGCCTCGGTCCAGGGAATCGTCCGCTGCTCGACCTGCGGCAGGGGGGCGTTGCGGTCCCAATAGGGCAGCGTCTCCTGCCCGAACCAGCGTGCCTTCAGCTTATAGTAGCGGTGCGACAGCCGGGGATAGGCGGCCTGCACCGCATCCACGAGCGCGGCCACGACCTCGGGCTCGACCCGGTTGGCGAGGTGGCGGGCGTCGGCCACATCGCGGAAGCCGCGCCAGCGGTCGGCGATCTCCTTATCCTTGGCCAAGGTGTTGGTGATGAGGGTGAAGACCCGCGAGTTGGCGCGCAGCACCTCGCTGATCGTGCCCGCCGCCTCCCTGCGCACGGCGCCGTCCGGATCCTGCAACTTGTTGAGGGTGGGTTCCAGGGAGAGCTTCTCGCCGCGCACGGTGAAGCGCAGGCCGGCGATGGTCTCGTCGAACAGACGGTTCCAGGCGGCGTTCGCGGTGACGGACTTGTCGAGGAACAGCTTCTCGATCCGGTCCTCCAACTGGTACGCCTTCTCCCGGCGCAGGTCGTCGATCCAGGGGGCGTACCGGTCCAGCGGCGCCTTCGCCATGGCGGCGTCGATCACCGCATCGTCCGCGCGGTTGAGTTCGAGGGCGAAGAACAGCAGGTCGCCCGAGGCGTCGGTCAGGCGCTCCCGGGTGTCGCCGTAGAACTTCGCCCGGGTCTCGTCGGTGGTGTCGCCGGAATAGACGAGGCCGGCGAACGACATCAGCTTGCCGAGAAGATCCTCGATCCGCTCATAGGTGGCGATCGCCTCCGCAAGGCGCTCGGAGGCGTCGGGCGCGGCGGCGATCTCGGCGATGCGGCCGGCGTAGATCTCGCGGAACTGGCGGCATTCCTCCTCGGCGCGGGTGATGTCGGTGGAGAAGGCAGGGTCGTCGAGGCCGGCATAGAGGTCCGACAGGTCCCATTCGGGGAGCGGCCCCAGGAGTTGGCCGAGGTCGGCGGCCTTCGCGGCGGCGCGGGCGGCGTCGGGCCCCTCGGCCGGCACGGCTTGCATCCAGGCGGCAACGGCACTCGCGTTCATCGTCTTCCATGTCCTCTGGAGTCGCGACCGGGCGACCCGCCCGCGCAGATATCGAGCGAAGACCGCTCGGGTTCAACGGAAGCCAGGCGCGCAGGGTCCCGCTCCCGGCGCTTCCCCGGCAAAAAACGTCGTTAAGCGCGACTTTACGGATATGGGCCAGCCTGCATCTCGAAACGAAACAGCCGCCGAATCGCCCCAGTCCCGCTCCGGGGTGGGGCGAAGCGGACGGCCGCAGGGAAGCCCGCATGTCGACAGTGGTCCTGATCGTCGATGATGATCCGGTACAACGCCGCCTGACCGAGGCCGCCGTCCGCCGCTTCGGCTTCGAGGCGCGGGTCGCTGAATCGGGCGCGGACGGGCTCAGCCTGCTCCGGGCCGAGGGGGCCGACGTGGTGCTCCTCGATCTCGTGATGCCGGGACTCGACGGGCTCGGCGTGCTGGCGGAGATGCGCCGCAGCGGCCTCGACACGCCGGTGATCGTCCAGACCTCGAACGGCTCGATCGATGCGGTGGTCAACGCCATGCGTGCCGGCGCCGTGGACTTCGTGGTGAAGCCCGCCGGCGCCGAGCGGCTTCAAGTCTCGATCAAGAACGCCCTGCGGGTCGATCATCTGGAGGAGGAGGTGCGCCGGATGCGCCGCCGCGCCTCCGGGGCCCTCAGCTTCAAGGACCTCGCCTCCCGCAGCGCCGACATGGAGCGGGTGATCCGCCTCGCGGAGCGGGCCGCCAAATCCACGATCCCCGTGCTCATCGAGGGCGAATCGGGGGTGGGCAAGGAGGTGCTCGCCCGGGCGATCCAGGGGTCCGGCGACCGCCGGGGCAAGGCCTTCGTCACCGTCAATTGCGGGGCGATCCCCGAGAACCTCGTGGAATCGACCCTGTTCGGCCACGAGAAGGGGGCCTTCACCGGCGCCACGGAGAAGCATGCCGGCAAGTTCGTGGAGGCCTCCGGCGGCACCCTGTTCCTGGACGAAATCGGCGAATTGCCGCTCGACGCGCAGGTGAAGCTGCTCCGCGCCCTCCAGGAGGGCGAGGTCGATCCCGTGGGCGGCAAGCGTTCCGTCCGCGTCGACATCCGGCTCATCTCGGCGACGAACCGCTCCCTCCTCGACCTCGTGAAGCAGGGCCGCTTCCGCGAGGACCTCTATTACCGCCTCAACGTGTTCCCCATGACCCTGCCGCCCCTGCGGGCGCGGCGGGAGGACGTCGGCGACCTCGCCCGCTCATTCTGCGCGCGCTTTGCCGCCGAGGAAGGCAAACGGGTCCGGGCAATCAGCCCCGAGGCGATGGCCCTCCTCACGCGCTACCCCTGGCCGGGCAATGTCCGCCAGTTGGAGAACGCCCTGTTCCGGGCCGTGGTGCTGGCCGACGGCGACGAGTTGACCGTCGCCGAGTTCCCGCAGATCGCCGCGCAGGTCGAGGGGTTCGACGTGCGCATCCCCCCGGCACCGCAGCAGCAGGTGATGCCGGCCTACGTCCCCGAGCCTGTCCGGGAGATCGTCCGCGTCGAGGTGCGCGATCCGCACGCCCTGTCGCTCGTCACCGAGGAGACCGGCGAGATCAAGACGATGGATGAGCTTGAGGCGGACATCATCCGCTTTGCCCTGCAATTCTACCGGGCCCGGATGTCTGAGGTTTCGCGCCGCCTCGGAATCGGGCGCTCGACGCTCTACCGCAAACTGAAGGACCTGGGCCTCGAAGGCGAGGAGAAGGCCGAGGACGCCGCCTGAGCGGTTCAGCCGAGGGCGATTCCCCCCGCGTCCTCGGCGCGCCCGGCTGCGGCAAGCCCGACTTTCGTACGGGATGGAAGCCCCGGATACCCGCCCAAGGTGTCCTTCCGGCGATTGCGACCATTGAGCCCGTGGGCTAGATACGCTAGCAACGAAAAAAGAGTTGCGCCCAAGGGATCCGCATACGATGGCCGAAAGTCAAACCGTGCCGGGCACCGCCTACAGCCCGGCCATGGATGGGGCCACCCACGAACAAACCTATCGCGGCTTCGTCCGCTTCGTGGAAATCGCCACGGGCGTCGTGATCTGCTGGGTTCTGGCCCTGGCCATCGGCGGCATCCGGGAAGCCTGGCTGCTGGCGATCGTCGGCGTCGTGGCCTCCGGCGCGGCGGGTGCCGTCGGCGCCCTCGCCCCGGCCGTCGGCTGGCGTGCCCCCCTCGTGGTTGGCTTGCTTCTTGCTGCCTACCTGTTCTTCGCCTGAGGCCGCTTCCGCGCGCTGACGGACCCCGGGACCGGTCGGTCCCGGCGGGGCGCTCGCGGGCAAGAATGCCCGTGAGTTACATCTGCCCCCGAACCCCTATGGCAATCCGAACGGATCCCTCGAAAAGCTGCCATCCTCGGCGCATTCGAGAATCGCATACTGTCGTTTGAGGTACGTTGCATGCGCATCGCTGTGCTGTCCGAAAGGGACTCCGCGGAACCGCGGGTCGCGGCGGTGCCGGAGACGGTCAAGAAGTTCAAGGCACTCGGGGCCGACGTGACCGTTCAGTCCGGCGCCGGAGACAAGGCCGGATTTCCCGACCGTGAGTTCGAGGCCGTCGGCGCGACCATCGCCGGCAGCGCCGAGGACGCCGCCCGTGACGCCGACCTGATCCTGAAGGTCCGCCGCCCGGCCCCCGAGGAACTGCCCCTGTTCAAGCGCGGCACCACCGTCGTCGCGATCATGGACCCCTACGGCAACGAGCAGGCCCTCAAGGGCATGGCCGATGCCGGGCTCTCCAGTTTCGCCATGGAGCTGATGCCGCGCATCACCCGCGCGCAGGTGATGGACGTGCTGTCCTCGCAGGCGAACCTCGCCGGCTACCGCGCCGTGATCGACGGCGCCGCCGAATACGGCCGCGCCATGCCGATGATGATGACGGCGGCCGGCACCGTCCCCGCCGCCCGCGTCTTCGTGATGGGCGTCGGCGTGGCGGGCCTCCAGGCCATCGCCACCGCCCGCCGCATGGGCGCGGTGGTGACCGCCACCGACGTGCGCCCCGCCACGAAGGAGCAGGTCGAATCGCTCGGCGCGAAGTTCGTGGCCGTCGAGGACGACGAGTTCAAGCAGGCCGAGACCAAGGGCGGCTACGCCAAGGAGATGTCGGCCGAGTACCAGCGCAAGCAGGCCGAGTTGGTGAAGGGCCACATCGCCAAGCAGGACATCGTCATCACCACGGCCCTCATCCCGGGCCGCCCGGCGCCGAAGCTCATCTCCGAGGAGATGGTCGCCTCGATGAAGCCCGGCTCGGTGCTGATCGACCTCGCGGTGGAGCGCGGCGGCAACGTCGCGGGGGCCAAGCCGGGGGAGATCGTCACCACCCCGAACGGCGCGAAGATCGTCGGCCATCTCAACGTGCCGGGCCGTCTCGCCGCCACGGCGTCGAGCCTCTACGCCCGCAACCTCTACGCCTTCATCGAGACGCTGGTCGACAAGGAGTCCAAGGCCTTGTCGATCAAGTGGGACGACGAACTCGTGAAAGCCACCAACCTCACCCGCGACGGGTCCGTCGTCCACGCTTCCTTCCAGTCAAAGACCGAAGGCGCCGCCTCCGAGGCCGCCGCCGTCGGATTGGCGACGGCCGAGCCGGGCAAGTCGCCCACGGCCGGCGCCGCCTGATCCGTCGAGAGGAGAACCGTCATGGCAAACGTTGTCGTCGTTCCCCCCGATCAGGCGGCGGATCAGGCCCGGGTCCTCGCCGACGCCGCCCGCGCCGCCGCCGCGGTCGCCCGTAACGCCGCCGATCAGGCTCAGGTCATCGCCGACGGCATGGGCCACGGCGTGGCCGCCGCCACCGGCGGCGCGGTGGACCCCACCGTGTTCCGGCTGGCGATCTTCGTGCTGGCGATCTTCGTCGGCTATTACGTCGTGTGGTCGGTGACCCCGGCGCTGCACACGCCGCTCATGTCCGTCACCAACGCCATCTCCTCGGTCATCATCGTCGGCGCGCTCCTGGCGGTCGGCGTCCCCCTGATCGAGAAGGGCACGG
>JAKONI010000353.1 GCA_022702015.1 Beijerinckiaceae bacterium | reverse complement strand
TGGCCCGCGCCGTAGATGACGGCGGGAATCTGGCCCTGGCGACGAACGGCCCGGGCGGCCCCCTTGCCGACCCGGTCGCGTGCCACGGCCTCAAGCGACTTGATGGCGCTCATAGGCGTGATCCTTCGATTGAACTGGAGCCGGAACGCGAAAAAGCCGCCCGATACTGGACGGCTCCGGCCTTCCCGGCGCGCCCCTGCCTCCAAGGGTGTCTCGGGGGCGCGTTGGGGCGATACACAAGGGCGGCCGGAAAGGCAATTGCCGGGCCGTCTCCGCCGCCCCGGGATTAAGGCCGCCGCCGCCCCGTTGAACCTTGCGGCCTGCGGTCGTCGCAGCGCCCGCCGATTCATGGCCCTCCGCATCCCGGCGGGCATCCGGCGGGGCGTCGCCCATCAACAATCAAGAGGAAGCATCATGCGTTCACCTGCGCTCGGCACCATCCTCGCCGTCCTGATCGGCACCTCGGCCTACGCCCAGGAGGCGGGCGATCCGGCGGCCGGCGAGAAGGCCTTCGCGCCGTGCAAGGCGTGCCACAACTTCCAGAAGAACGGCGTCGGGCCGGACCTCAAGGGCGTCGTCGGCCGCAAGGCGGGAACCTACGAGGGCTACAGCTACTCCGCCGCGCTCAAGAACTCGGGCCTCACCTGGGACGAGGCCAATCTGAAGGAGTGGCTCAAGAACCCGAAGGCCAAGGTTCCCGGAAACAAGATGATCTTCCAGGGCATCACTGACGACAAGAAGCTCAACGACGTGGTGGCCTACCTGAAGACGCAATCCTGACGGGCCCGCGATCGGCCCCCGCCCTCACGGCGGGGGAGGGCGGAGCCGTCCGGCCGGGGCAGGGTGCGAATCCTGCCGCCGTCCCGGCTGGCCCCGCGCGAGCCGGGCCGGCCGTCGAGGCCGGTCCGGCGCCCTCACCGCATCCCGTGCCGCGCCAGTTCCTCCGGCGCGAGGTCCGCCCGCTCCAGCCGGGCCAGGATCGCGGCGAGATCCACGGGCCGCCCGGCGCAGGCGTCGATGCCGACATCGCAGGAGCGGCTGGTGTCGGGGAGCCAGCCATGGCTATGGCCGAACAGGTGGAGCGTCTCGCGCCACAGGCCCGGCCAGGCCCGGTGGGCGTAGTGCGAGAGGAACAGGCGCCGGTTCCGGCCGAGCTCGTCCGCGAGGGTGAGCCGGGCGCTCTCCACCGGCTCCCCGGCCCAGGGCAGGTCGAGGATGCGGTTCGAATCGTGGTTGCCGCGCACGAGGTGCTTCACGCCGTGCAACTCGGAGAAGACGGCGGCGCAGCGCTCCCGGCTCGCCTCCACGGCGAAGTCCCCGAGGTGCCAGACCGTATCCTCCGGCCCGACTACGGCGTTCCAGTTCGCGATGAGGGCCGCGTCATGCGCCGCGACCGTTCCGTAATGCGCCCGGCCATGGCGCAGGACGTGGGGGTCGCCGAAATGCGTGTCGGCGGTGAAGAAGGTCGCCATCGTCCCGGGGGTGCCGCTTGCTATCGGGACGAGGTGGAACCCCGGCCCCGATCCGCAAGGCGATGCGGCGACGGGTCGTCCGCCGATTGGGCTAATAGTCTTATCGCGTCATGCCGGGTGATCGCATCCGTCGCGACGCGCGAAACTCAACAAAACGAATCACTCATCCGCGATCTGTCAAGAACTGGCCGCCCCGTGACATCCGGGCTACAACGGTCAAGCTTGGACCGAGGCGTCGCGGTCCGGTCCGGGCGTTCGTTGAAGCCACAAGGGGAAGCGAAGACCCATGCAGAACTTCACCGTAACCGACCGTGAACGCGACACCGTTCTCGCCGCTCTGCGCTACTACCAATTCTACCGGATGCAGGGTCACCCCTTCGATCCCCGGCAGGACCACCTGATCGACACCATCGCCGGCCATACCGGCGACGCGCTGGATCTCACCGAGATCGACGACCTCTGCGCCGGCCTCGCCGGCCATCCGCAGGCGCTCGCCGTCAACGCCTGACGGGGACGGGAGCCGGGTGGACCGCTCGTGCATCGATCCAGACGGTGGAGTCGGCCGACGCTGGAAAGATTGATGCATCCCCGATGACCTGATGCTCATTCGCGTGAACGGAGTGAGCGCGTCAGGGCATGAGGTCGCGTCACCCGCCCCGTCATCCTTCTCGCCCCGGTCGAGGCGGGGCCGAACCCCGCCCGCCGCCAGCGTTTGCCCTCGATCGGACATGATCGCGGGCCAGGGGGGGGTATGCCGACCCTCCATGTCTGCCCGCTCTCGCGCCTCGCCGAGACCGTCGCCGCGACGGGGGCGAGCCATGTCCTGACCTTCGTCACCGCCGGATCCCCGGTGGTGCGGCCGCCGGGCATCGCCCCGGACCATCACGGCGTCGTCGGCATCAGCGATATCGCCGAACCCCGGGAGGGCCATATCCTCCCGGCGGACGAGCATGTGGCGGTGATCCTCGCGTTCGTCCGGGACTGGCCGCGCGACCGTCCCCTCGTGATGCAGTGCTACGCCGGGATCAGCCGCTCCACCGCCGCCGCCTACATCGCCGCCTGCGCCCTGTCGCCCGGCCGCGACGAGGGGGAGATTGCCCGGACCCTGCGGGCGGCCTCGCCCTCGGCGACCCCCAATCCGAAGCTCGTCGCCATCGCCGACCGGCTGCTCGGCCGCTCCGGGCGGATGGTCTCCGCGATCGCGGGCATCGGCCGCGGGGCCGAGGCCTTCGAGGGGGCGCCGTTCAACCTCGCGCTGCCGTGATCGCCGGGGCGCCAGGGTGTGGCGCAAACGCGCCCGTGCGGCGCAAAAGCGTTGGGGGAGCGGGGTGGCGCCCGGAGGTTCGGGTTGTCCGCGCTTTGCAACCCGCCTTAGAACCGAACCAAGGATAGGTAAGGGATGACCGCAGCGAAAGCCGAGACCGACCCGTCGACGGGCGACCTGCCGTTCGAGAAGGCCCTGGAGCAGCTCGAGGAGATCGTGCGCAAGCTTGAGCGCGGCGACGTGCCGCTCGACGAGTCGGTGGCGATCTACGAGCGGGGCGAGGCACTGAAGCGGCGTTGCGAGGCGTTGCTGAAGCAGGCCGAGGCGCGGATCCAGCGGATCACGCTGACGGCCGACGGTCGCCCGGAGGGGGTCGCCCCCCTCGACGTGTCGTAACGGTCCGGGTCGATCCCGATCACAAAGAGGTTTTGACCGTGGCAATCACCCCTGAGCAATCTGCGTTGCTGGATCGTGTGAACGAGCCGGCGGACCTGCGTCGCGTGCCGGAGGGCGAGCTGCCGGCGGTGGCGGACGCGGTGCGGGCGGAGATGATCGACGCCGT
>JAKONI010000402.1 GCA_022702015.1 Beijerinckiaceae bacterium | reverse complement strand
CTGTCGGCCAACGACATCGCCGACGTGCGCCTCACCCTCGACCGGCCGGTGGCGGTGGATGCCTACGCGGAGAACCGCGAGACCGGGAGCTTCATCCTGATCGACCGGGAAACCACCGATACGGCGGCCCTGGGTCTCGTCCTCGCCCCGCAGGCGAAGGTCGCCGCCCCCGCCCCCGCCCCTGTGGCCACCCCTCAGGCTGCGCCCACCTCCGGCGGGCTCCTGGGCACGCTCAAGCGCCTGTTCGGCGGCTGAAGCGGGGAAAACCCCGCCCCGATACCCGGCCAAAGGGCATCACGCCCTTTGGGATCCCCAGGCCTCCGCCAGCAGGCGATACGATTCGTGCCGGGCCGCTTGGTCCGGCACGACGGTCACGATCATCAGTTCGTCGGCCCGGACCGATTCCGCGAGGGCGCCGAGGCGCGCCCGCAGGGTCTCCGGCGAGCCCACATGCAGCTTGTCGCGACCCTGCTCGATCCGCGCCCGCTCGGCGGGGGAATAGGGATAGTCCAAGGCCTCGGCGAGGCTCGGCAGCGGGCGGTACTCCCCCCGCTCGCGGCGGAGCGTGGAAAGGCGGGCGCTGGCAGCGAGCCGCTCGGCCTCCGCGTCGGTGGGGGCGCAGATCGCCGCCACGGCGAGGATCGCATGGGGCGTCTCCCCGAGGCGGGAGGGCGTGAACAGGCGCCGGTAGGCGCCCATCGGCCCGTCGGCCGGCATCCCCGAGAAATGCTGCGCGAAGCCGAAGCCCGCCCCGATCTGCGCGGCGACCTGGGCGCTGTAGTCCGACGAGCCCAGGAGGAAGAGCGGCGGCAGGGGCACCCCCGCCGGACTCGCCTCGATGGCCCCGAAGGGATGGCCCTCGGGGAAGCCCTGGTCCCAGAACAGCAATTCCTGAAGCCGGTCGAGGAAGTCGTCACCTCCGTTGCCCGAGGGCGCCTCCCGCCGCCGGAGCGCCCGGGCGGTGATCCCGTCGGTGCCCGGCGCCCGGCCGATCCCCAGGTCGATCCGCCCGGGGAACAGCGCCTCCAGCACCCGGAACCGCTCGGCCACCATCAACGGCGCGTGGTTCGGCAGCATGATGCCCCCCGAGCCGACCCGCAGCCGCGTGGTCGCGGCGGCGATCTGCCCGATCATGATCTCCGGCGCGGGGCTCGCCACGGTCGGTAGGGCGTGGTGCTCGGCGAGCCAGTAGCGCCGGTAGCCGAGGGCATCGACGTGCCGGGCGAGCGCCAGGGTGTCGTGCAGCGCCTGCGCCGGGGTGGATTCGGAGGAGACGAAGGAGAGGTCGAGGACCGAGAGCGGGATCATACCCTGTCAGATGGGGGCGCGGGTGGCGATGCGGGAGGGCGCCTCGATGCAGTTCCACCGGATCACCCTCGTTCTCCCGGACGGGATGGGCCTCGATGGTGCGGCCGCCATAGGAGATGGTGGCGACCCTGACGCAATCGGGCTCGCCTCGGTAGGCGACGACGGCGCTTCCCTCCAACGGAACCGTTCTCGAACCCGGGACCGGATCATCCCGGAGCCGGCCACCGAACGGAGCATCGCCGATACGGCGGCACCGCGCGACGATCCGGCGGGTCGAGCGTTCGGCCGTGACGTCGTCCCGGCCTCTGCGCCGGGCGACGGTGATTGTGTCCGTCCGTCTCGCCCCTCGGCATCGTTCCGTCTCCCGCCCGGACCGGCATCAGGGAAACAAAAGTCGAGTGCGTCGCGCCATGCTTGCCGGCTCAAGGCCCCGGGACTAGGGTCGCGCCCCGTGACCGCGCCGCAGCATCGGGCGTCGGTAAAACGGAGCCGAGCACGACCATGGCGTTCCTCGCCGACGTCCTCTCGCGGGTGAAGCCCTCCGCGACCATCGTGATGACGCAGAAGGCCCGGGAGCTGAAGGCTTCGGGCGTCGACGTGATCTCCCTGTCGGTCGGCGAGCCGGATTTCGACACGCCCGAGCACATCAAGCAGGCCGGCATCGACGCGATCAACCGGAACGAGACCCGCTATCCGCCGGTCTCCGGCATCGTGCCCCTGCGCGAGGCCATCTCCAAGAAGTTCAAGCGCGAGAACGGGCTCGACTACAAGCCGACGCAGACCATCGTCGCCACCGGCGGCAAGCACATCCTGTACAACGCCCTGCTCGCCACCCTGAACCCCGGCGACGAGGTGGTGATTCCCCGCCCCTACTGGGTGTCTTACCCGGAGATGGTGGGTTTGTGCGGCGGGACGGCGGTGTTCGCCGAGACGCGCATGGAGGAGAGCTTCAAGCTCCAGCCCGCCGAGCTGGAGCGCGTGCTGACGCCCAAGACCAAGTGGGTCATCCTCAACTCGCCCTCGAATCCCTCCGGCGCGGCCTATTCCCGGAGCGAGATGAAGGCGCTCACCGACGTGCTGCTGCGCTACCCCGACGTGCATGTGCTGACCGACGACATCTACGAGCACCTGACCTACGACGGGTTCGAGTTCGTCACCCCGGCCCAGGTGGAGCCCGCCCTCTACGAGCGGACGCTCACCATGAACGGCGTCTCGAAGGGCTATGCCATGACCGGCTGGCGCATCGGCTACGCCGCCGGCCCTGAGAAGCTCATCAAGGCGATGGACTTCGTGCAGGGGCAGCAGACCTCCGGGGCCACCACCATCGCCCAGTGGGCGGCGGTGGCCGCCCTCGACGGGCCGCAGGACCACCTCGCCCGCTTCCGCGCCGCCTTCCAGAAGCGCCGGGACCTCGTGGTCTCGATGCTGAACCAGACCAAGGGCCTCACCTGCCCGACGCCGGAGGGGGCCTTCTACGTCTACCCGTCCTGCGCGGAGACGATCGGCAAGCGCACCGAGGGCGGCAAGGTGATCGCCACCGACGAGGACTTCGTCACCGAGCTGCTGATGGCCGAGGGCGTCGCGGCGGTGCACGGCTCGGCCTTCGGGCTCGGACCGAACCTGCGCATCTCTTACGCCACGTCCGACGCGGTGCTGGAGGAGGCCTGCCGCCGCATCCAGCGATTCTGCGGCTCGCTGCGCTAAAGGACTCCGAAGGACAAACCCTTTGGTGGGCCCAGGGGCAAAGCCCCTGGGATCGCGGGGGTTTGCCCCGCCCCCGCCAAGGGGCTCGCCCTCCGGACACCCGGGCTGCGGCGCCGGGTCACCGCGCGAGTTCGGTTGCCGGCTCGGCTGCGACCCCTTACACGGGCCTTCCCCGTGGCCGATGCGCCTGAAGGTTTCGCGAGCCCGCTCGGGCCTGCATGGTAGCGGGGTCGGCAGTGACGGGACGGTCCGGACCAGTTCTCTGGATCGCGCCTGTGAGGCTTAGTGGGCCGAGCGGCTGCAGGGGTGTCGGAGGCGCGGGGAACAGGAACCGCGGATCAGGCGCAAGGCCCACATTCATTCCCCCGTGTCCCGAAGCGGGGCAGCCCGACCCGCATCGCCTTGCCGGTTCGTTCACGCCATCCTGCGAGGGTGCCGGAGGGTCGGGAACCGGCCCCGTGCGATTGCGTTTTCCCGGGCTCCGACATCATGCGTTCCCTGCTTACCAGCGGGATCAAGGCCATCCTGGCCATCGCCGCCTTGTCCACCGCCGCCCATTGGACCTTGCGTCTCCAGCGCGAGCCCGAAGGATCGGTACGGCCCCTCCTCGCGAGCGTCGCGGAGCCGGAATCCACCGGCTCCATCGCGCCCCGCCGGACCGAGCCCACGTCGGCGGTCCCGCCCGCGCCGGCGGCGCAGCAGGCGGCCCTGAGGGCCGCCGAGCCCGTCCGGGCCGCCCCCGCCGGCCTCGACCAGTCCCACCTCGCCGCGCTGATCGCCGGAGCGTCCGAGAAGCCCCGGGCGAAGGTCGCCAAGCGTTAAAGACCGGTGAACGGACGGGGCCGCGTGCTCCGTCCCCGCCGCATGGTTCGGTTGCGCCGGGACGGCTACCTGGGCCGGGCCGGGCATGGCATCGACGGCTTCAGCCTCGCGGGTTTCCGCCTTCCTCCGAACCGCTCCGATGGCCACGACCGCCACTCCCCTCCCCGCCGACGCGACCCGTCCCGAACCGCTCGTGGCGGATATCGCCCGGCGCCGACGCCTCGTCGGCATCGCGCTGATGTGCGGGGCGGTGGCCTTCTTCGCGGGCCTCGACGCCTGCGCCAAGACCCTGGCGCGGGCGGGCATCGACCCGCTGGTGACGACCTTCATGCGCTACGCGGCCAGCGTCGCCATGATCTCGCTGTTCGTGAACCCGGTACGGACGCCGAGCGTGGTGCGCAGCCGCCGGCTCGGCCTCCAGGTGGTCCGCTCCCTGCTGCTCTTCGCCTCGACGGCCCTCAACTTCGTCGCCCTGCGCTACCTGCAGATGGCGGAGACCATCTCCATCCAGTTCGCCGCCCCGCTCACGGTGGCCCTGCTCGCCGGGCCGCTCCTCGGGGAATGGTCGTCCCGCGCCCGCCTCGTGGCGATCGGCGTCGGGTTCCTGGGCGTGCTGGTGATCGTGCAGCCGGGGATCGGGGCGGTGCACCCGGCGACGCTGCTCTGCGTCGGCAACGTGATCGTCTACGCCTTCTACGCGATCATCACCCGCAAGCTCGCCGCCTACGACTCGACCGCCACGACGATGTTCTACACCGGGCTCGCGGGCGTGGCGCTGATGGCGCCGCTCCTCCCCTGGATCTGGACCAGCCCGGCCGACTGGCACCATTGGGCGCTGCTGGTGACGGTGGCCCTGTTCGGCACCCTCGGGCACTGGCTCCTGGTGATGGCCCATGCCCGCGCCCCGGCCAACGTGCTGGCGCCGTTCATCTACACGCAGTTGCTGTGGTCGGTGATGCTGGGCTTCCTGCTGTTCGGCGACCTGCCGGGCCGTTGGACCGTCGCCGGCGCGATGATCGTCGTCGGCTCCGGCCTGTATCTCCTGGCCCAGGACACCCTGCGCCGGACGGCGTAAGGCCGCGATCCCGGAGGACGAGGCCTTTGGTGGGGTCCAGGGGCAAGGCCCCTGGGGTTCT
>JAKONI010000376.1 GCA_022702015.1 Beijerinckiaceae bacterium | reverse complement strand
GCGGCGAAATGGTCCAGGCAGTCGGCGACCCCGATATCGAGCACGCTGCCGAGCGACAGCACCGCGGAGAAGCCGGTCCCGTGCCGGGCGGCCCATTCGACGATGGCCGCCGCCACCGTGCCGGATTGCGAGACGAGCGCGAGGTCCCCCGCCGCCGGGGCGTGGGCGAACAGGCTGGCGTCGAGCCGCCGGGCCGGCACGCTGAGCCCGGCGCTGTTCGGCCCGAGGAGGCGCAGGCCGTGCCGCCGGGCGATGATCCGGGCGCGGGGTCCCGGATCCTCCGGGCCGGTGCCGAGGCCGGCGGTGAGGACCACGGCGGCGGCGGCCCCGGCCCGCCCGGCCTCGTCCACGATACCGGGCACGCCTTCGGGGGGAATCGCGATCACCACGAGGTCCGGCGGGGCGGGGAGGTCGGCGAGCGTCCGCCGGCAGGGCAGGCCCGCCACCTCCTCGAGACTGGGGTGGATGGGCGTGATCGCCCCCGGATAGCCCGAGCGGCCCAGGGCCTCCAGGACGCTGCGGCCCACGCTGCCCTCCCGGGCCCCGGCGCCGACGAGGGCGACCGAGCGGGGACTGAGAAGCCTGTCGAAGCGGTAGGTGCTCATGCCGTCCCCGCCCCCGGGCGCGCGGCCGCGATCTGCGTCCGGCGCCACCGTTCCGGCCGCGCGATCCACAGGCTTTTCCCCGTTGCTTCAGGATCGGGCAAGGGGGGGCTGCGAGGGTTTTCGCATCGCACTCGCCGAAGACCGCACTTGCCAAAGGCTGCCGATGTCGATCCCGTCCGCGCGCCGCGCCGGCCCGGGCGTGCCCGCCCCCGCCGGGGAGGCGCCCCGCCCGCCGAGCCCCGTCGCCCGCCTGTTCTGGACCGGGGCGACGGGGAGCGCCCTGGCGTTCTGGCTCGGGCCCGTCGCCTTCGCCGGGACGGGGCTGGCGCTTGCCGCCGTGCTGGCCCTCCACCTCGACCGGCCCCGGCGCCTGCGCGGCCGGGTCCGGCGGATCGCCCGCCGCCACGCCAGGACCCTGGCACTGCGCCGCCGCCAGGAGCGGTTCCAGGACGCCTACGGCACCCTGATCGACGACGGCTGGGTGCGGGAATGCGCCTACTTCCTCGACCGCACGGTGCTGCCCCGGCTCGGCACCCGCCACGCCGACCTGTTCGCCCGCCAGCGCCCCCGGCTCCTGGCGGTGATCGAGGCGGTGGCGGCCTCGGTCGATCTCCCGGACGAGGACGAGGCCCCCGAGGACGGCATCGCCTACGAGCGGTTCTGCGCCGAGCGCCTCGCCCGGGCGGGGTGGCGCACCCACCGGACCCCGCCGAGCGGCGACCAGGGGGCGGACGTGCTGGCCGAGCGCGACGGGGTTCGCCTCGTCGTGCAGTGCAAGCGCCTCGGGCGCCCGGTGGGCAACGCCGCCGTGCAGGAGGCGGCCGCCGCCTTGCCCTACTGGTCCGGCGACCGGGCGGCGGTGGTCTCGAATGCCGGCTTCACCTCCGCCGCCCGCCGGCTCGCGGCGGCGACCGGGGTGCTGCTTCTGCACCACGACGATTTGGACGACCTGGAGGTGGAGGACAGGGAGGGGCGCTGACGCGGCCCGCCCTCGCTCAGGCCCTCATCCCCCGCAGGCGGGCGCAGGCGAGGAACACCGCCGCCACGCCCAGCGCCACGGTGGTGGGCCCCGCCACGGCGGCCACCGCCCCGGCCAGCGCCGCCCCGGCCACGTCCCCGAGGTTCATCGCGGCCATGTAGATCTGGAACTGCGTGGCGGAAGCCCGGCCGTCGCGGCTGGCCAGCAGCACGGTCGGCAGCAGCGCCACGTAAAGCAGGGCCGGCACGACGCTGGCGAGCCCGAGGATGACCGGCCCCGCCCCCGCCTCGAACCCGGCCCCGATGAGGAGGCCGGCGAGGCCGAAGGCCACCGCGCAGGCGAACAGGAGGAGGCGCAGGGCTCGGCCGGGCCCGATCCGGTCGACCCCGGCCCCGATCCCCGCCGCGCCGAGGGTGCCGCCCAGCAGCGCCAGCCCCGCCTGGAGCCGCGACAGGTCCGTCGCGTCCCAGCCGTGAACCTGCACCAGGGCCACGGCGAAGGGCACCTGGAACAGCGACAGGGCGAAATCGATGGAAAAGCAGATCCCCAGAAGGATCGCCGCGTCCCGCACCCGGAAGGCCGCCAGCAGCCGCCGGGCGAAGGCCACGGTCTCCCGGGCGAGGCCCGGCCCCGGCGGCCGCTCCCGGGGCACCTGCCCCAGGGACAGGAGCCGGTCCTCCGGCGCCTCGCGCACCGCCAGGGCCACCAGGGTGAGCGGCGTGGTCAGGGCGAGGAGCGTGATGGCCGAGGCGGAAAACCCCGCCCCGGCCAGGAGCCACGCGAACAGCGCCGCGCCCACGGCGTTTCCGATCACGAAGCCCGCCCGCGTCCCGGCGCTGGTGCGGCCGAGTTCCTCGGCGGGCACGGTGCCGGCGATCATCCGGTCGGTGGCGGTGTCGGCGAGCGAGGCGGCGAGGCTGTGCAGCAGCAGGACGACGCTCACGGCGGTCAGGCCCGGGGCCGGGCCGAGGAGCAGGAGCCCCGCGAGGCAGACCTGCGCGGCGGCGAGCGCCAGGACGAGCCAGAACCGGCGCGGCCCCATGCGATAGGGCGCAGCCCGGTCGATCAGTGGACCCCAGAGGAGGGGTTGCAGCACCCAGGGCAGGCCGACCACGGCGAGGTGGCGGCCAACCTCCGCCGTGGAGGAGCCCGCCGCCGCGAAATGGTTGGCCAGCGCCGTCAGGGCAAAGCCGGCCACCAGGCCCTGGTAGAGGTAGAGGAGGCTGAACAGGGTCAGCCGCCAGCCCGGCCCTTGCAGGCTCGGCGGTCGCAGACGCCTCGGTGCGATGGTCGTCCCCCCGCGTGACGTCCCCGGATCGTGGGGGAAATGTCCCACGGCGCGCGGGCGGCAATGTCCGGCGGGGCGTTCGCACCCCGTCCCGGCCTGATTCCGTCAGGGCACGACCGACTCCGCGAGGAGGATTCGCGCCAGCGTCCCGCTCCCCGGGCGCCGGTCCTGTGGAAGCCCCGCGCGAAACCGCAGACCCACCGCCTCCCACGCGGCCCTCATGCGCCGCCCGATTCCCCCGAGGCTCACCATCGCGTCCCGTGCCTCCGTCTCGACCACGAAACCTTCTCGACCACGAAACCTTGGCAAGGACGATGCCAAGGCCCTCGGGGGAGGGCGGATCGATCACGGCGGTGCCGATCCGACGCCCGGTGTCTGTCCAGGCCGAATAGCAACATTTGCTAATACTAATCAGGCGCAGGGGAATGTTAGACAATTTTTAGTCAATTTTTCTGAAACACATCGCTCGGCCGGAGCGACGACGATGACGATGAACCTTTCCGTGCGGGCACGCCTGATCGCGTCGCTCCTGATCCTGCTCGGCCTGTCGGTGGGATTGGGGGGCTTCAGCTACACGCGGGTGAACGGCCTCACGGCGGCGGTCGATGAACTCGGCGGCAACGCCTTGCCCTCCGCCCGGATCCTCGGCAGCCTCGCCACCCACTTCGAGGCGCTGCGCAGCCGGCAGCTCGCCTACCTGGTCTCCAGCGAGGAGCGGCGGCCCCAATCCCTGCCGCGCCTGCGCGCCAGCCTGTCGGAGATCGAGGCCGACCTGAAGGAGTACGGCCCCTACGTCAGCCCGGGCGAGGAGGCCCTGTGGAAGGCGACCGCGGAGACGGTGTCCACCTATGCGCGGATGGGGGAGGAGTTCCTCCAGCGGATGCAGGGGGGCGAGACCAAGGCGGCGACCGATCATCTCCTCGACGGAATGCTCCCGGCCTTGAACGCGGCGCGGGCCGCCCTCAAGGCCGACATCGCCTTCAACGATACGCACGGCAAGCAGGCCGCCGCGACCGCCGCCGCCCTCGGCGAGGGGGCCCGCACCGGGATCGTCGCGGTGCTGGCGGCCGTGGTCGCGATCACCCTGGCGATCGGCTGGATGGCGGTCTCCACGGTTTCCGCCCCGGTCCGCCGCATGGCGGGCGTCATGCAGCGGGTGGCCGAGGGCGAGACCGACCTCGCGGTGCCGAATGCCGGCGAGCGCAGCGAGATCGGCGCCATGGCCGCCGCCGTTCAGGTCTTCAAGGACAACCTCGTCCGCGGCCGGGCCCTCGAACGGGAGACCGCCCTGGCGCGGGCCTCGGCGGAGGAGCAGCGCACGCGCGCCATGCGCGAGATGGCGGACGGGTTCGAGGCGG
>JAKONI010000357.1 GCA_022702015.1 Beijerinckiaceae bacterium | reverse complement strand
CCCTGGCGGCGCGCTCCGAGCCGACGCAGACCGGCAGCCTCCCCGAGACCCGGGACAAGTCGGCCGAGGCGAAGCCCGTCGAGATCAAGTCCGTCGAGGCGAAGCCCGCCGAATCCAAGCCGGTCGCGGCCAAACCCGCCGAGGTGAAGATCGTCGAGGGCAAATCCTCCGACGCGCGGCAGACCGAGCCCGCCAGGGCCGCAACGTCACGCCCGCTGGTCCTCGAGAATTATGCGCTGCGGGACATCTTCGAGGGCGCCGCGATCATCGAGGGGCGCAACCGCCGCCTGTTCCAGGTGGCGCCGGGGGACACGCTTCCGGGTGTGGGACGGGTCGAGGGTATCGAGCGCCAGGGCCGTTCCTGGGTCGTCGTGACCCGGCAGGGGGTGGTGACGCCGCAATCCTGGTGAGAAGCCCCCGCCCTACGGGTGCGGCGCGGCCACGGGGGCGAGGTCTTCGCCGGTCATCGGAAAGCGCGGCTCGGCGTCCAGGGGCTCGATTTGGAACGGGTTGTGCTCCGCCCGGTGCCGGCCGAGCCGCAGGGCCCGAAGCCGCGCGGATTGGGTTGGATGCAGGATCGCCCCGAACAGCGCCTGGCCTTCGAACTCGTTGTCCACGTGCTTAGCTTCGAAGACGGGCATGGCCGG
This sequence comes from Beijerinckiaceae bacterium, assembly GCA_022702015.1. Taxonomy (GTDB): domain Bacteria; phylum Pseudomonadota; class Alphaproteobacteria; order Rhizobiales; family Beijerinckiaceae; genus Methylobacterium. The sequence goes on along the minus strand of JAKONI010000357.1, from coordinate 3,411 downwards.
GCCTGCGGGGTGCTGACAGCCCTCGTCGCCATGGTGGAACGGGCTGATCCCGTGAATAACGAGGATACCTTGCCCAGGTTCCGCCAAGCTTCGCGGCCCATCACAGTTTTTTAGTATTTACCAGGGTCGGCACATCCCGCAGTGCGGCAACACACAGGTTTCGCGACACGCTGCTCTTCGCGCCGCGAAAGCAGTGTTAATACTCAGACAAACTGATTCAGGCCCGGGATCGATCCGACGATCGGGCCCATGACATCTTCGCCAGCCTTCTCGCGGCCGACCGCGAAGAGTTCCTGACCGAGGGGCTGCATCTGGCCCATGGGCACGCCGGCGGCCATCAGCTTCTGGCCGAGCGCCATCACGCCGCCGCCACCGAGCATCCCGCCGAGCATACCCATGAGGCCGCCACCGCCGCCGCCCTCGCCGGCATTCGCCTCGGCGACAAGAGCCTCGGAGCCGGGAAGCGCCGCCATGAGCTTGCCGACCTCCGCCTCGGGTCCCTCCTTCTGCAGGAACGCCAGGATGTGACCAACGGCGGTGCGGGCCGTGCTGGCATCGAGCCCCGTGCGGGCGCAGACGCGGGCGAGCAATTCTTCCATTGGGATCGTCTCGTTTAGAAGGGGTCCAAACCGTCCATCGGCCCTGGCACCGGGGAAATCAAGCTTGACCCTGCGCGCGGGGCGATGCGTCTTCGGCGTGCTTTTAGCGCGCGTCCGACAACCATGGGTTTGTGCTCCGTCGTCGTCGGCCCAGCCGTGCCCATCGGGCCCGGACCTTCGCCCGGAGGCTGCTCAAGGTTCGGGCAGCCCCGCGCCGCCCTGGGATGATTTTTAGGGGGCGTTCCCCCGGGCATTCCACCCCCGACCGTCGCCGGACGGTGGGACTGCCGCCGCCGCAGGCAGGGTGCGGCACGGCCGACGCGATTTCAGGCACGCCCAAGCGGAACCGTGCGACGCCCGCCGGTTTGCCGGGGGGGACAACCACGCCGGCAGAAAGTTCCCGATGCGCTACACGCTGGGCTGCAGCCTTTCGTACAATATCCTCTCGGATACGACGTTCATCTTCAATCTCGAGGTCGCCAAGCTGCGAAGCGTCGAGATCCTCCACGAGACCCTGACCCTCGCGCCGGACCTCAAGCGCGAGATCTACATCCACCCCGATACGCAGAACCGCTATCTCGGCGTGAACGTGCCGACCGGGCCGTTCTCCCTGGAATATCAGGCCGAGGTCGATCTCACGGTCCAGCAGGCGGACCCGGCCTCCATCGGGGAGACACCGATCGCCAAGCTGCCGATCGACATCCTGCCCTACCTCCTGCCGAGCCGCTTCGTCTCCTCCGACCGGCTGACGCCCTTCGCGCAGGCCGAGTTCGGCGCCCTGCCGAAGGGGCACCAGCGGGTGAACGCGATCTGCAACTGGATCCACGATCACCTCGCCTACCAGCCGGGGGCCAGCGACGAGCAGACCACCGCCGACGAATCGCTGCTGAAGCGGGCGGGTGTGTGCCGGGACTTCGCGCATCTCGGCACCGCCTTCTGCCGGGCGCTGGGCATCCCGGCCCGGTTCGTGAGCTGCTACGCCCACGGCCTCGTCCCGAGCGACTTCCACGCGGTGTTCGAGGCCTATCTCGACGGGCGCTGGTGGCTGTTCGACGCCACCCGGCAGGCGGACCCGGACGGCCTCGTGCGGATCGGCGTCGGTCGCGACGCCGCCGAAATCGCCTTCTCCACGCCCTACGGCAACATGCAGCCGGTCAACCAGCAGATCCGCATCCAGCGGACGGACGGCCAGGGCAGCCCGATGCCCCGCACCGTGCAGGCCATCTCCACGGAGGTGCCCGCGCCCCATGCCGGGGCGGCGTAGACATCACCTACGAGTGGAGGGGGCCGAGCGGCGACCCGTCCGTCCCCTCCAGCAAGCGCAGGATATGCCCAAGCAGGTCCCGCGTGTGCCGCCTTACCGGATCGTCGGCCGGGAGGTTGGCGATGGAGTCGAATAGAAGCCGCAGCGCCGGAATCGTGGCGTTCAGGACCTTCGCCTCGTCGGTGTCACTCATGACCAACTCGCGTGAGGCTTTGTCAGCGGTACGCCCCCGCGTGACGAGCCTCGACCACCCATAGCCGGGGAGTTGGAAAACCGCGTAGATCCGGCTCCTACGACCTTTAGCACCGGAGTGCCTGGACATGCGTCGCAGGCTCCCCGACCGAAGGGTCAAGGATAACGGCGCCCAAGCCAGCGGGCACCAAAGCTGATCTACGAGGGGTTTCCACACCCCAGGGCGGCGCGTACCACCCCGCCACCGATTAACCGGATCGACCAGCCTGCGGTCAAGGGGTTGGCGAAGGCTGCTGTTGTTGGCTCGGTCGATCCCCGCGACTTTCCCTGTCCCTGCCCCTCCCCTCACCCTGAGAGCCTGACCGGAAAGCCCCATTTCCCCCCGCCCTCGGCCTCATCCTGAGGTGCCGCCGCGAAGCGGTGGCCTCGAAGGAGACCTCCAAAGGCTCCGCGATCCCTGGAGCCCTCCTTCGAGGCCCGGCAAGCCGGGCGCCTCAGGATGAGGGTGAGAGAGGGAGGCAGGGACTTTCCGGGGGGAGGGCGAGCGCCGTTTCGCGCGCCCCAAGCGTGGCTGTGGCGGGGTCGCAACACCGCAAAAGCATCCCGGGAGCGCCCCCGATCCTGCGCGCGGGCGCCGCGATCCCGCCATAGTCCAAGCCCACTCCGGCCCCCGCGGTAAACGGCAGTCTTGCCAAAGATTTACCGAGTACAAAAGTCAGCCTCCGGCAGAGTGCGGGCGCACGATCGGTCCATCCCCATGGGCCATGGGTCGCGACTCGCCGCACGCTCCGGGCGGTGATGCAGAGCTGCGGTGTTGGTCATGGACGCGCGTTTGAACGACAAGTCGAAGCTTCCGAGCCGGCACGTGACCGAGGGGCCCGACCGTGCCCCCCACCGCTCGTACCTCTACGCGATGGGCCTGACCCGCGAGCAGATCCACCAGCCGCTGGTCGGCGTCGCCTCCTGCTGGAACGAGGCCGCGCCCTGCAACATCTCGCTGATGCGCCAGGCGCAGGCGGTGAAGAAGGGTGTGGCGGCCGCCCACGGCACCCCGCGCGAGTTCTGCACCATCACCGTCACCGACGGCATCGCCATGGGCCATGGCGGCATGCGCGCCTCCCTGCCCTCCCGTGAGGTCATCGCCGACTCGGTCGAGCTCACCATGCGCGGCCACGCCTACGACGCCCTGGTCGGGCTCGCGGGGTGCGACAAGTCCCTGCCCGGCATGATGATGGCCATGGTGCGCCTCAACGTGCCGTCGATCTTCATCTACGGCGGCTCGATCCTGCCCGGCTCGTTCCGGGGCAAGCCCGTGACCGTGCAGGACCTGTTCGAGGCGGTGGGCAAGGTCGCCGT
>JAKONI010000325.1 GCA_022702015.1 Beijerinckiaceae bacterium | reverse complement strand
TGATGATCGGGACGAAGGACCTCGCCTTCCCCAAGCTCAACCTCACGAGCTGGTACGTGTTCATGACGGGGGCGCTGTTCACCCTCGTCGCCCTGGTGCTCGGGGGCATCGACACCGGCTGGACCTTCTACGCGCCCCTCTCCACCGCCTTCTCCAACACCTGGGTGCTGCCGGCGCTGATCGGCGTGACCATCGTCGGCTTCTCCTCGATCCTGACGGGGCTGAACTTCGTCGTGACGATCCACACCATGCGGGCGCCCGGCATGACGTGGTTCAAGCTGCCGATCTTCGTCTGGACGCACTACGCCACCAGCCTGATCTTCCTGCTGGCGACGCCGGTCATCACCACGGCGCTGATCCTGCTCGTGGCCGAGCGGGCCTTCCACATCGGGGTGTTCGATCCGGCCTATGGCGGCGACCCGGTGCTGTTCCAGCACCTGTTCTGGTTCTACTCGCACCCGGCCGTGTACATCATGGTGCTGCCGGGGATGGGGGTGATCTCGGAGATCATCCCGGCCTTCGCCCGCAAGAAGCTGTTCGGTTACCGCTTCGTCGCCTACGCCTCGATCGGGCTCGCCTCGGTGACGTTCTTCGTGTGGGGCCACCACATGTTCGTCAACGGCCAGAGCGACCTGGCGAGCCTCGTGTTCTCGTCCCTGTCCTTCGCCGTGGCGGTGCCCTCGGCGGTGAAGGTCTACAACTGGACCGCGACGATCCATAAGGGGGCGCTGCGCCTCGACACGCCGATGCTCTACGCCATGGGCTATATCGGCCTGTTCGTGCTCGGCGGCCTCACGGGGCTCTATCTCGCCACGCTCGCCATCAACCAGCACGTCCACGCCACCTACTTCGTGGTGGCGCATTTCCATTACATCATGGTCGGCGGCACGGTGCTCGCGTTCCTCGGCGGCCTGCACTTCTGGTGGCCGAAGTTCACCGGGCGGATGTACAGCGAGCCGTGGGGGCGGGTCTCGGCCTTGCTGATCTTCCTCGGCTTCAACGTCACCTTCTTCCCGCAATTCATCCTGGGGTATCTCGGGATGCCCCGGCGCTACGCCACCTACCCGCCGGAGTTCCAGCTCCTGAACGTGCTGTCCTCGGCGGGGGCGACGATCCTGGCGGCGGGCTACCTCTTTCCGATGCTCTACCTCGTCTACTCCCTGTGGTTCGGCCGGAAGGCGCCGGCCAACCCCTGGGACGCGAAGGGCCTGGAATGGGAGACTTCCTCCCCGCCCCCGACACTGAACTTCGACAGCCCGCCGCAGGTGCCGCGCATCCCCTACGACTACCCGATCCAGGCCACCGAATCCAAAGACCAGCACCGATGAGCGAGGGGCTCGCAGAGGGTGTGGGCGTCGCCCGCGCCCACCATTTCGAGAGCGTGGCCCAGCAGCGCAGCGCCGCGACGCTGGGCATCTGGGCGTGGCTCATCACCGAGCTTCTGCTGTTCTCGGCCCTGTTCCTCGTGGCGCTCATCACCCGGATCGAGCACCCCGAGGCGACGGTGGCGGCCGCCCGCCACCTCAAGTTCTGGATCGGCGCGACCAACACCGTGGTGCTGATCGTCTCCAGCCTCACCATGTCGATGGCGATCGAGTTCTCGCGGATGGGCTGGCAGAAGGCGATGGTGCGGGCCATGCTCGCCACCGCCGCCCTCGGCAGCCTGTTCCTCGTGCTCAAGGGCTACGAGTACTACGCCGACTGGGACGAGCACATGATGCCCTTCCTCGCCCACCGCCCCTTCGCCCTGGAGGAGACGCCTGCGGCGCGGCTGTTCGTGAACCTGTACTACGTGGCCACCGGCCTGCACGCCGTGCACCTGTTCACCGGCATCGGCCTGCTGCTCGGCATGACCTGGATGGCCTCCAAGGCTGGGTTCCTGTCTCGTCACCAGAACTGGATCGAGGTCTACGGCCTGTACTGGCACTTCATCGACCTAATCTGGATCATCGCGTTTCCCGTGCTCTACGTGGTCAACCGGTGAAGCCAATGCGCAATCCCCTCGATGCCCTGTCGCGCGAGGACCGGGCGTTGGCGATCCGGCACCTGCGCCGCCCGATCCTAACCTCCCTCGCACTGCTGGCGCTGCTCGCCATCAACGTTACGCTGGGCGCCACCCTTCCCTTCGAGCAGGTTTGGATCGTCGAGTTGCTCGTGGTCACGGTGATGGCCTCGCTGATCATCCTCGTGTCCATGGAGACGCTGCACGAGCCGCCGCTGGTCAAGCTGTTTGCCGGCATCGGCTTCTTCTGGGTCGCGATCCTGTTCGCGATGACGCTGACCGATTACCTGTCGCGCTGACGGCGGCCCCTCCCGTCAAATGAGAGCTCCCGGGATTGTAGCCTCGCCGGGTCGGCCGTAGTTTGCGGGCGATCCCGTCGAGGGGATCGCGGGCCGGCGGATATCGTCCGCACCGACCGCCGCCCCGCGCGCCGCCGATCCCAACCACGAACTGCAAGACCTCTATGTGCGAACTGCTCGGCATGAGCGCCAACGTGCCCACCGACATCCGCTTCTCGTTCGCGGCGCTGGCCAAGCGCGGCGGGGAGACCGGACCGCACGCCGACGGCTGGGGCATC
>JAKONI010000324.1 GCA_022702015.1 Beijerinckiaceae bacterium | reverse complement strand
AGCGGCTTCACCTCGTCCCAGCCGCGCCCGGCCATGGCGAGGTGGACCTTGTTCTGGAAGCTCGCATCCTCGCCGGCCGCCAGCACGGCGGCGTGGTCGGCCACCGCTCGGGCGAGATCCTCGACCCAGGGCATCTCGGCCTTGCCGAAGTCGTTCAGCACGTAGGAATGCACCAGTGCCTTGTCGCCGGGATGCCCGATGCCGAGGCGCACCCGGCGGTAATCGTTGCCGCACTGCGCCGTGATGGAGCGCAGGCCGTTGTGCCCGGCATTGCCGCCCCCCAGCTTCACCCGAAGCTTGGCCGGGGGCAGGTCCAACTCGTCGTGGAGCACGATCACGTCCCCGAGCGCGATCTTGTAGAACCGCTGCGCCTCCGCGACCGCCCGGCCCGATTCGTTCATGAAGGTCTGGGGCTTCAGCAGGATCGCCCGCTCGGGGCCGAGACCCACCTCCGCCGCCTCGCCCTGGAAGCGCCGGCGGAACGGGGACGCCCGGTGGACCCGGGCGATCTCGTCGATGGCGAGGAAGCCGATATTGTGCCGGTTGGCGGCGTAGCGGGGGCCCGGATTGCCCAGCCCAACGATCAGGCGCATCGCGTTCCGGGGCGCCCCGGGGGTCGCCCCGTCCTCCTATGGGCGCTCATCGCAGGAGGAGCGCGGGGCGGGAAAGGCCCGCGCATAGCAGATCGCCCCGCCCGCCGACAGCGGGGGCGGGCCGTTCCAACTCCGGCGTCGCCTTAGGCGGCGGAGGGGCGGCGCAGAAGGCCCTTCGCCAGCCGGAACGGCAGGAGCGGCAATTTCACGAGGCCGCCCACGGCGACGACGGCGAGGACGGTCAGGATCGCGAGGATGGTCTTGAACACGGCGGCGGGCTCCGTGGCGGGGCGACCCGGTCGGGTCGCGTCCCGCCAGAGGGCGCGCGAAAGCGGGCAAGAGTGTGGGGATCGCCTGACATTCCCGCGCGGGCGTCAGGGGGCGGGACAGGGCGGCCCGCGCATGACGGGCCGGGCTGGGGTCCCGAGACCCGCGCCACGCTCATGCCATCGTCGGGGTTCAAACGCTCCGCCGCCGCGGGGCCCGCCCCGGGGCGATGAAGAGAAGGAAGTCCGATGCTCAAGTCCAAGGCGGCCGTCCTGGCCCTCGCCCTCGGCGTGGTGGCACCCGTCGTGGCCCTTGCCCAGTCCTCGCCCGCGCGTGACGCCCTCAAGCACGCCTGCACCGGCGATTACATGGAACTGTGCAGCGCCTACGCCCCGGGCGGACCCGAGGTCGAGGCCTGCTTCCGCTCCAACATGAAGAACCTCTCCCCCGACTGCGCCACGGCGATCACCGCCTACAAGAAGGAGCAGCGGGCGACCAAGCGGGTGAGCGAGGCCCGGTAAGGGCCCCCGCCTACGAGGCCAGCGACAGGGGAGGCGGCGCCTCGATCGCGATCGCGACCTCGATCACGGCCTCGGCCTCGATCACGGCCGGGAGGTCGTCGGCCTGTTCGCTCCGGCCGGCCAGGAGGTCGTCCATCTCGGCCTTGGGCATGGCCCGGCCGAACAGGTAGCCCTGCCCGTAGTCGCAGCCCTGGTCGGAGAGCCACGTGACGCTGGCATCGGTCTCGATGCCTTCGGCGGTGGTCGCGAGGCCGAGGCTGGAGCCGAGCTTGATGATGGCGTCCACCAGCTTGGCGCGCTCGTCGCTCATGGTGATCGCATCGACGTAGCTCCGGTCGATCTTGAGCTTGTCGAACTTCAGTTCGCGCAGGTGGTACAGGCTGGAATAGCCGGTGCCGAAGTCGTCGAGCGCGATGCGCACCCCGAGGCGTTGGAGCGAGGTCAGCGTGGCGCGGGTGGCCTCCAGGTCCTGGATCAGCGCGCTCTCGGTGATCTCCACTTCAAGGCGCCCCGGCGCGAAGCCGGTCTCGGTGAGGATGGCCAGGATCCGTTCGGCGAGCCACACATCCTGGAACTGGTGCGGCGCGATGTTGACCGCCAGGATCAGGTGGGCGGGCCAGTCGCGGGCGTCGAGGCAGGCCCGGCGGATCAGGCTGTAGCTGAGTTCGGAGATCATCCCCGTCTCCTCGGCCACGGAGATGAACTCCGTCGGGCTGATGAGGCCCCGCTCCGGGTGCCGCCAGCGGGCCAGCACCTCCACGCCGACGATCTCCTTGTGCGGCAGGGCGACCACCGGCTGGTAGAACGGCTCGATGGCGCCGCACTCGATGGCGGTGCGCAGTTCGGCCTCCAGGCGGGCGCGGGCGCGCAGTTCCTCGTCCATGGCGCTGCGGAAGAACCGGTAGGTCCCGCGCCCCTCCTTCTTGCCCTGGTACATGGCGAGGTCGGCGGCGTGGAGGATCGCGTCGGCGTCGGTGTAATCGCAGGTCACCGCCGCCACGCCCACCGTGGCGCCGACCTTCAGCTCGTTCTGGCTCCAGTGGATCGGCGCGGCGATGGCGGTGATCACCCCCTGGGCGAGGCGGGCGAGGCCCTCGCTGCCCTGGTGCAGGGGCACGAGGAGGGCGAATTCGTCGCCGCCGAGCCGGGCGGCGACGCCCCCGGGGGGCAGGAGGGCGGTGAGGCGCTCGGCCACCGCGCAGAGCACCGCGTTGCCGGCGGCGTGGCCGTAGAGGTCGTTCACCGGCTTGAACCGGTCGAGGTCGATGAGCAGCGCCGCCGAGAGTTCCGGGCTGGTCATGGTGCGGACCCGCTCGACCTCCTCCAGGAAGCGGCGGCGGTTGGCGAGGCCGGTGAGGCCGTCGTGGCGGGCGATGGCCTCGGCATTCGCGGCGGCGGCGTCGCGCTCCAGCATGAGGCGGCGCATCAGGATCGACTTGCGGATGCTGGCGCCGCAGATCGCCACGCCCATGCAGGCGCCGAGGATCATGAAATCCCCGAGCCGGTAGGCCTG
>JAKONI010000294.1 GCA_022702015.1 Beijerinckiaceae bacterium | reverse complement strand
AAGGCCCGGGACTATCAGGCCTGGAAACCCCGGCTCATGGCCGCCGTCCTCGACAGCTTCGCCCATCTGAAGGCGCAGGCGGATCTCGTCCTCGTCGAGGGGGCGGGCTCGGCCTCGGAGATCAACCTCCGGGCGGGCGACATCGCGAACATGGGCTTCGCCCGGGCCACGGACACGCCGGTCGTCCTCGTCGGCGACATCGACCGGGGCGGGGTCATCGCCAGCCTCGTGGGCACCCGGGCGGTGATCGACCCGGAGGATGCCGCCATGATCGAGGGCTTCCTGGTCAACCGGTTCCGGGGGGATCCGTCCCTGTTCGGGCCGGGGATGCGCTTCATCGCCGAGCGCACGGGCTGGGCGGCGCTCGGCCTCGTGCCGCATCTGCCGGAGGCCGCCCGCCTCCCCGCCGAGGATGTCCTCGGCCTCGGGGGCTCCGAGGCGTGGGCGCCGGGGGCCGTCACCGTGGCGGTGCCGGTGATGCCGCGCATCAGCAATTTCGACGACCTCGATCCCCTGCGGGCCGAGCCCGGCGTCCGGGTGGTGCTGGTGCGCCCGGGGGAGGCGATCCCCGCCGGGGCCGCCCTGGTGCTGCTACCCGGCTCGAAGACCACCATCGACGACCTCGCCTTCCTGCGGGCGGAGGGGTGGGACGTGGACATCCAGGCCCACCGGCGCCGGGGCGGGCACGTGCTCGGCCTGTGCGGTGGCTACCAAATGCTCGGGCGCACCCTCTCGGATCCGCACGGGATCGAGGGCGAACCCCGGACGGTGCCGGGCCTCGGGCTCCTGGAGGTCGACACGGTGCTGACCCCGGACAAGCGCCTCGCCACCGTCACCGGCCGGAGCGTGGGCGACGACCTCCCCTTCTCCGGCTACGAGATGCATGTCGGGGAGACGGTGGGCGCGGACGCCGGCCGCCCGGTCCTGCGGTTCGACGACGGCCGACCGGACGGCGCCGCCTCGCCGGACGGGCGGGTCCGGGGCACCTACGTGCACGGGCTGTTCGCCCACGACGCCCAGCGCGCCGCGTGGCTCCACCGCCTCGGGGCACGGACGGACGGGACCTCCTACGAGGCCGGCGTCGAGGCCGCCCTCGACCGTCTCGCACAACATATCGAGGCCTTCGTCGATTGCGACCGCCTGCTGGCCCTCGCGCGCTGAAGGGTCTTCGGGTTATACTCTGAGTAATAGGTCCGCGTCGGCAAGGCGACGGGTCGAACACGCAGGGGAACGCGAAAGATGGCAGCGCAGACCAGCCCGGCGGAGACGGGACTCGGCGAGAGTACGATCCGCACCGTGACCCTGCGGCTGATGCCGCTTTTGGGCCTCATGTACCTCGTGGCCTATGTCGATCGGCAGAACATCTCCTACGCGAAGCTGGAGATGGTCGGGGCGCTGGGCCTCAGCGAGACCGCCTACGGCCTCGGGGCTTCGCTGTTCTTCCTCGGCTACTTCCTGTTCGAGGTGCCGGCCAACGTCTTCCTGGAGAAGGTCGGGGCGCGGATCTGGTTCGCGCGGATCATGTTCACCTGGGGGCTGGTGACCATCGGCCTCGGGTTCACCCAGGGCACGACGATGTTCTACGTCCTGCGCTTCCTCCTCGGGGTGGCGGAGGCGGGCTTCTTCCCCGGCGTGCTCTTCGCCCTCACCCTTTGGTTTCCGCAGGCCCACCGGGCGCGGATGATCGGATGGTTCATGATCGCCTCGGTGCTGGCCAACGCGGTCGGCGCGGCGGTGGGCGGGGCGCTGCTCGGCCTCGACGGGGTGTGGGGCTTCGCGGGTTGGCAATGGGTGTTCCTGGCCACCGGCTTCCCGGCGCTGATCTTGGCGGTGGTGGTCCTCTTCGTCCTGCCGGACGGGCCCGCCACCGCCCCCTGGCTCGATGCCGCGCAGCGGACGTGGCTCACCCGGACGATCGAGGCGGAGAAAACGGGGGCGGGACATGTCGATCACAGCAACCCATTCGCCGCCCTCCTCGACAAAAGGGTGATGATGCTCGCGGGCGTCTACATCTGTCTGCCGTTGGCCGCCTACGGGTTGAGCTACTGGCTCCCCACCGTGGTCAAGGGATTCGGGGTCTCGAACCTCGCCAACGGGTTCATCAACGTCATCCCCTGGCTCGTTGCCGGCATCGCCCTGTGGTGGGTGCCCCGCCATGCCGCCCGCACCAACGCCACCGGCAACGCGCTCACCTGGCACGTCGTGGCCCCGGCCCTCGTCGGCGCGGCGGGACTGGCACTGAGCGTCATCCTGCCGGGCAACACCGTGAAGTTCGTCTGCCTCTGCGTGGCGGCGGCCGGCGCCTTCTCGGCGCAGCCCGTCTTCTGGTCGATGCCCGGCACGTTTCTGCGCGGCGCGTCCGCCGCTGCGGGGATCGCGGCGATCAACTCGGTCGGCAACCTCGGCGGCTTCGTCGCGCAGAACGCGGTGCCGATGATCCGAGACGCCACCCAGAGCAACCTCGTGCCGATGCTGTTCCTATCCGCCTGCCTGGCACTGGGGGCGGGCCTGATGTTCGTGGTCCTCTCGGCCCTGCGCCGGGATGCCGCCCGCCGCGAGGTGCCGGCGAACGTCGCAACTGCCGGTTGAACCGGAACGACCTCCACACGTTAAGGACGATAGCCGGGGTGGCGGATCGGGCGGGCAGAACCCTCGATCCGCCACGAACCGTGCCGCTCCCGGCCAATCTGGCCGCCCCGGCACGCATCTCGACGACGCATCCCACCGGCGGGGGTGCCGCGGGAGGTTACGGCAATGGACGGCATTCCCCTTCTGGTTCTCGCCCTCGGCACGCTCGGGGGGCTGTGGGTGATCGCGGCGGCCGCGCGCAAGCAGGTGGCCGACCTCAAGAACCACCCGGCGCGCTCGAACTTCGTGAAGGACCACGGCGAGGCCCCACGGCCGAACATGCCCGGCACGGAGCACTGAACCTCCGGCCCCCGCTGCGGCAACGCTCGAACCACGCCGATCTCACAGCACCCGGGGAGACCCGGGGAGGGCTGTCGTACGACCGCTCGGAATCGCCGTCCTTCCCGGGAAGGGCCAGTCCCGACCCCGCGCCGGGCGTTGTCCCGGTCCGCGAGTCCCGTTCCAGGCGAGCCCATGGGCGCCCTGCCCCGCAGCGCCGCCGTCTTTCCGCCTGCCTTGACTGATTGACCGATCCGAACGTGCGTTTGTGGCCTGGTAAAATACCGGGTACGTGGCGCGTCGGCTTCGTGAGGACTGTTTTGTCGAATCAGGCGACCCGATTTTTCTGGCCCGCAGCGTGCTTACCGCGCCGATAGTCGCCCCGTGGCGGGACGGCCTTCCGCGCCATCGCCGGGACCTGACCCGCGGTCCGGCGGCGTGCCCCCGTGCGGGTGTCACCGCACGGGCAGTCGACTCACCCGCCGAGGCCACGGCGGCCGAGACGTCCTGGCGATGGGTTTCAATCGAGAGCATGCCGCCCTGCCCCCCAAGTCCCTGCCCCCAGAGTCTCTGCCTCCCAAGTCCCTGTCCCCCGGCGGGGGCCCGCGACCTCCCTCCCCTCCCCGGCCGGCCAAGCGGTCCGGCGGTGCGGGCGCGGCCCTGACCGGCCGCCGGCCCGGTCCCGGATCCCGCATCGAACCGACAGCGAAGAGCTTATGAACAACCCGACCCTGAGCCGAGACTTCGCGAGGATCCTCGGCTCGGCACTGGACACGCTCGACGGCAGCACCCGGACCGAGCGGCGCGAAGTCTATCGCCATGCCCGGGAGACGGTCGCACGGAGCCTACACTCCCAGTCCGACGACGACCGTCGGTACCGGGACGACACCCTGGCCGAACTCGAGACGGCCATCGCCCGGATCGAGACCGAGCGGCTCGCGCTGGAGAGCCTGCAACTGCGGGAGTCGCAGTCGCTGGCGCCGGACCTCGTCCCCGAGATCGTGAGCGCCCCGGCCCCTGTCCTGGAGACCGGCGCCCCGGCGCGGACGCAGGACCGGACGAAGCTGTTCCTGCGCAATGTCGGGGCGGGCAGCACCGTGAGCCTGCTCAAGATCGGCATCCAGCTCGCGCTCTTGCCGATCATGGCCCACCTCCTCGGGCCGCAGGAATTCGGCATCTATGCCCTGGCGGTTCCCTTCGTCGCCTTCCTGGCGACGATCGCGGACGGGGGCGTCGGCCTGTCGTTGGCCAAGGACAAGACGAACGCGCCGGCGGTGTGGTCGACGGCCTTCTGGGTGCTGATGATCTCCGGCGTGACGCTGGCCGTCGTCGTCAACATCGCGGGCTACTTCCTCGCCTCCGCCGCGGCGGAGCCGCAGCTCCGCACGATCATGCTGGTCCTGTCCCTGGGCTTCCCCTTTCTGACGGCCTCGGTCCTGCCGGCGGCGCGGCTGACGCGCAGCGGCAACCTCGTCTCGTATGCCATGGCGGATTTCGTGACGGTGCTCATCAGCGCCGTCTGCGCCGTCACCCTCGGGTTCCTCGGCTTCGGGGCCCTCAGCCTCGCCTGCCAGTACACGATCGGCTACGTGCTGCGCGCGGCGATCCTCAACAGCCTCGCCTTCGAGCGGCCGAAGCTGGTGTTCCAACCCTCGGCGATCACCGGGCACCTGTCCTCCGGCGGCATCCTGATGGGCGGCCGGGTGGGCGACCTCATCTTCCGATCGGGCGAGAACCTGCTGTTCGGCAACCTGTTCGGCGCGGCGACCCTCGGCGCCTACAACTTCGCCAACCAGATCCCCCGGTTCCTGTTCGAGGCGTTCAGCAACCCGAGCTGGTCCGCCCTCTACGCCCAGAGCATCAGCGAGAAGCACGGCCAGCTCCTCAAGATCTACTACAAGGTCTGCCGCTTCATGGCCTTCGTCACCTTCCCGGCGGCGGCGGTCCTCACCGCCGTGAGTCCCGACGTGCTGGGACAGGTGCTCGGGCCGAAATGGGTCCAGGCGGGCCTGTTCCTTCAGGTCCTCGCCCCGGGCTACGCGCTGAGTTCGACCGCCTCGATGGGCTCGGCCATGCTGCTCGCCCTCAACGCGAACCGGACGTTCTTCGCCGTGACCGTGGGGGCCAGCGCCGCCCGGGTCGCCGCCGTGGCCGCCGGCTATGTCCTGTCGGCCTGGATCTCCGTCGCCCTCGTGACCGGCGCCAACATCCTGTTCGCCGTCGTCATGTTCGCCAGCGTGAAGCGCTTCGCGGGGGCGGAGTACGGGCGGATCGTCCGGGAGATCTACGGGTCCTTCGTCGCAAGCTGCCTCAGCGGGCTGATCTGCTACGTCATCGTCAAGCTCGCCGGGAACAGCCTCCCCTCCCTGGCCACCGCCATCCTCACGGCGGCGGTGGCCTACCTGACGATCATGTTCCTGGCGGACCGCAAGAACATCCTGAGCGAGATCGAGTTCCTGAAGCGCGCCGCCGGCATCGGCCAGAAGGCCGCCTGACAGGGGCCCCCAAGTGGGGCCGCCAAAACGGGACCCCGAGACGGGACTCCGAGACGGGCCGCCCCTCACCGCCCCCCGGCGGGGATCCTCCAGGCGGCGAGCGCCGCCTCGGCATCCTCGATGCCGCGCAGGATGCGCACGTCGAAGCCGAGGCCGCGCAACTGGTCGTGGACCTCCCGCTGGTAGGGCGGCACGGAGGTGCCCGGCGGCTTGATCTCCGCGAACCAGCAGGCCGGCCCGGCCGGGCCGGGACCGTAGACCGCGAGGTCCGGCCAGCCCTTCACGGCGCCCAGCGCCTTCTCGCGCCCGCCCTGCACCTTGCTGCGGGGGCGGTTCGGGGTGTGCTGGACGAGGTAGTCGCGGCCGAGGCGAAGGCGCAGCAGGTCGAGGACGCTCCGGTGAACGGGGCCCTCGACGTCCTGGGCCGGACGGTGCGGCCGGACGTGCTGCGCGGCCTGATACTCGGCGGCGGTCATGCGGATCATGGCGGCCTTTTTAAAGTGAATGGAGCCTCATCGCGGTCGGACGGATTTGCCCGAACTTCCTCTCCATTCCCTTTCCGTTCTCGGGCCGCCCGCCCGATTTCCCCTCAGGCGGCGTAACGCTCCACCGTCAGGTCGTCCCCGGCGATCTCCGGCGTGCGGCCGGAGACGAGGTCGGCGAGCAGGCGGCCGGAGCCGCAGGCCATGGTCCAGCCGAGGGTGCCGTGGCCCGTGTTGGTGTAGAGGTTGCCGATCCGCGTGCCCCCGACGATCGGCGTGCCGTCCGGCGTCATCGGGCGCAGGCCGGTCCAGAAGGTGGCCCGGCCGAGGTCGCCGCCGGCGGGGAACAGGTCGGAGATCGAGCGCTCCAGGGTCTCCCGGCGGGGCTGGCGCAGGACGCTGCTGAAGCCCGCGAGTTCCGCCGTGCCGCCAACGCGGATCCGGTCGCCGAGCCGGGTGATCCCGACCTTGTAGGTCTCGTCCATCACCGTCGAGACCGGGGCGGCCTCGGGGTCGGTGACGGGCAGGGTCAGGGAATAGCCCTTCACGGGGTAGACCGGCAGGGCGATTCCCAGCGGGCGCAGCAGCGCCGGGGTGAAGCTCCCCAGGGCCGCCACGTAGGCGTCCGCCTCCAGGCGGGTCCCGTCCGCCAGCACCACGGCGGCGATCCGGTCGCCCTCCCGCTCCAGGCCGGCGATCCCGGTGCCGTAGCGGAAGGTCACGCCCAGCCCCTCGCACAGGGCGGCCAGCGCCGTGGTGAACAGGTGGGCGTCGCCGGTCTCGTCGCCGGGCAGACGCAGGCCGCCGACCACCGTCCCGGCGACCCGGGACAGGGCCGGCTCGGCGGCGATGCAGCCGGCCGGATCGAGCACCTCGTAGGGGACGCCGTAGGCGTCGAGCACCCGTGTGTCGTCGCCCACATGGTCGAGCTGCTTGGCGGTGCGGAAGAGCTGGAGCGTGCCCTTCTCCCGGTGATCGTAGGCGATGCCCGTCTCGGCCCGGAGGTCGCGGAGCATGTCCCGGCTGTATTCGGCCAGCCGGACCATCCGGCCCTTGTTGCGCCGGTAAGCCTCCTCCGTGCAGTTGGCGAGCATCCGCGCGAGCCAGCCGTAGAGGCGCGGCTCCAGGCGCGGCCAGAGGACGAGGGGGCGGTGGCGCATCATCAGCCACTTCATCGCCTTGACCGGAATGCCGGGGGCGGCCCAGGGGGCGGAATAGCCCGGGGAGACCTGCCCCGCGTTGGCGAAGCTGGTCTCGAGCCCGGCGCCGGGCTGGCGCTCCAGCACCGTCACCCGATGGCCGGCGCGGGCGAGGTAGTAGGCCGAGGTGACGCCGACGACGCCCCCACCCAGGATCATCACATGCATGGCAGCCCCCTTCAGGCGGCGGAATAGGTGCGGTGGAAGCGGTGGCCGAGGCCGGTCAGGATCTCGTAGCCGATGGTGTCGGCGGAGGCTGCGACCGCGTCCACGGGGCGGTCCGGCCCGATGATGTCCACGAGGTCCCCCGGCGCCAGGGTGCCGGGGGGAAGGTCGGTGGCGTCGAGGACGAGGCTGTCCATGGAGACGCGGCCCACCTGGGGCAGGCGGTGCCCCTCGCACCACGCCTCGCCCCCCACGGTGCTCCGGGGAAAGCCGTCGGCGTAGCCGATGGCGACGGTGGCGAGGCGGCTGTCCCGCCGGAGTTCGGCCGCGTGCCCGTAGCCGACGGCGGTCCCGGCCGCCGCGTCGCGCATCTGCACCACCCGGGCCCGGAGCCTGACCACCGGACGCATCGGGTTCGGGCACCCAGGTCGCGGGTTGATCCCGTAGAGGGCGGCGCCGGGGCGGACCATGTCGAAGTGGAACTCTTCTCCCAGGAAGATCCCCGACGAGGCGGACAGGCTCGCCGGAACCTGCGGCAGGCGCCGCCGGATCGCCGCGAAGGCCGCCCGCTGCCCGGCGTTGGCCGGATGCGCCGGCTCGTCGGCGCAGGCGAGGTGGCTCATCACGAGGTGGAGCGCGAGGCCCTCGAACCCGGCGGGATCGTCCAGGAGGGCGGTGGCCTCGCCCACGGGGAAGCCGAACCGGGCCATGCCGCTGTCGATCTGGAGGATCGCCGGCAGAGCCCGCCCGACCCGGCGGGCCAGGGCCTGCCAGGCGCGGAGTTGCCCGGCCTCGTTGAGGACCGGGGTGAGTGCGTGGGTATGGCAGGCCGCCTCGCCGCCGGGGGGCGCCCCGTTCAGCACGGCGATGGCCGGGCCCGGCCCGAGGATGTCGCGCAGGGCGACGCCCTCCCCGACCTGGGCCACGAAGAACCGGCGGCACCCGGCCGCCGCCAGGACCGGCGCGATGCGTTCGGCGCCGAGCCCGTAGGCATCGGCCTTCACCACGGCGGCGCAGGCGGCGGTTCCGGCGAGGGCGGCGAGCGTCCGGTAATTCGCGGCGAGGGCGACGAGGTCCACGGTGAGGACGGCCCCGGCCGTGGCGGCGGCCTCCGCCGTGCGACGCATGCTCCGATCGATGACGCCCATCACCGCCCTGCCCCCATGAGACGCCGACGAAGTTAGCCGAAGGAACGTCGAATTTCCCCGCGATCTGGAGAAGGTCGTTGCGTATCAAGCTTCAACGTGCAAGATTTATCGGATAATTCGTCGTTTCTGCGAGTGGTTGGATGGATGGGATCGACCGCCGCATCATCCAGGTCCTGCGGGCGGATGGGCGCATCAGCAATGCCGACCTCGCGGCGGCCGTGGGCCTTTCGGCCTCGGCCTGCCACCGCCGGGTCCGCTTGCTGGAGGA
>JAKONI010000283.1 GCA_022702015.1 Beijerinckiaceae bacterium | reverse complement strand
GGCATCGAGGATTGCCTTGCCCGGGGCTTCGACCGCAACGGCTTCTTTGAGATCGATACCGGCGAGCAGAAGAACTGGACGATCCAGCTCACCGAGCCAGAGCGGAACGCCAAGGGAAAGCCCTGAGGTACGTTACGGGGAACGGGAGCCGGTCGTCCTTGAAGGCCGACCGAGGCGCTCCCGCCATCCCCTCAGCCCGCCGGGTCGATCCGGTAGTGGATCGGCTTGAAGCTGCCGTTGTTCGATTGCAGCGCCGAGCATGCGGTGAGGCCGATCACCAGATCCATCTCTGCCTCGAACACGATGTGGTCCCCCGCCCGGCTCAGGGGCGGGGCGACGGTGAGCGCGCCGGTGGCGCCGTCGATCGGAACATTCATGAAGCAGTTGAACGCCACCGGGATCCGGTCCGGTGCGATGCCATAGGGGGCAAGGGCCGCCGCGAGGTTGCCGAAACAGCCCCGGTGGGGCTGTGTGTCGCCGTAGATGATGCGGAACGTGTCGGCCGAGCACGGGGTCAGCAGGAAATCGTGGCGGCCCACCGTGTCCTCGACGATCCGCAGCATCACGTTGGAGCGGTTCGAGTAGAGCGGGTCCCCGGTGGTGAGGTAGATCCGGCTGGCGTAATCGAGGGTGCGCCCCGAGGAGATCACCTCGTCGAGGTCGTGGCGGTTGAACGCCAGAAGATCGGCCACCTGCTCCCCTCGGGGGTCGATCACCGTCAGGCGATCCCCCTTGCCCAGGGCGAAGGCCGTGCCGGAGCGCGGCGCGATCTCATGCGCCCCGTCGCGCGCCGCCCCATCGCCGGCCCCTCGTTCCATCGTCCCGGTCATGCTCGCCACCCTGGCCCTTCCGCTCCATCCCGCCCCGGGGATCCGTTACAGCAACGGCAGCTCGAAGGGATGAACCGCCTCCCTTTGCGGCGCCGCCCCGTCCTCCACCGGCTTTTTGCGGGGATTGAACGGGCAGCGCCATTCGGAATCCACGTGACGGCCGCTGTACTGGCGCGCCTCCGAGGTTTCCCCGTGCCGGGCGAGCATCGGATTGATGCTGCCCGCCAGCGCCTCGTCCCGCTGGAGGATCGAGGACCGCAGCTTCTCGTAGCGTCCCTCCGCGCGGAGCCGCTCGAATTGCGCGTGCAGATTGAAGACCAGGACCGGGGAGGAGAATTGCCGGGCGGGTCGGCTCGCACCGGGATGGAGGCCCACGACGAAGAACGCCTCGCCGCCGAAGCTCAGGGAGAAATGCGGGTTGTCCGGTTCGGTGGCGACGCTCTCGTCGTAGGGCTGCCCGAGCCAGGAATCCTTGTCCGACAGGGATTGGGCGCGCTCCCACAGGGCATCCTCGAACTGCTCCTCGGTGAGGCGGCCCGGCCCCTCGAACACCACGGCGAAGCTCTGAAACAAGTCCGGCGTCTCGCGATATCGCGCGATGAAGGCCAGAAGTGCGGGGTAAATTCGCATGTCGTCCCAGCCCGAGGTGATGTCCCGGGCTACGACGATCTTCATTCTTCCCCGGGATAGCGCCGACTTCGCTCCCACACAGGGAAAGGGAGGATTCTGGATGAAGTCGCGGAAAGCTTGGGAGAGCGGGTGCTCCCGGTCGTCACGGGGAAATTCCATTACGCATCTGCTGTTTCGTTACGCAATATTGCTCAGGATGGGGGCACCCACCGCCTCGCACTTTGGCAACCCTGACACCCCTCCGAAGTTTCTGGCCTGCGACACATGATGTACAGGATAGATTTCCTCATACGCTCGCATCCCGCTTGACGCCGTGCGGGACCCGGTGCTCAGACCCCATCAGGGATCGCGCGGGCGCCAACGGCGTCCGGCAGACGAGACAGTCCCGGAGGATCGCCGCTTGAAACGTTCCCGCCGCACCAAGATCATCGCGACGCTCGGCCCGGCCTCGGACACGCCGGAGATGATCGCGCGGCTGTTCCGCGCCGGCGCCGACGTGTTCCGGCTCAACATGAGCCACCTTCCCCGGGAGAAGCTGCCGGAAAAGGTGGAGGTGATCCGCACCATCGAGCGTGAGGCCAAGCGGCCGATCGGCATCCTCGTGGACCTTCAGGGCCCGAAGCTCCGGCTCGGCCTGTTCGCCGAGGGGGCGGCGATGCTGGAGGAGGGGGCGTCCTTCGTCCTCGACGGCGATGCGACGCCGGGCGACGCGAACCGCTGCCGCCTGCCCCATCCCGAGATCCTCCAGGCCCTGGAGCCCGGCCACTCGATCCTCCTCGACGACGGCAAGCTGCGCCTCGTGGTGGTGGAGACCTCGGAGAACCGTGCCGTCACCCGCGTCGAGGTCGGCGGGCGTATCTCCAACAAGAAGGGCGTCTCGCTGCCCCATACCGTACTGCCGGTTCCGGCGATGACGGAGAAGGACCGCCTCGACCTCGAGGCCGGGCTGGCGGCGGGGGCGGACTGGATCGCGGTCTCCTTCGTCCAGCGGCCGGAGGACGTGGCACAGGTCAAGAAGGTCTGCGCCGGGCGCGCCCTCGTGATGGCCAAGATCGAGAAGCCGCAGGCCCTCGCCCGCCTGGACGAGATCATCGAGGTCTCGGACGGGCTGATGGTCGCCCGGGGCGACCTCGGGGTCGAGATGCCCCTCGAACAGGTGCCGGGGGTCCAGAAGCGGATCACCCGCAGCGCCCGCCGGTCGGGCAAGCCCGTGGTCGTCGCGACCCAGATGCTCGAATCGATGATCACCGCCCCGGTGCCGACCCGCGCCGAGGTCTCGGACGTGGCCACCGCCGTCTACGAGGGGGCCGACGCGGTGATGCTGTCGGCCGAGAGCGCGGCGGGGGACTACCCGATCGAGGCGGTCTCGACGATGAGCCGGATTGCCGAGCAGGTGGAGCGCGACGCGCTGTACTGGTCGATCATCCGGGCGCAGAAGGACACCCCCGACCAGACCGCCGCCGACGCCATCGCCGCCGCCGCGCACCAGATGGTGGACGCCCTCGACGTCGGGGCTGTCATGGCCTGGACGAGTTCGGGCTCCACGGTGCTGCGCCTGACCCGTGAGCGGCCGAACGCCTCGGTCATCGCCCTGACCCCCCGGCGGGAGACGGCGCGGCGGCTGGCCATCGCCTGGGGCGTCCACCCCATCGTCACCAAGGACGCGAGCGACGTGGACGATATGGCGTTCCGGGCCGCCAAGTTCGCGGTGCGCGAGAAATTCGCGGCGGTGGGCGACCGGATCATCGTGGTGGCCGGGCTTCCCTTCGGCACCCCCGGCGGGACGAACCTCGTGCGCCTGACCTTCATCACGCGGGAACACGCGGAGAAGGCCTAGGGCATCCACCGCCGGAGGGGGCGCCGGTCCGGCGCGGGAAACTCCGGCGGAAGCAATAGGTTAGAGCGTTTTCCACGATCCGGGGATTGCAGAGAACCCTCTAGCGGACGGGCGCCGGGGCGGCTTCCCGGCGGATCGTCGCCGCAAGGTCGGACACCGCGTCGGCGAGGGACTCCGGGGCGGTGTAGTGCAGCATGTGCCCGACGCCGGGCAGCATGACGAGGCGGGCCCCCGGGATTGCCCGCGACAGCGGCTTGGCCTGGAGGTCGGGCCGCACGATGGGATCGGCGGCCCCCGCGACGATCGTCGTCGGCACGTGGAGGCTGCCGTAGCGGGGGCTCATGCCGGCCAGGGCCGATGTCAGCCCCACGAGGTCCTGGATGTTGGCCAGCAGGGTGCCGGGCCGCAGCACCAGGGCGGCGCGGCTCGTCTCGACATAGCCCGGCACCGGCTCCTCCGGCTGGAACACCCGGCGCCCGGCCTCCCTGAGGAAGGCGAGGGCGACGGGCGGCCCCACCGTATGGGTCAGCAGCCACAGGACCGGCGGCTTGAGGGCGAGGTTCCAGTACCACGGCAGGGTGATGGGGCCCGGCATCGGCATCCCCACCGGGGCCGCGAGCACGAGGCCGCTCACCCGCTCCGGGTGATCGAGGGCCAGCGCCAGGGCGAGCGCCCCAGCCCAGGAATGGCCCAGGACGATCGCCGGCCCGACGCCCATCCGTCCCAGCGCCTCGGCGACGAGCCTCGCCTGCGCGGCGGGTTCGGCATCGGCACCGCCCCCGGGCCGGTCGCTCCAGCCGAAACCCGGCCTGTCGAAGGCGATGACCCGGAAGCCCCGGGCGGCCAGGAGGTGTCCGACGCCCCCCATCGGGTCGGCGGAGTTGGCCGACGCCCCGTGCAGGAGCACCACGGGCGGACCGTCGGCGGGACCGGCCTGCATCGTCGCGAGCCGTCCTCCGGTGACGTCTACGAACGGGCCGGCGGGAGGATATAAGACGCCGACCCGGAGGGCGATCAGCAGGCTCGCAACGGCGCCCATGGCGAGAAAGCCGGCGAGAGCCGCGAAGGGCAGGGCAAGGACGACGAGGAGGAGGGCGCCCGCGCGGGCCATCAACGGGCTACAGCCCGACCGCGCCTGAGGCCAGATCGCGTCACAGGTCGCGGCCGTCGACGGACGGGGCGAGGCGATCCACCGCCTCCTTCACGCTCTCCATGGTCGGATAGATCGCCAGCGCCCGCCGGTAGGCGGCCAGCGCCCGGGCGTCGTCGTCCATGGATTGGTAGATCTTGCCCAGCGCCGACCACGCCTCGAAATGCCGTGGTTCCAGCACCAGGGCGCGCTGAAGATCTGCCACCGCCTCGCCCTTGTCCGACAGCAGCCAGAACACCGTCGCCCGCCGGTTCCAGCCCTCCGACCAGGAGGGGCTGAGAGAGGTCGCCCGGTCCATCAGCTCGGCGGCCAGAGCGAAATCGCGGGCGGCCATCGCCTGCCGGGCCCGGCCGGTCAGCAGATCCACGGTGGCGCTGCCCGACCGGTCGAGCCTCTGCTCGATCAAACGGGCGACGCCCTTCGCCTCGGCCGGATCCTCAATCTCCTTGAGGCGGACGTATAGGTCGTCGAGGGTCGGCACCTTGCGCGGTGCCTTCTCGGCGATCCCCTTCTCGGGTGCGGCCCGGCTCCCCGGCGCCGCCTGCGCGACGGGCAGGGTGGCCAGGGCGAGCGCGAGGGCGAGGGAGCTTCGGCGCGACATCGGCGTAAGCTGCGGTGCCCGGGGCCATCCGTCAACGCGCCGTCGTGCCGCGCGGGGCTCCCGGCACACGAAAGCCGCGCCCTGTGGGACGCGGCTTGCGAGGAAACCCCAATGAAACCCCGGCCGAAGCCGGGGAGAGCCTCAGCCCTGGCGGGCCTTGAAGCGCTTCTGGGTCTTGTTGATGATGTAGACGCGGCCCTTGCGACGCACGAGCTGGTTGTCGCGGTGGCGGCCGAGCAGCGACTTGAGAGAGTTGCGGATCTTCATCGGTCTCTCGGCCCACCAGGGGCCGTCCAGGAACGGGGTCTGTCGAAAACGTCCGGCCGCCCATCGGGACGCGCACCGCGCGCCCGGCGATGACGGCACAGGCATCGCGGGATGGGCGCCGCCATATCAGGATTCGTCCCCCGGAGGCAAGCCTTGCCGGACGGGAAGCGTCCGCCGGCATCGCCCCCGGAGGCGGCATCACCTCCGGGCGTAGGTCCCCGTGAGGCTACCCTTGGCCAGGACGGCCCCCCGCATCGCGTCCACCAGGGCTTCCCGGCCGGACCCGGCCTCGAGGTCCAGGCGGCGGCCGAGGGCGTAGACCTGGAACAGGTAGGCATGGTCGCCGTGGCCGGTGGGCGGGTCCGGCGGCAGCCACCCCTCCTTGAGGAAGCTGTTCTTGCCCAGCGTCGATCCCGGATGTCCCTCCAATGAGGCCGCGCCCTCGGCCAGCCCCCCGGCGGTGGGCAGGTTCCAGGCGAGGCAATGCACGAGGGGGCGGGGCGTCGGGCTCCCCGCATCCTCGACGATGACCGCGATGGCCTCGGTCGCCGGTGGCAGGTTCCCCCAGGCCAGCGGCGGCGACACGCCCTCGCCGTCGGCGGTGAACCGCGCCGGCAGGGCGGATCCGTCCGTGAAGGCGGGGCTCGTCACCGTGATGCCCTCGGCCACGTCGGCGAAGGCCTCGTGATAGGTGGTTCCTTCCAGCCCGGCCTTCAGGCCGGACAGGGCCTCGCCCAGGACCCGGGGCATCTTCTCAAGCATGGCGTTCTCCCATTCCCGCCGGTCAACGGCGCAGGGAGGCGAGGGTTCAAGCGGGCCGGGCGGCGCTCAGCATGTAGTTGACCGCCATGTCCCGGCTCAGGCGCCAGCCATCGTTCAGCGGGTTGTAGGCGACCCCCGTCGTATCCGTGACGGTCAGGCCGCCCGCGCGGATCGCGGCGGACAGGTCGTCCGGCCGGACGAACTTCTCCCAATTATGCGTGCCTCTCGGCAGCCAACCCAGGACGTACTCCGCCCCGACGATGGCCAGGGCGAAGGAGCGCATCGTCCGGTTGATGGTCGCGGCGAAGAGCAGGCCGCCGGGCTTCACGGCGGCGCAAGCGCTGCGCACGAAGGCGGGCATGTCGGAGACGTGCTCCACCACCTCCATGATGAGCACCGCGTCGAACGTCGCCCCGGTGGCCACGACCTCCTCGATGGTCCGGGCTTGGTATTCGACCCGCACCCCCGCCGCCTCGGCATGGGCGCGGCCGGCGGCGAGGTTCTTCTCCGCCGGATCGAGGCCCGTCACCGACGCGCCGAGGCGTGCCAGGGGCTCGGAAAGGATCCCGCCGCCGCAGCCGACATCGCAGATGGTCAGCCCGTCGAGGGCGAACGGGACCTCCGGGTCGCGGCCATGGTGCCGGCATAGGGCGTCGCGGATGTAGCCAAGGCGCACCGGGTTGAACCGATGCAGGACCCGCATCGGCCCGGCCTCGTCCCACCACGTGGCGGCGAGCGCGTCGAACCGCGCGACCTCCCCACGGTCGATGAAGCCGCCCGCCGCGTCCTTGCCCGATTCCATGCCGCCCTACGCCTCCGAACCGCCGCGACTCCCATCCTATCCGGCAGCCGAGCGCAAGCCGGCGTTATGCCCCGGAGCCCATGGACGTTCCCCGGAGGGCGAGGGACGCCGCCCCGCGCGTGCCCCGCGATGCTTGGCCGGACGTTGACAGTCCCGGCCGGCACCGTTACCCGCAGGCGCCGTCCGGACGGCGTCCCGCCGGCTCGCGGCGGCATGCCCGCCGCCCGCTGTACGGGCTTGGAATCGTTCTAGAAAATGCCCCGTCTGGTGATGAAATTCGGCGGCACGTCCGTCGCCAACGTCGAGCGCATCCGCAACGTGGCGCGCCACGTCGCCCGCGAAGTGGCGGCTGGCTACGAGGTCGCGGTCATCGTCTCGGCGATGTCGGGCAAGACCAACGAGCTGGTCGACTGGGTGAAGGACGCCAACGCCCTCTACGACATCACCGAGTACGACGCCGTGGTGGCCTCGGGGGAACTCGTGACGGCGGGCTTGCTGGCCATCGCCCTGCAAAAGGAGGGCCTGAAGGCCCGGTCCTGGCAGGGCTGGCAGATCCCCGTGCTGACCTCGGATGCGCACGGCTCGGCGCGCATCGCCGACATCCCCGCCGCGAATCTCGACGCCGGCTTCGCGCGGGGCGAGGTGGCGGTGATCGCCGGCTTCCAGGGGATCCACCCCGAGAGCGGCCGGGTGACGACCCTCGGCCGGGGTGGCTCGGACACCTCGGCGGTGGCCATCGCCGCCGCGATCGGGGCCGAGCGCTGTGATATCTACACGGACGTGGACGGCGTCTACACGACGGACCCCCGGATCGTGCCGAAGGCCAGGCGCATGGAGCGCGTGACCTTCGAGGAGATGCTGGAGATGGCCTCCCTCGGCGCCAAGGTGCTGCAGGTCCGCTCCGTCGAACTCGCGATGGTGCACCGGGTGCCGACCACCGTCCGCTCCTCCTTCGACCCGCCCGACGCGGCGCGGCCGGGCACCCTCATCTGCGACGAGGACGACATCGTGGAACAGCAGATCATCACCGGGATCGCGTTCTCCCGGGACGAGGCGCAGATCACCCTGCGCCGGGTCAAGGACAGCCCCGGCGTCGCCGCCGCGATCTTCGGGCCGCTGGCCGACGCCAACATCAACGTCGACATGATCATCCAGACCGTCTCGGGCGACCAGTCGACCACCGACATGACCTTCACGGTCCCCTCGGCCGACTACCAGCGCTCCCGCGCCATCCTGGACGAGGCCCGCGAGCATATCGGCTACGCCCAGATCGAGGGCGCCACGGATGTGGTGAAAGTCTCGGCGATCGGCGTCGGGATGCGCAGCCACGCCGGCGTCGCCGCCAAGGCCTTCCGGGCGTTGGCCGAGAAGGGTATCAACATCCGCGCGATCACCACTTCCGAGATCAAGTTTTCGGTACTGATCGACGCCGCCTACACCGAATTGGCGGTGCGGACCTTGCATTCCCTCTACGGGCTCGACCAAGCTTGACCGGATTGGGGCATCGCCTTCCGAAAGGCGTGAGGATCTGAACTAAACGCCCGGCGACGGATTGCTGTCGCGGGGCGATTGGCGCCAAGGTTGCAGGGCTGCCGACGCCACGGCCGCCCGCCGACGCTGGAACGACGACACGATGCCCGCTGCGCCCGGAGGTCCGCGCCTTCTGCTGCGCCGTCTCCGCGAAGCCATGGCGGAGCCGGTAAGCCCGCAGGCGCGTCTCGACCGGATCGTCGTCCTGATCGCCGCCAACGTGGTGGCCGAGGTCTGCTCGGTCTACGTCCTGCGCGACGACAACACGCTCGAACTCTTCGCCACCGAGGGCCTGAACCGCGAGGCGGTCCACCAGACGCGGATGCGGGCGGACGAGGGCCTCGTCGGCCTCATCGCCTCCACCGCCGAGCCTCTGGCCCTCTCGGACGCGCAGACGCACCCGGCCTTCTCCTACCGGCCGGAGACCGGGGAAGAGGTCTATCACGCCTTCCTCGGCGTGCCGCTGCTGCGGGCGGGCAACACGCTCGGCGTCCTCACCGTCCAGAACAAGACCTACCGCGTCTATTCCGAGGAGGAGATCGAGGCGCTCCAGACCACCGCGATGGTGCTCTCGGAGATGATCGCCTCGGGCGAACTCGACGGGCTCGGCTCCCAGGCCGCCGCCGCCAGCCGCCGGCCGGTGATGGCCCGGGGCCTCGCCCTCTCCGACGGGATCGGCCTCGGCCACGTTGTGCTGCACGAGCCGCGCCTCGTGGTGAAGACGCTGATCGCGGAGAACGTCGAGCGGGAGGTGGGGCGCCTCGATGCGGCCATCGGCGGGGTGCGTTCGGCCATCGACGCCCTGGTGGAGCGGGGCGACCGCATCGGCACCGCCGAGTCGCGCGAGGTGCTCGAGACCGTGCGGATGTTCGCCCACGATCAGGGCTGGCTGCGCCGGATGCGCGAGGCGGTGGCCTCCGGCCTCACCGCCGAAGCGGCGGTGGAGCGCGTCCAGTCCGACAACCGGGCGCGGATGCTGCGCCAGTCGGACCCCTATCTCCGGGAGCGCCTGCACGACCTCGACGACCTCGCCAACCGCCTGCTCCGCGCCCTCATCGGCCCCGGCGCTGCGGGCGCGGCGCCGTTGCCTGAGAACGCGATCCTCGTCGCCCGCACCATGGGGCCGGCGGCGCTGCTCGATTACGATGCCGGCACCCTCCGGGGCATCGTGCTGGAGGAGGGCGGGCCCACGAGCCACGTGGCCATCGTCGCCCGGGCGCTCGGCATCCCCGCCGTGGGCGAGGTGGAAAACGCCACCGCCCTCTGCGAGGCGGGGGACGCGATCATCGTCGATGGGGTGGCGGGGGAGATCCATGTCCGCCCCGGCCCGGAGATCGAATCCTCCTACGCCGAGATGGTGCGCCTGCGCGCCCGGCGGCAGGAGCAATACCGGGCCCTGCGCGACGTGCCCGCCATCACCCGCGACGGGGTGCGGGTCGGCCTCAACCTCAATGCCGGGCTGCTCATCGACTTCACCCACCTGGAGGAGACCGGCGCCGAGGGCGTCGGGCTGTTCCGCACCGAACTGCAGTTCATGGTGGCGCAGCGGATGCCGTCGGCGGCGGAGCAGCAGGCGCTCTATCGCCAGGCCTTCACGGCCTCGGGGGGGCGGCCGGTGACGGTGCGCACCCTGGATATCGGCGGCGACAAGATCCTGCCGTACATGGCCAAGCTGGAGGAGGAGAACCCGGCGCTCGGCTGGCGGGCGATCCGCATCGGCCTCGACCGGCCGGCGCTGCTGCGGATGCAGCTTCGCGCCCTCCTCAAGGCCGCCGAGGGTCGGCCCCTCAAGATCATGTTCCCCATGGTGGCCACCGTCCACGAGTTCACGCAGGCGCGGGAGATCGTGGAACGGGAGAAGGCGCACCTCGCCCGGCACGGCTACAGCCTGCCGTGCCCCTGCGAGTTGGGGGCGATGGTGGAGGTGCCCTCGCTGCTGTTCCAGATCGACGAGATCGCCCGGGAGGCGGACTTCCTCTCCGTCGGCTCGAACGACCTGATGCAGTTCCTGTTCGCCGTGGACCGGGAGAACCGGCGGGTGGCGGACCGGTTCGATCCGCTCTCGGTGGCGGCGCTGCGGGCGTTCCGCCTCATCGCCCAGAGGGCCGACGCGGCGGGCTGCCCGGTGACGGTCTGCGGCGAGATCGGCGGGCGCCCCCTCGAGGCCATGGCGCTGATCGGGCTCGGTTTCCGCAACCTGTCGATGTCACCGGCGGCGCTTGGCCCGCTGAAGGCGATGGTGCTGAGCCTCGATGCGGGGGCGGTGGCCCGCCTGATCGAGGCGGAGATGGCGACCATGCACGACGGCCAGACCCTGCGCCCGGCGCTTACTGCCTTCGCGCACGAGAACGGCGTGCCGATCTAGCCCCGGCATTCCCTCCGCCCCTGCGGGGGAGGGGACAAAAGCGGCCTTGCGAAACCTTCCACCTGGGTTGTACCCCCTCGCGGAACCGGGCCGACACACCGACGCCCCCCACAGAACAAACGGGCGATGATACCCTTTCCCCCCGAACGCCTCGACGCCATCCTCGTCCGGCACGACCTCGTCACCGCGCAGCTCGCCTCGGGCGAGGGCGAATCCGAGACGGTCGTGCAGCTCTCGCGCGAACTCTCCGATCTCGATCCCGTCGTGGGGGCGATCCGCGGCTACCGGGCGGCCCTCGACAACCTCGCCGGCATCGAGGCCATGATCGACGAGGCCGGCACCGACCCGGAGATGCGGGCGCTCGCCGCCGAGGAGAAGCCGGAGGCCGAGGAGGCGCTGGAGGGCGCCCACCGCGCCCTCCAACTGATGCTGCTGCCCAAGGACGCCGCCGACGAGAAGAGCGCGATCCTCGAAGTCCGCGCCGGCACCGGCGGTGACGAGGCCGCGCTTTTCGCCGGCGACCTGTTCCGCATGTACGCAAGATACGCCGAGTCGAAGGGCTGGCGGGTCGAGGTGCTGTCCGAGAGCGAGGGCACGGTCGGCGGCTTCCGCGAGGTCGTGGCCGAGGTGAAGGGCAGGGGCGTCTTCGCCCGGCTGAAGTTCGAGAGCGGCGCCCACCGGGTGCAGCGGGTGCCCAATACCGAGACCCAGGGGCGTATCCACACCTCGGCGGCCACCGTCGCCGTCCTCCCCGAGGCGGAGGATGTCGACATCGTGGTCAACGAGGCCGACCTGAAGATCGATACGATGCGTGCGCAGGGAGCGGGCGGCCAGCACGTCAACAAGACGGAATCGGCCATCCGCATCACCCACATCCCCTCGGGGATCGTGGTGTTCGTCCAGGAGGAGCGCTCGCAGCACAAGAACCGGGCGCGGGCGATGTCGCTGCTGCGCGCCAAACTCTACGATGCCGAGCGCAGCGCCAAGGACAATGCCCGCGCCGCCGACCGGAAGGCGCAGGTCGGCTCCGGCGACCGCTCGGAGCGGATCCGCACCTACAATTTCCCGCAGGGGCGCGTCACCGACCACCGTATCAACCTCACCCTCTACAAGTTGGAGGAGGTGATGGCCGGCACCGCACTCGACGAGGTGGTGGACGCTCTGATCGCCGAGCATCAGGCGGAACTGCTCGCCGCCGAGGGTATGGCGTGACGGGGGGCGCCACCGCCGAACCGGCCGCCTTCGACCCCGCCCTCAGCCGCCGTGACGCCCTGCGCCGGGCGGCGGCCTTCCTCGATGCGGCGGGCATCGCCGGGGCCGAGGGGGATGCGCGGTTCCTGTTCCTCGGATTGCTCGGGCTCGAAACCCGCGACCTCGTGCTCGATGGGGATCAGCCCCTGGGCGAGGCGGCGGCCCGGCTCGCCTCCGCCCTGGCCCGGCGCCGCGACGGTGAGCCGGTGGCCCGCATCCTCGGCGCCTGGGAGTTCTGGGGCCTGCCCTTCGCCCTTGCCCCCGAAACCCTCGTCCCCCGGCCGGACACCGAGACCGTGGTGGAGGCCGCCCTGGCCGCCCTGCCGGATCGCCGGGACGAATTTCGCATCCTCGATCTCGGCACCGGCTCCGGATGCATCCTCGTCGCGCTCCTGAGCGAATTGCCCGGGGCGGTCGGCGTTGGAATCGATCGTTCTCAGGCGGCGCTGCGGGTCGCCCGGGACAACGCGGGCGCCAACGGAGTCGGCGGACGGGCGCTGTTCGCCTGCGGGGATTGGTGCGCCCCCTTGAGCGGGCCCTTCGA
Organism: Beijerinckiaceae bacterium; assembly: GCA_022702015.1. Lineage (GTDB taxonomy): Bacteria > Pseudomonadota > Alphaproteobacteria > Rhizobiales > Beijerinckiaceae > Methylobacterium. The sequence continues at coordinate 11,326 of JAKONI010000283.1, read as the reverse complement.
TCTCGTGGTCTCGAACCCCCCCTACATCGCCACCGGGGAGATCGCCGGCCTCGACCGGGAGGTGGCCCGGCACGATCCCCTCGCGGCCCTCGACGGCGGCGCCGACGGGCTCGAAGCCTATCGGAGGATACTCGAAGACCTCAGCGCCGGCAGGTGCCTTCGGCGCGGAGCCCCCGTCGTTCTCGAAGTCGGCTACGATCAGGCGGCGGCGGTCCGCGCCCTGGGCGAGGCGGCGGGCCTGCCTTGCAGCGGCATCACCCACGATCTCGCGGGACATGCGAGGGTGTTAACCTTCCAGCATTGAACATCGCCGCCACGACGCCCAACTGCGGTCATCATCCTTGAAATCACGGGCATGCCCGGGAGAATAGCGCGGCGCCGAATGGGCGATGCCGAGGGTGTGAAACGAAAAAAGCTTGTTGCGGCGGAGCCGAGACGATAAAGTCCGCTTGAAGATCGCGAACGTTTCGTTAAGACGAGCGGCGATAGGGTCGGTGAAGACCTCGGCCGTACGTCGTTCGCCGATCCCCTGAATGGCCGGACCAGGATGATCGCGGAAATCGCGAGTCAGTCCGGCACCGCTCGAACCTGACAACCGGCTGGTGTTCCGCGTCTCATCTCCGACGCGCGACGCGAGGGATGGATCAGGCGGCCGGCAAGGTCCGTGCGAGGTTCGCAGGGTCCGTCCGGGCGGCATGTGCCAGGACGGCACGTCTGAGCCGCACCGGATGCCGGTAGCCCCTTTGACTTGTCTGGTGTGAACTGAGGGTCACTGAAGACCGATGAGACCGAACCAGAATCGACGGATACGCGGCCGTAATCGGCCCAAGGGCCCCAATCCGCTTACGCGCTCGTACGAATCGAACGGCCCCGACGTCAAGATCCGCGGCACCGCTCAGCACATCGCCGACAAGTACGCGCAGCTCGCCCGCGACGCGCTGGCGGCGGGTGACCCCGTGGCCGCCGAAAATTACTTCCAGCACGGCGAGCATTACTTCCGCATCATCTCCGGCGCGCAGGAGCAGACTCGCCCGGTTCAGAACGGCTACGCCGCCCGCGCCTTCGACGACGAGGGCGACGAAGGCGAGGACGAGGGCCAGGGCAACCCGGCCAACGGCCAGGGCTATAACGGCCAGGGCTACGCCCAGGACGAGTACGGCGATCCTGGTCAGCAGCCCCAGCCCTACGAGGGCCGGCAGGACGGCTACCAAGAGGGCCGCCAGAACCGCGACCGCTACCAGAACCGTGACCAGCGCCGGTTCGAGCAGAACGGCCGCTACGACGGTCAGGGTCGCCAGGACGGCAACGGCCGCCAGGACTACAACCGCGACCGCCAGCGCCAGGACGGCAACGGCCGTCAGGACAACCGCCAAGATTACGGCCGCCAGGACTATCAGCGGCCCGAGGGCCAGCGTCAGGACGGCCAGCGTCAAGAGGGCCAGCGTCAGGACGGCCAGCGTCAAGAGGGGCAGCGTCAGGACGGACAGCGCCAGGACGGACAGCGCTACGAGAACGGCCGGCAGGACCAGCAGCCCCGTCAGGACTACCAGCGCGGCGACCGCCAGGATTACCGGGCCCAGGAATCGAGGAATCAGGAGCCTAGGAACCAGGAGGCGCGCGGTCAGGAGCCTCGGGGCCAGGATTCGCGGAGCCAAGAGTCCAGGAGCCAAGAAACTCGCGGCCAGGAGCCCCGGAGCCAGGAGCCCCGAAGCCAGGAGCAGCGATCCGAGGGCCGGCAGGAACGGCGCGATTACCGGGCCGAGGCCCCGCGCGGCGACTACCAGCGCCCCGAGGGTGGAACGTCCCGCCGTGAGCGGCGCCGCGAGGAGCCGGCCCCGGCGGCCGCCGAGGAGGCCGCTGGCCTTCCCGCCTTCCTGATGGCCCCCGTCCGCACCGCCGCCGTTGCGGCGCCGGAGCCCGAGCAGGAGCAGCCGCAGGTCGCCGAGACGGCGGCCGAGGACGCCCCCGCCCCCAAGCCCCGCCGCCGTCGCCGCCCCCGGTTCGAGGGTGGCGCCGAGGGAGGGGAGGCCACGCCCAACCCGACCTCCGGCGAATCGACCGGCGAGTAAGACCCTTCGGCCGCCTCGCATGTCGGGGCGGCCCCCGTGTCATCCGGCAGCGGCGCTGCCCGCCGTATCCGACCCCGTCACCGGATGCGTCCCAGGATTGTCCTGACCCGCGTGGTCCACGACCGCGCGTCCGCAAAGACTGGGGCTCACGATGGTTCACCTGCCGCGCCGCCTGCTCGCCGGACTGATGATTCTCGCGACCCCTGCGGTCGCCGCGCCGGCCACCCCGGCGCCGGACGCCCCGGCGGCGTCGAGTGCCGGCGAAGCGCAATCCCCCGTGGTACTCGCCAACCACCGGGCGGTCTACGATCTCTCCCTCAACGGCAGTTCCGGCACCCGTCCGGTGGAAGCGGCCCGGGGGCGGATCGTCATCGACTTCCGCGGTGATGCCTGTCGCGGCTACACGATGCAGACCCGTCAGGTGACGGAGCTGACCTCGGGGGAGACCGGCACGCGCGTCTCGGACCTGCGCAGCACGACCTTCGAGGGTGGCGACGGGCGGGAGTTCCGGTTCAAAACGACGACGCTGACCGACGAGAAGCCCTCCGCACCGGTGGACGGTTCGGCCAACACCGCTGACGGGACCCTTACCATCAAGCTGAAGGGCCGGGGCAAGCCGATCATGGTGCCGGGTTCGGTGCTCTTTCCCAGCGCGCACATGAAGCGCCTGGTGCAGGCGGCCCGGGCCGGACAGACCACCGTCTCCGTGAAGGTCTACGACGGGTCCGACGACGGCACGAAGGTCTACGACACCTTCGCGGTGATCGGCCATGGGGCGACGGGCCCCGCCGAGGCCGCCGCCAACGACAGGGACAAGCCGCTTCAATCCGGCCCGATCGCGGCGGTGAAGCATTGGCCGGTGACGCTCTCCTACTACACCGAGGGCGAGGGCGAGCGGACGCCCATCTACACCCTTGCCTTCGACCTCTACGAGAACGGCGTCAGCGGCCGGATCAAGCTCGATTACGGCGAGTTCGCCCTCGTCGGCTCCATGACCGCCCTGGATCTCGACACCAAGGCCCCGGCCAAGGGCTGCAACCCCTGAGCCTTCCGCGCCCGGTGGGTCGCGCTCGCTAACCCCAATCCTCCCCCACCTGGGGTGAGAGACGGTGCCATTCGGCCACGATGCGCTCCGGCTTCACCTCCAGCGCCTGCGCGCAGGCGAGCAGGACCGGCTCGTTCCCGGCGACGTGATCGAGGACGCCGGCGAGGAAGGCGGGATCGTCCGCTCCCGCCCGCACGGCGTCGATGTCGAGTCCGGTGGACGCCAGAAAGGGGAAAAGTCGCTCCTCATCCCCCACGATCCACAGCAGAACATCGAGCGCGAGGGGTCCTACGCGGTCATCCGATTGGTGGGGTTTGCGTTTCGTCAACATGTAACCCTTAAAACCGACGCAATGGGGCTGATGGGTCCTTAATCATGATCGGCTCTGACCGAGGCAAGGAACCATGTCGAAGACGGTGTTGATCGTCGAGGACAACGAGCTGAACATGAAGCTGTTCAACGACCTCCTTGAGGCGAACGGCTATGCGACGCTCAAGACCGCCAACGGCATCGAGGCGATCGAGCTGGCCCGCGCCCATCACCCGGACCTGATCCTGATGGACATCCAGTTGCCTGAGGTGTCGGGGCTCGAGGTCACGAAGTGGCTTAAGGAGGACGACGACCTCAAGTCGATCCCCATCATCGCCATCACCGCCTTCGCCATGAAGGGGGACGAAGAGCGCATTCGGGAGGGGGGCTGCGAAGCGTATCTTTCTAAGCCGATCTCCGTCGCGAAGTTTTTAGCAACGGTTCGGACGTATCTTGAATAGCGATGACAGGGGGTCGGGCTCGTCCCGCGCCTTCGATCCGGTCACCGCGCACGCCCGGTAGCCCGGCGATCGTCCGAAGCGAGGAAGCATGTCGGCCCGCGTCCTGATTGTCGATGACCTGTTTCCCAACGTAAAGCTGCTCGAAACCAAGCTCGGACTCGAATATTTCGACACCCTGGCCGCGATGAACGGCCCCGACGCGATCACGATCTGCGAGAAAGGTCTGTGCGACCTCGTCCTGCTCGACGTCATGATGCCGGGGATGGACGGATTCGAGGTCTGCCGACGGCTCAAGAACAATCCCGTAACGGCGCATATCCCGGTGGTGATGGTCACGGCGCTCGACCAGCCGTCCGACCGGTTGAAGGGCCTCGATGCCGGGGCCGACGATTTCCTCACCAAGCCCGTCGATGACACCGCCCTGTTCACCCGCGTGCGCAGCCTCGTGCGGCTCAAGGCCGTCACCGACGAGTTGCGCCAGCGCGCCCTGGCCACCCGCGCCTTCGGGATCGGCGATCCCCTGGCGACGGCGGCGGCCGAGAGCGGCCTCGACTCGCACATCCTCCTCGTGGAGGACCGGCCCGGCTCCGCCGACCGGATGGCCACGGCCCTGCGCCAGCACCACCGGGTGAGCGTGGAGCGGGAACCGTTCGCGGCGATGCGGGCGGCGGCCGAAAACGAGTTCGACCTCGCTCTCATCAGCCTCGACCTCGAGGGTCATGACGGGCTGCGCCTGTGCAGCCAACTCCGCTCCCTCGACCGCACCCGGGGCATACCTCTCATCATGATCGCGGAGACCCATGACCGGGCGCGGATCACCCGGGGCCTCGATTTCGGGGTCCACGACTATCTGATGCGCCCGGTGGACCGGAACGAGCTGCTTGCCCGCGTCCGCACCCAGGTCCGGCGCAAGCGCTACTCGGACGTGCTGCGCGGGGCGATGCAAGCCTCCCTCCAGATGGCGGTGACGGACGTCCTCACCGGGCTGCACAACCGCCGTTACCTCGACAACCATCTGGGTCTCCTCTTCCACGAGGGCACCCGCAACCGGCCGCTCGCCGCCCTCATCCTCGACATCGACCGGTTCAAGGCGATCAACGACAGCTACGGGCACGAGGCCGGGGACGAGGTGCTCCGGGCCTTCGCCGACAGGGTGCGGCTGCACACTCGCCCCATCGACATCGTGGCCCGGTATGGCGGCGAGGAGATCGTCGTCATCCTCCCCGATGCCGGGATGGCGGAGGCCCGCGCCATCGCCGAGCGGATCCGCGAGCGGATCGAGGCCACGCCCTTCGAGGTGCTGCGCCAGACGCGCTCGCTCCCGGTGACGGTCTCGATCGGGGTGGCCGTGCGCGCCGCCGGGGACGGCTCGCCCGGGGACGTCCTGCGCCGGGCCGACGACGCGCTCTACGAGGCGAAGGCGGCCGGGCGCAACCGGGTGGTGACGCTGGCCGCGTGAGCCGGTCCCGCCCCCCCTGCGGGGGTGGTTTCCCCCCATGGCGGGGCTCATAGGTTGACAGCGCCGGGCTTCTCGCCAACACCTCGCGCCCGCCGCAGCCGGGGATGGAACCGGAGGTGCGCCCGTCCACGACGATTCGATACGGAACCCCATGGCGGCGACGCGCTCCTATCTCGACTTCGAGAAACCGGTGGCTGAACTCGAAGCCAAGCTCGAGGAACTCCGCGCCGTCGGCAGCCAGGACGGCGCCGTGGCGATCAGCGAGGAGGTCGGCCGCCTGGAAGCCAAGGCCCGTCAGGCCCTGGCCGAGATCTACGCCGCCCTGACGCCTTGGCAGAAGACGCAGGTCGCCCGCCACCCGCAGCGGCCCCATTTCGTCGATTACTGCGCCGACCTGATCACCGAGTTCACCCCCCTCGCGGGCGACCGCGCCTTCGGCGAAGACGAGGCCATCGTCGGCGGTTTCGGCCGCTTCCAGGGCCGCCCGGTCTGTGTCCTCGGTCAGGAGAAGGGGGCGACCACGGAAGCCCGCCTGCGTCACAATTTCGGGATGGCCCGCCCCGAGGGCTACCGCAAGGCGGTACGCCTGATGGAGACGGCGGACCGCTTCGGCCTGCCGCTCCTCGCCTTCGTCGACACGGCGGGTGCCTATCCCGGCATCGAGGCCGAGGAACGCGGGCAGGCCGAGGCTATCGCCCGCTCGACGGAGGCGTGCCTCGCCCTGTCGGTGCCGAACGTCGCCGTGGTGATCGGGGAGGGCGGCTCGGGGGGCGCCATCGCGCTGGCCACCGCCAACCGGGTGCTGATGCTGGAACACGCCATCTACGGCGTGATCTCGCCGGAGGGCGCCGCCTCGATCCTGTGGCGGGACGGCGGCCGGGCCCACGAGGCCGCCACCGCCATGAAGATCACCGCGCAGGATCTCCTGCGCCTCGGCGTCATCGACGGCATCATCCCCGAGGCGGTCGGCGGGGCGCACCGGGACCGCGACGGGGCGATCCGGGCGACCGGTCAGGCCATCGCCGAATCGCTCTCGCTGTTCGAGGGCATGGAGCCGGCGGCGATCCGCGACCGACGGGCGGAGAAGTTTCTCGAGATCGGCCGCCGCCTGTGACCATCGCCTCCGGCCTGCGCGAGGCGTTCGGCCGGATCGGCCTGCGGTTCGGAAGGCGGGATGACCGCGAGCCCGGGGCGTCCAACGTCGCCTCCCTCGGCTGCAACTGCCACATGGCGCATGTCCTGAAGACCCTCGGTCTGCGGCAGTGGTCCGGCCCGTTCGACTGGATCTTCACGATGCCGGGCATGGTCCGGGATTGCCTCGCGGACGATTTCGTCACGCTGATCGACCGGACCCAGCTCGAAACCGTGCCGGAGGCCGAACGCCAGGGGCCCGACATCACGAAGGGGCGCCATCGCCTCTACCGGGAGGCGCATGGCCTCGAATGCGTGTTCAATCACCACGATCCGGCCGCCAGCCCCGCCGACTACGTCTTCCTCACGGAGGGCGTCCGCCGCCTCCGCGCGGCCCTCGACATGACCGGCGCGCGCAACCGCCTGTGGATGATGAGCCATCTGCACACGCCGCGCCCGGTGATCGAGGAGATCGCAGCCCTCCTGGCCCTGCGCCCCAGCCGCAATCACCTCACCTTCGTGCAGTTGGAGCCCGGCCACGGGCGCGTCGAGGTGGCCGAGGCGGCCGACCTCGCGCCCAACCTGCGCTGGCTGACGATTCGCATTCCGTCACCGCCGGTGGGCCTGCGCCTCCCCGAGCCCTTCGACGACGCCGCCCTCGTCGCGCTGCTCCGCGCGGAGGCCGCCCGGGAGCCGGACCTCCTGCGCTGAACGGCGCCGCAGCGCCTCCACGAGGAAGTCCACCGCGACCCGGATCCGGGCGGGCATGGCCGGGCCGCCGACGAAGACCGCGTGGATGGACTCCCGATCCTGCGGGTTGAAATCCTCCAGCAGGGGGACGAGGCGGCCGGCGGCGAGATCCTCCGTGATGTGGAAGTTCCCCACGCGGGTGATGCCGACGCCCCGGAGCGCAAGTTGCACCAGGGTCTCGCCATTGTTGGCGGCGACGGAACCGCCGACCGCGAGGAGATAGTCGAGGCCGTCCTCCCGGAACGGCCACCCGGGTTCGCTCCGGCGGAAGTTGAAATCCAGACAGTTGTGGCCGGCCAGGTCGGAGGGTCGGCGGGGGGTGCCGGCGCGGGCGAGATAGTCCGGCGAGGCGACGACCGTCCGGCCGGTCTCGCCCAGGCGGCGGGCGGTGAGGGGACCGTCGGCCAGGGGGCCGAACCGGATCGCGATGTCCGCGCGGCCTCCGAGCACGTCGGCGATTTCGTCGCTGAGGTCGATGTCGATGACGAGACCGGGGTGGCGCGCCGTGAGTTCGGCGAGCAGCGGCACGATGACGAGGCGCCCGTGGGCGGTGGCGGCGCTGATGCGGACCCGTCCGGTCGGGCAGCCCCGGTCGGCGATGGTGTGCTCGATCTCGTCGAGATCGGCCAGCAGGCGCCGGGCGGCGCGCCCGTAGGTCTCGCCCTCGGCGGTGAGCCGCAGGGTCCGCGTGGTCCGCACCAGAAGCCGCACGCCGAGCCGTCCCTCGATCCGCGCCACGATCCGGCTCACCGCCGAGGGCGTCAGGCCGAGTTGCCTCGCGGCGTCGGAGAAACTGCCGGCCTTCGTCACCGCCACGAAGACGGCCATGTCATCGAAACGGACCGTAGGTTGATGGGTCATCTATGAAATTTCGGCATAGATCCTGATCCCGCCGACGCTCTACCGCCGAGGTGACCGATTGGCCACCCTCGATCCGGAACGAATCGAGGCGACGAAACGATGACGGCAAATCTTCCCCTGCTGGCCCTGGCCGTGGGCGCATTCGGCATCGGCGTGACCGAGTTCTCGCCGATGGGCATGCTGCCGCTGATGGCCGACGACCTGGGCGCGTCGATCCCCGCCATGGGCCTCGTGGTGAGCGCCTACGCCCTCGGCGTTCTGTTCGGCGCGCCCGTGATGACGCTCGCCACGGCCGGCGTGCCGCGACGGCGGCTGCTGATCGGGCTGATGGCGATCTTCACCATCGGAAACCTCATGGCCGCCCTGGCCGACAGCTACGCGATGCTGGTCGCCGCCCGGCTCGTCACCGCACTCAATCACGGCGCGTTCTTCGGGGTCGGCTCGGTGGTCGCGGCGAACTTGGTTCGGCCGGAACGCCGCTCGGCGGCGGTCGCCACGATGTTCTCGGGCCTGACGGTCGCCGCCGTGGCCGGCGGGCCCCTCGCGGCGTGGATGGGGGAGGTGGGGGGATGGCGATCCGTCTTCTGGGCCATCGCCGGCGTCGGCGTCGTCGCCATGGCGTCGCTTCGCCTCGCGCTCCCGCCCCTGCCCGCCGACGCCAGGGCCGACATGCGGTCGGAGTTGCGCGTGCTGGCCCGCCCACCCGTCCTGGCGGCCCTCGCCCTCACGACGATCAGCTTCAGCGCGATGTTCACGGTCTTCACCTACATCGTGCCGATCCTGCGCATCGAGACGGGTGCTGCCACCTTTCTGGTCTCCGTGGTGCTGTTCCTGCACGGTGTCGGGCTGATGGCCGGGAACTGGCTCGGTGGGGAACTGGCCGGACGGTCCGTCGATGGAACGATCCTCCGCTCGCTGGCGATCCATATCGCCGTCCTCGTCCTGTTCGCCTGGGGCATGCGCAGCCCCCTGCCCGCGACGGGTCTGATCGTCCTCTGGGGCGTGGCGTGCTTCGCCATCGTCTCACCCCTGCAGGTCCGCGTCATGGAAGCGGCGGCCGGGGCGCCCAACCTGGCCTCCGCCATGAATATCGGCGCCTTCAACCTCGCCAACGCCATCGGCGCGGCGCTCGGCGGTTTCGTCATCGACAGGGGGCTCGGGTATCCGGCGGTATCCCTGGCCGGCGCCGGGATGGCCGGGGCGGGCCTTCTGCTGCTGGTCCTGCTCCGGCGCGAGCGGCGGCCGAAGGCGGCCCCTGCCACCTGAGCGGCCCTCGCGAAGACTCCCGCATCCAGGGGATCGGGGCGACGGTGTCCGCAATGGTGTCGCGCCGGCACCGGCGGGGCCGCGCAAGTCGCGCCCCGTCCCGGTCCACAGGAATGGTGCGATACTGCACCGGACGGCTGGCCGGTGTGGCCGCCGCGTCATTGCAGTAACCAAGGGGCAAGCTTAACGCAGGTACAGGTTGGGGAGTAACGCCCGCTTTCGGCCGGAACGAGCGGCCCGCGGGCCAAGGTTCGAGGACGAGGTTCCCCATGACGTTGCGTCCCGCGACGGCGCATACGACGTCGCGTCCCGCGCCCCTGCGGATGCTGGCGGCGGCCGCCTTGACTGCCCTGACCCTGGCCGGTTGCCAGGACGTGAGCGTCATCGGCGGGCCCTCGGCCCGCAGCATCGCCCCCGTCGCCCCGCAAACCCTGGCGCTCATGCAGACCAAGGGGATGCAGCAATCCGACCCGATCCTGATCCGCGCCTACAAGAAGGAAGCGGAGATGGAGGTCTGGAAGAAGGGCAATGACGGGCGCTACGCCCTGCTCAAGACCTACCCGATCTGCCGCTGGTCGGGCCAGCTCGGCCCGAAGGTGAAGGAGGGGGATCGCCAGACGCCGGAGGGCTTCTACACGATCACCCCGGGTCTCATGAACCCGAACTCATCCTACTTCCTCTCGTTCGACACCGGCTTCCCGAACGCCTTCGACCGGGCGAACGGCCGCTCCGGGCGCTTCGTCATGGTCCACGGCACCTGCTCGTCGGCGGGCTGCTTCGCGATGACCGACGCCTCGATCGCCGAAATCTATGCGCTGGCCCGGGAGGCGTTCGCCGGGGGGCAGCGGAGCTTCCAGTTCCAGTCCTATCCGTTCCGGATGACAGCCAGGAATCTGGCCAAGTTCCGCAACGATCCGAACGCCGCCTTTTGGCAGAACCTTAAGGAGGGCTCGGACTATTTCGAGGCTTTGGGCGAGGAGCCGAAGGTCGGCCTCTGCGGCAAGCGCTACGTCTTCGGTGGCTCGGATGCCGCCGCCGGAGCGTGCAAGCCGAAGGTCGATCCCCAGGTGGCGGAGAAACGGGAGAAGGATTCCCGTGAGGTGGCCGACCTCGTGTCCAAGGGAACACCGGCGGTCCACGTCACCTACCAGGATGGGGGCCAGAACGCGGTCTTCCGCCCGCAGAACAACCCCACCGCCTTCGCCAGCCTCGGCGGCACCGAGACGGTGCTCCCCTACGATGCCAAGGAATATGGCCGCCACAATCTCGGCGACGTGAGCCGCCCGGAGACGCTGGCTTCGGCCCCCGAGGAGATCGAGATCGATCCGAAGGGCCATCCCGTGATGCTCGCCTCGGTGGCGTCGCCGACCACCACGGCCTCCACCACGCCGAAGGCGTCGCCCGCAGGGGCCGAGAAGGGTAAGGCGGCCGGGACGATCAAGGCGGGAGACCGGAGCAGGACACCCGCTGTCCCCGCGCCGGCCACCCTGATGGCCAACCAAGCGGAGCCCACCGCCGGGGCGAAGCCCGACAAGCCCGCGCGGATCACCGTCGCGGACGCGGACGGGGAGTCGATCTCTTACGAGAAGGTGTTCGGCGACTTGTTCTCAAAGAAGGCCGCCACACCCGCGACCCCGGCGACCGACACGGCCACCACCGGCGCCCTCCCCCTGGCGGCCCAGACGGAGCCGGCCACGACGGAGAAGTCCTCCCTCGTGTCCGCGAAGCCGGCCCCGCCGCATGCCCATGCCAGCAAGGCCCCAACGGTGAAGCTCGCGGTGGCGAAGGTGCCGGCCCACCCACCGGCGGTGGTCAGGCCGGCTGTCTCCCCAGCCAAGCCTTGATCCGGCGTCAGAGCAGGGGCCGATCTCGGTTCATCAGCCAGAGGGCGTGAACGGTCCCCGGCACCCAGCCGAGGACCCACAGCACGATGTTCAGCAGGAACTGGATGCCGAAGCCCGTGGTGACGAGGACG
>JAKONI010000274.1 GCA_022702015.1 Beijerinckiaceae bacterium | reverse complement strand
CGCTCCCTCCGCCATTTGACCTCAAGTCACCGCTGCTGCCGGTTTTTCGAGCTAGCGTGATCGGCTCGCCCCACGACATAGCCCGCGTTTTCGAGCGGCTGGCCGTCGACGCTGTCGGATCATTTTGGGCATGTGCTCCCTTCGCCGGCTTCATCGATTCTCCCACGAAATCTTGAGATAGGCCGCCCAGCCAAGCGTTCGCCGCTGCGCCAACTCGCCGAGCGCCGCTACGTTTTGGGCTTTGCCAATGTCGTGGAGATCGTATGGACCGCGGTGCCGGGTCAGCCCGGTTTCGGCTCGCAAGGCCGCTGTTGGGTTACCGTCGGCGTGAACGCCCCATAAACCCGTCCTGCGATCGCGGAAGCCTTGGCGGCCTGACGGGGCGGGTCAGGGACAGGATGGGGCTGCGTGGATGCCAATCAGCAGGATGGACCTCGGAGACGCGAGTTCACCGGAGGCGCTCGTCACACGCATCCTCAAGGCCGAGCCGAACCTTCCCGTGCCCGTGCCGATCCAGGAGCTGTGCGGGAAACTCGGCATCGTTCGGATAGAATACCTCGACACCGATGAGTTCGACGGTGTCCTCGTCACAGACGCGAAGCGGTCCGAAGGCACCATCCTCGCCAAGCGCGGGGGCGAACCGCGCCGCCGCTTCACCCTCGCGCACGAACTCGCCCACTTCCTGATGGCCCACCACGTCCCGGATCAACCCGGCCGGTTCACGTGCAAGGGCTCCGACCTTCTCCGCGTCACGGCGAAGGAGGGTGATCAACGGCAGCGCAGGGAGGTTGAGGCCAACCGCTTCGCCACGCTCCTGCTGATGCCCCCGCACCTGTTGCGGGCAGCCATGGCGGCCTTTCACGGGGCCGATCTCCGGCACGTTCTCGTGCTCGCGCACGACTTCGCGGTGGGCAAGGAGGCGGCGGCTCGGGCCTACGTGCAATACCATCCCGAGAGGATCGCCGTCGTCGTGGCGGCCAACGGGCGGGTGCAGCGATGCTACCGCGGCCTTTCCTTTCCAGCCCTCATCCCCGCAATCGGCAGCCCGGTCCCGACGGGCTCGCTCTATCTCAGCGATCGACATCGACCGAACATCGCGAGCGACATCGCCGCGTGCAGCTCCGATATCTGGATTGACGTGAAGCGCGATCTCCACGCACCAACCCTCTCAGAGCAGGTCTACCTTCAACAGAACGGCTTCGCGTTGATCCTGCTGCGCCTGGAAGCGGCACCGGAGGAGAGCGCGGAGGAGCGCAGGCTGAATGAGGGCTGGCGTCACCGTTTCCACTCGGGGCGACGCTAGACAAGCTCCCGATCGGACGGGAAGCCCTGACGGCCGCAAACGCGGCTTCGTCGGAGCGGGCCACACGGCATACGGTTGCCGATCCGGCGCATATTGTGTGTCGGCGAAGAAGCGATAAGGGCCGCGAATGACGGGAATTGACGACGAGCTTCGGCTGCTCCTCACTCAGACTTCGGCGGAGAAGGCGGTCCTCGACCGTATCGGCCACGCCGAGGATGCCGAGCCCGGCGCTCCGGATCCCGCACCCGCGACGCCTCCTGCAGTCTCGTTGATGATCACGAACGGCCAGCGAGCGGCGCTTCGTGAGCTTGGCTTTTCCGAAGAAGCCATTCGGCAGATGACGCCCTCCGAGGCGCACGGGAAACTCGGGTTGGTCTATTCCGACCAGACCAAGCAACGCTGATCCGCCACCCAAACGGGTCCCTCGCTCCAACGGGGCCCCGTCCGGAGACGCTCCATGGCGCCGGCATGCCGCCTGTATTTGGCGAAGCTCGGATCCAAGATCTCGGAAGCGGGATCCGGGTAGCGCACCTCGAAGCCGAGCAGCTTCACGGGGATGTGCCCCTGGTCGTGGTACAGCGCGACCACGGCCAAGTCGGCGTTCATGCCCTCGCCGCCGATGGGCAACGCAGAGTGACCGGCATCGCTCGCCCAAAGCACACGTCCACGGGGGTAATACGAGAGCATCCCACCCTCCGGACATCAGACCGGACGATGCGATGCCAGCCCCCCGCGGGCGCAGGGCTCGGTCTTTACCGGATGGTGCCGTTGACCCCGTTCGGGAAGAAGCCGGTGGGCGTTCCGTTGCCGTTGAGGTAGGCGATCCGCAGGACCTGTTGCGGCGTGCGCGCGAAGACGAGGCCATCGACATCGGTGGGCGTGATGTTGATCGTCGCGTTGTCGCCGATGCCCTGATCGTCGACCGGCGGGCCGTCGAGCGCATCCCGCGCCGCCGAGATCTGGCCAGCCTGCTGGAGGAAGTTCCTCGCGTAGAGGAACGACCGGATGGCGCCCGCTTGGTAGGATTCCGTGGCGAGGAAGCCCGAGGCGTTGGCGAGGAACGTCTTGTTGCTGATTAGCGGCGCCGCCCCCGCCAGGGCCGTGACGCACACGTCCTCGAAAATGAAGGCCGCCTGCAGGAAGTTGTTCTCGTTGGCGTAGGGGTCGAACACGTCGTTCGGACCCGCGAGGCCGGCGCCCCGCGCCGCCAGAGTGAACGCGAAGGCCAGATCGATCGCCGGGCGGGCGATCGGGGTGCCGCCGAGGACGTTCGTGATCGTCGCCCGCAGGCTCTGGACGTGGGCCCGTTCGTCCCGCGCCAGTTCGTTGGCGAAATTCGCCAGGTAGCGCGTGGCGAAGGTGATCTGGCGGCCGCCGGCCACGGGCCCGAGGGTTCCGGTTCCGCTCACCTCGGCATCGGTCAGGCCCTGCCCGACGGAGGCCCGCAGGTAGAACTCGGCGCCGAGATACTCGAAGTTGAGCGCGAAATTCGCGATGTCGAGATCCGACAGGGCCTGCGCCTTCGCCGGCGTGGCGCCGGCTCCCAGGAGCGCGGCCCCGACGGCCCCTAAGCCCAGGGCCTGGATGAAGGCCCGGCGGCCCTTCTCGACGTCCATTGTCTTGGCCGGCGTGCTGGCGTGATGCGTCTGATCGTTCGTGAGCATGACTGACCCAATCCTGGCGAGTGTGGGAGGCTTTTGGTTCTCAGCGAATGGTTCCGTTGAGACCGTTCGGGAAAAAGCCAGTCGGTCGGGTGTTGGCGTTGAGGTAGACAATATTCAGGACCTGCTGCGGCGTCCGCGCCGGGGTCACACCGGTCGCGGGATCGGTGAGCACGATGTTGGCGGTGTTCGCATCACCGATGCCCTGATCGAGGCTGGTGTTGGGGTTCAGGGCATTGCGGGCGTTGGTGATCGCCTGCGCCTGATTGTAGAAGCCGTTCACGTAGAGCTGCGTGCGGATCGCCCCCGCATGGTATCCTTCGACCGCCAGGATGCGGGCGGCACCCGACAGGTTGCGGGGATCCGAGATCAGCGGCCCGCCGCCGAGGTAGGCCGAGACGCCGACATCTTCGAAGATGTAGGCCGCCAGCAGGAAATTCGCGTCGTTGGCGAAGGCGTCGAACGTGTCGTTCGGCCCGACGAGGCCGGCGGCGCGGGCCGCGAAGGTGAAGGCGAGGTTCAAATCGATGGCCGGGCGGGACACCCGGTTGCCGCCCAGCGCCCTGCGCAGCGTCCGCACATGGGCGAGTTCGTCGTTGGCGAGTTCGACGGCGATCTTGCGGATGTTGGGATCCGCGAACGGAACCTGACGGCCACCGGAGACGGAACCGGGCGTACCCGTCCCATCGACGTCGCTCGCATTGAGGCCGACACCGAAGGCGGCCCGCTGGTAGAACTCGGCCTCGAGATATTCGAGGTTCAGCGCGAAGTTGAAGATGTCGACGTCGGACACCGATTGCGCCTGAGCGGGGGCGACCTGCGCGGCCAGCGCCGAGACGCCGATGGCCCCCAGACCCGCGGCCCGGAGGAAGGACCGTCGTCCTTGCCCCGCCTGCCGGCCAGCCTCATCCGGTTCCGCATGGGCTCGAACGACGTTCTGCCCGGCGGCGGCCAAAGTGCCTTCCATCGCAGCGATCTCCCTTGGACGACATGTAATTCTTAACCAGACCTTAAATTAACGCTCTTCAAACGCAACTTCGCGGATTTATGTAATATGTTAGTTTTGCGAGGACTTGAGATCCATCCAAGGTTTATAAGGATATGATGCCTCGGTGCCACTATTGGCCTGTCTCCCATTGTCGAGCGGGTGCGGCTAAACGACTTAGAGTTGTGCATGATGCGCCCGGCCCGGCCCGTGCCGGCGGGGCATGTCCGAAAGCGAGAAGGATGGCGCGGGGCGGGATGGCGGGTTGTTAAGGCCTCTCGGGTGCTGTGGGGCATGGCTCGCGCGCTCATGGCCCAAACCCTCGGATCGGCCCTCGTGCCGGGCTGCTTCCTGGTTTCGCAGGGCGCCCAGCGCTTGCTCGACGCCGTCCCGTCCTCCGCGACGGCGTGGTACCTGAACCTCGCGGTCTTCGCGCCCCTCCAGGAAGTCCGGGCGGTGCCCTCTCTCCTCGCGGCCTTCCTCGACCGCGCGGGGGCGACGGAGTTCGTCCTCGTCCTCCTGCTGTTGGCGACGGTACAGCTCGCGCGCTTCCGCCTCGGCGTCGCCTTCCTCGCCCACCTCGCCTTCGGGGCGAGCCTCCTCGTCGCCCAGGCCTGGGTGACGGACCACCATGGGGCGATCGCCCTTGGGCTGCTCCTGACCCGCGAGGCGAGCGGCACGGCCCTGGTGGCAATCCTGCTGGCCCTAACCGGTCTCGCCTGTGCGCTCGGTCATGCCGCCTTCGTCCTGGCCATCATGGGCGACGAGGGCGGTGCGCGGCGGGCCCGCCCGGAGCGAGGGGGCGCCCCTGCCAGCCCGCTCGTGCTGGCCCCCGCCACGCGCTGAGGTGCGTAGAAGGAGCGCCACCCACATGCGCTTGGAGGCCCCAACCTTGACGCTTAGGCAGGCCTCCTTATGCTGAAAAGCCGGATATGGTCGTCCGGCCTCCGAAGGCTTGGGTTCGGGCGGCGCCGCGGCGGTGCGACGGGGCCAAGCGAAGAAGCCCATTCCGACATACGGGTTTCGTGCCCTCTTCACGCCGCTTGTCCCGGATACCTCCG
>JAKONI010000271.1 GCA_022702015.1 Beijerinckiaceae bacterium | reverse complement strand
GAAGCAGACCACGCCGGCCACGAGGCCGAGCACGATCGAGCCCATCGGGCCGGCGAAGCCGGAGGCCGGGGTGACGGCCACGAGGCCGGCGATGGCACCCGAGACCATGCCGAGCAGCGACGGCTTGCCCTTGAGCGCCCACTCGGCGAACAGCCACGCCACCGCCGCGCCGCAGGTGGCGACGAAGGTGTTGAGCATGGCGAGCGCGGCGGTGCCGTTGGACTCGAGGTTGGAGCCGGCGTTGAAGCCGAACCAGCCGACCCACAGGAGCGAGGCGCCGATCATGGTCATGGTCAGCGAGTGCGGGGCGAGCAGGTCGCGGCCGTAGCCGATGCGCTTGCCGAGCATCAGGCAGCCGACGAAGCCCGCGATGCCCGCGTTGATGTGCACCACGGTGCCGCCGGCGAAGTCGAGGGCGCCCTTCTGGAAGAGGAAGCCGGCATCCTTGTTGACGGCATCCAGGGCGGCCTGGGCGGTGGCCTTCGAGGCGTCGTCGGTGGCGGTGGCCACGGCCTTGGCGGCGGCGGCGACCACATCCGGTCCACCCCAGTACCAAACCATGTGGGCCATCGGGAAGTAGATCAGCGTGATCCAGAGGATCACGAAGACGACCAGCGCCGAGAACTTCATCCGCTCGGCGAAGGAGCCGACGATGAGCGCGGGGGTGATCATGGCGAACGTCATCTGGAAGCAGATGTAGACGTATTCGGGAATCACGACCCCGTTGGAGAAGGTCGCCACGGTCGAGTTCGGATCGACGCCCTTGAGGAAGGCCTTCGAGAAGCCGCCCACGAAGTCGTTGAGGCCGCCGCCATTGGTGAAGGACAGGCTGTAGCCGTAGAACACCCACAGCAGCCCGGCGATCGCGACGATCGCGAAGACCTGGGTGAGGACCGACAGCATGTTCTTGGTGCGCACGAGGCCGCCATAGAACAGCGCGAGGCCAGGCACGCTCATCATCAGCACCAGGGCCGAGGAAATGAGCATCCAGGAGGTGTCGCCCTTGTTGGGAAGGGGCGAGGGCGGGGCAGCGGTGGCCGCCTCGGGCGCAGGGGTCTGCGCGAGCGAGGGCTCGACCAGGAGCAGGGCGAGCGCCGCGCCTCCCAGGCCGAGCGTGAGGGCAGTACGGAGTTTCATGGGCACAAGGCTCCCGGTCGCTGTCGCGGTGTGGAAGGTCAGGAAAGACTGTGAGGGACGAACGGACGCTGCCGGCTCAGGGCCGGCGCGGACCCATCGGTCTCAGAGGGCGTCGGCGTCGGTCTCGCCGGTTCGGATGCGCACCGCCTTTTCGAGGGGCATCACGAAGATCTTGCCGTCGCCGATCTGGCCGGTGCGGGCGGCCCCCGCGATGGCATCCACGACGCTGGACACGAGGTCGCTGGCGACCGCCACCTCGATCTTCAGCTTCGGCAGGAAGCTCACCGCGTACTCGGCGCCGCGATAGATTTCGGTATGGCCCTTCTGACGGCCATACCCCTTCACTTCGGTCACCGTCAGGCCGTGCACGCCGATGCCGGTCAGGGCATCGCGCACTTCCTCCAGCTTGAACGGCTTGATGATGGCCATCACGATCTTCATGGGTGGCACCCCCTTGGCATCTTGGGACCCGTCGCCGCTGCCCGACCGGCGCGGCACCCCGGTCCGGGTGGCCCACATGGCCAGGATGGCCTGCGGTTGGTCTCCCCTCATTCAAGGTTTATGCCAGCCAAGCTCGGCCGTGCCCCGCCAGGTTCCACGGCGCTTTGCCTGAAATTTAGACCGATCCAGGCTCAGGAAATGCGCAGCGTCCGGGCTTCCTGCCCAGCCGGTGGGCATCACACGCGGAAAACTTCGGCAACATGCCGGGGGAGCGTGGGCACGTCGTCGCGGGCGGCTTAATCCCCCCGTGGCCGGATGAGGCCCTCCTGGGCCACCGAGGCCACGAGGTTGCCGGCCTGATCGAAGATCTGCCCCCGGGCGAAGCCACGGGCGCCCCCCGCCGCCGGGCTGTCCTGGGCATACAGGAGCCATTCGTCCGCCCGCAGGGGGCGGTGGAACCAGAGGGCATGGTCGAGGCTCGCCGCCTGCACCTCCGGGTCGAACACCGAGCGCCCGTGGGCGATGAGCGAGACGTCGAGAAGCGTCATGTCCGAGGCGTAGGCGAGGACGGCCTGATGCAGCCGTGCGTCGTCGGGCAGCGCGGCGGCGGCCTTCAGCCAGACATTGAAGACCGGCTCCTGCGGCCCGGTATCCCGGTAGCGCCGCAGGTCGACGGGCCGGAGCAGGATCGGGCGCGGCCGGGCGAAGTAGGCGGCGATCGCCTCGGGCAGCCCCTCCGCGATGTCGGCGATGTCCCTGCCCCCCGGCAAGCCCTCCGGGCCGCGCACGGGCGGCATCGCCCCCTGGTGGGTGAACCCGTCCTCTCGGACCTGGAACGACACCGTCGTGGCGAAGATCGCCCGGCCGTGCTGGATCGCCTTGACCCGCCGGGTGGTGAAGCTCTGGCCGTCGCGCAGGCGCTCCACCTCGTAGACGATGGGCGTGCGCGGATCCCCCGGCAGGAGGAAGTAGGCGTGGAGGGAATGGGCGATCCGCTCCTCCGGCACGGTCCGTGCCGCCGCGACGAGGGCCTGCGCCACCACCTGCCCGCCGAAGACCCGTTTCCAACCGGTCTTCGGGTTCTGGCCCCGGAACAGGTCGGCCTCCAGCCGCTCCAGGTCGAGGATGGCGAGGAGTTCGGCGACCGCCCCGGTCATCGCGTCGGTGTCGGCATCGGACATGGGTATGGGATCCGCGGGCCAGTGGTTTCCGTTCTCGGTTCGGATGCGACATAGGCTTGCGCATCGGCGCGGTCCACGGCCCGCGCCTCGGACGGAGACCCTTCGATGACCGCCAGCGCCACGCCGCGAGCCCGAGACGACCGTGCGGGCGGAGCCGCCCCCCGCCCGGGCAGCCGGACGGTGCTCATCGCGGGCGGCGGCCTCGCCGGGCTCACCCTGGCGTTGGCGCTGAAACAAGCCAACGGCCCCGCGCTCGCGGTGACGGTGCTCGATCCCCACGGGGCCGCGCCGCAGCGGCACCGGGGCCGGGCCTACGCCGTCGCCGCCGGAGGCCGGCGGATGCTCATGCGGCTCGGGGTCTGGGACCGTCTGGACGGGGCCGCCGAGCCGATCACCCGGATGGAGATCACCGACAGCCGGATCGCCGACCCGGTGCGGCCCTCCTTCCTCAGCTTCGGCGAGGAGGGGCGCGAGCCGGGGGATCCCTTCGCGCACATGGTGGAGGCCGAGCCCTTCGCCGCCGCCTTGAACGATCGTTGCGCCGGGGCCGGCGTCTCCGTCCTCGAGGCGGCCGTGACGCGGGCGACTCCCGAACCGGGGCGGATCGCGGTGCTTCTCTCCACTGGCGAGACCCTTTCCGCCGACCTCCTCGTGGCGGCGGACGGGGCTCGCTCGCGGTTGCGCGAGGCGGCCCGGATCGGCTGGGTCGGCTGGTCCTATCCCCAGGTCGGGATCGTGGCGACGGTGGGCCATTCGCGCCCGCACGGGGGGCGGGCCTTCGAGCACTTCCTGCCCTCCGGGCCCTTCGCCATCCTGCCGCTGCGGGACGGGGGAGCCCTCGGCCATCGCTCTTCCATCGTCTGGACCGAACGGGCCGACGAGGCCGGGGCGCTGCTCTCCGGCGGGCCGGACGAGGTTCTGCGGGAGATCGAGCGCCGCTTCACCCTCGATCTCGGCACCCTTGCCCTGGAGGCCGGGCCGAGCAGCCACCCCCTCGCGGTAGGGATCGCCCGGGCCTTCCAGGCCGAGCGCCTCGCGCTGCTGGGGGACGCCGCCCACATCATCCACCCCATCGCCGGCCAGGGTCTCAACCTCGGCCTCGCCGACGCGGCGGCCCTCGCGGAGGGCATCACGGGGGCGCTGCGCCTCGGGCTCGATCCGGGTGCGCCGGACGTGTTGCGGGCCTACGAGCGGGCGCGCCGCTTCGAGACCGTCGCCATGGCGGCGGCGACGGACGGGCTGAACCGGCTGTTCTCGAACGATGCCCTGCCCCTGCGTCTCGCGCGCGACCTCGGCCTCGGCCTCGTCGACCGCCTGCCGGGCCTGAAGGGGTTCTTCATCCGCGAGGCGGCGCAGCGGAAGGCCAGCGTGCCACGGTTGATGCGCGGCGAGGCCCTCTAAGCGGGGCGACGGAAGTCCCGGATTTAAAAGGGCGGTGGCCTTTTGCGGGGACAGGGCGGAGCCCTGACCGCTCACCTAAGGCCACTGCCCTTCGGAAACCCGGATCCGGCCCGCCCCGAATGGCGTGCCGGATCCGTGCGAACTCAGCCCTTGGTCTTGGCCCGCTCCAGGCCCTCGGCGATGAGGCGATGGGCCTCTTCCTTGTCGCCCCAGCGGACGAACTTCACCCACTTGCCCGGCTCCAGATCCTTGTAGTGCTCGAAGAAGTGCTGGATCTGGTGGATCGTGATCTCGGGCAGGTCGGTGTAGTTCTCGACCCGGTCGTAGCGCTTGGTGAGGTGACGGGAGGGGACGCCGATGATCTTCTCGTCCTCGCCGCCCTCGTCCTGCATGACCATGACGCCGACGGGGCGCACGCTCATGACCGCCCCCGGCACCACCGCGCGGGTGTTGGCGACAAGCACGTCGCAGGGGTCGCCGTCGCCTGACAGGGTGTGGGGGATGAAGCCGTAATTCCCCGGGTAGAACATCGGGGTATAGAGGAACCGGTCCACCACCAGGGCGCCGGATTCCTTATCCATCTCGTACTTGATCGGCTCGCCGCCGAGCGGAACCTCGATCACGACGTTGACGTCGTGCGGCGGGTTCTTGCCGATCGAAAGGGCGTCGATTCTCATGTGTCGCTCCCGGCTGCGGATCTCTCCGCCATCGGGGGTCTCAATAGACAGGCGCGCGCCGACTGCAAATCGCGCAATGGCAACGGAACGGGAAAACCGTCAGCGATTAAGATTTGCCGAATAGATACCCGACCTTGGACAGGGCGACCCCCGCGATCCTATCGGGAACCACCGGCCCCCGTCGCCCCCCGAGACTTTCGTAGAAGGCGCCGGCGCGGAGGTTGTCCTCCAGGCTCCAGACACCGAGCCGGCCGAGGCCATAATCGACGAGGTCGTTGCGCACGGCCCGGAACAACCGCCTTCCCAGCCCCACGCCCTGGTATTCCGGCAGGAGATAGAGTTCATCGATCTCGCCGTCGGTCCCCAGCGCCCGGCTCCGGGCCCGGCCGTAGGAGGCGTATCCGACGACGGTGTCCCCCGTCTCGACCACGGCGACCGGCCGGCCCCGGTGGAGGGCGGAGCGCCACCACGGCCAGCCCCGCCCCGCGATCATCCGCTCCAGGGCGACCCCGGGGATGATGCCGCGATAGGCCTCGCGCCATGCCTCGTCGTACACCCGCGACAAGCTCCCGATGTCGCCCTCCCGGGCCCGGCGGATACTCGTCGTGCGCGTGCTCATGGGCGCGGTCTCCCCAACGTCTCCGGCCGACAACCCCCGGAAGACCCGGAGGTTCTCGTTCGATTCGGTCGCGAGGAAGGCAAGATCGGCGCCGCTCCGGGCCACGCCGCGCCGCGGGTTCGGAATTGCCCGTCCCCCGGACGGCTGGTAGAGACGGGTGTCGCCGGCCGGATCCCCCGTGTTCAAACGTTTTCTTTCGCTCGAGACGCGCTATGCCCGCCGCATGGCCCGCATCGCCCGGTTCGAGCGTCCCATCGGTGGGCCCGGCAGCCGCATGATGGCCTGGGCCAACATGCTGCTGGTCGATCACGGGGTGTTCCGCCTCGCCTACCTCAACAGGCACCGGATCGGCGCCGGGCAGGTGTGGCGCTCCGCCCAGCCGGGTCCGCACCAGCTCGCCCGGTTCCGGGCCGAGGGCATCCGCACCATCATCTCCCTGCGGGGCGGGCGCGAGCACGGCTCCTGGCCCCTCCAGCGCGAGGCCTGCGAGCGCCACGGCCTCACCCTGGTGGAGTTCGTGCTGCGCTCCCGGGAGGCCCCGGCCAAGGCGACGATCCTGGAGGCCAAGCGGTTCTTCGAGGGGATCGAATACCCGGCGGTGATGCACTGCAAGTCGGGGGCGGACCGGGCGGGCCTCGCCTCGGCGCTCTACCTGATCCTGCACGAGGGCCGCCCCGTGGCGGAGGCCGCCCGCCAGCTCTCCGCCCGCTACGGCCATCTCCGCTTCGCCAAGACCGGCATCCTCGATGCGTTCTTCGCCAAGTACCTCGCGGAGGGCGAGCCGCGCGGGCTCGACTTCCTCACCTGGGTCGAGACCGCCTACGATCCGGAGGCGCTCAAGCGCGACTTCCGGCCCGGCTTCTGGTCGGACGTGGTCGTGGACCGGGTGATGCGGCGGGAGTAG
>JAKONI010000260.1 GCA_022702015.1 Beijerinckiaceae bacterium | reverse complement strand
GGGGCGGGGGCGTCACCGCCCCCAGCGCAGCACCATCGCGTCGTTGCGGCGGGCGAGTTCGATCAGCCCGGCCCGGGTCGCCGGGTGGAGGGGCTGGATCGGCAGGCGGGCGGTCTCGTGGGCGATCACCCCGCCCTCGGCCATCAGCGCCTTGCAGGCCAAAAGCCCGCATTGCCGGTTCTCGTAGTTGATCAGCGGCAGCCAG
The DNA here is from genome assembly GCA_022702015.1 of Beijerinckiaceae bacterium. Lineage (GTDB taxonomy): Bacteria > Pseudomonadota > Alphaproteobacteria > Rhizobiales > Beijerinckiaceae > Methylobacterium. Next base: position 44,164 of record JAKONI010000260.1, on the reverse strand, counting down.
CGTTCGTAGGCGACCATCGCCTCCTCCCGGCGGCCGGCGGCGTAGGCGTCGGTGATGCGGCGGATGCCGTCGGGATAGCCGCCGCCGGTCATGGCGCCGGTCGCCCCGGCATCGAGGTCGGCCATCAGGGTGATCGCCTCCTCGCCGTCCCACGGGCCGACCACCGCGTCGCCGCCGAGGGCGATGAGGTCGCGCAGCTTGGCCGCCGCGTTGGCGGTCTCGATCTTGAAGTAGGAGACGTGGGCGATCTCCCTGGCCATCCGCGCCAGGAAGGCGGCCGGGAGCGGCGTGCCGGCCACCGGCGCGTCCTGGATCATGATCGGAATGGTGATCGCGTCGGAGACCGCGCGGAAGAACTCGTAGACCCCGAGGTCCGGCACGCGGATCGTCGCGCCGTGATAGGGCGGCATGACCATCACCATGGCCGCGCCGGCGGCCTCGGCCCGGCGGGAGCGCTCGGCGCAGACATGGGTGGCGAAATGGGTGGTGGTGACGATCACCGGCACCCGCCCGGCCACGTGCTCCAGAACCGCGTGCATGACGGTCTCGCGCTCGTCGTCGGTGAGGACGAACTGCTCCGAGAAGTTGGCGAGGATGCAGATCCCGTGGCTGCCGGCCTCGATCATGAAGTCGATCGCCCGGCGCTGCCCGTCGAGGTCGAGGGCGCCCGAGGCGTCGAACACCGTGGGGGCGACCGGGAAGACACCGCGATAGGGGCCGGTGGGGGTCGTCATCCGCTTGGTCCTCGTGGAACGCTGAGGGCGTGGATCGCCGGGCCGGGGGGAATCGCACGGCTCCGCCCCCCGCCCGCCGGAGGGATGATCCCTTTGGGAACCCGTGGCAATATGGGTCAGGCGTCGATCACGCTCACGCTGGCGGCTACCACGCGCCAGCCCTCGGGGAAGCGGATCCAGGTCTGCATCTGCCGGCCGACCTTGCCGGGGGCGTTGTCCCGGTGGAACAGCGTCGAGGCGGTGGCGCAGTCGCGGCCGTAGGTGGTGATGACGGTCCGGTCGAGGCGGCGGGCGAGCCCGGCCGGGGAGCGTCCCCGCCGGAAGGCGCGGATCTCGTCCATCCCGTAGAGGTTCTCCCCCGCCCCGTAGCGGAGGGTGGTGGGGGCGTCGTGGAACAGGGCCTCCAGCACCGCCACGTCGTTGCCCACGAGGGCGGCCTCGTAGCGGGCGAAGGCGGCCTCCACCTCGGCCCTCACCTCCGGCAGGTCGATGTCCATGGGGGATCCTTGTCCGGGGTCAGAGGGCGGCGACGGGGGCGGCGGCGATCCCCGCCCGCTCCAGACGGCGGGCGGCCCTGAGGGCCAGATCCTCGCGCCAGGGGGCGGCGATGATCTGGACGCCCAGCGGCAGCCCCGGCTCGGGCCGCACCGGTACCGCCGCCACCGGTAGGCCGATGAAGGAGATCGGCTGCGTGAACAGGCCGATATTGGGCCTCAGCGGAATCTCCCGCCCATCGACGATCATGGTGGTCTGGCCGAGGCGCGGGGCGCGGAACGGCGTCGAGGGGGCGAGGATCAGGTCCACCTCCTCGAACAGCGCGAGCACCTGCTCCCGGTACCAGCGCCGGAAGCGCTGCGCCTTCTGCACCCAGATCGCGGGGATCATCGCCCCGGCGATCAGCCGGTCCCGGGTCGCCGGGTCGAACTCGGCGGCCCGGGTCCGCAGGCGGTCGAGGTGCAGGGCGGCCCCCTCGGCGGCCGAGATGACGTAGGCCGAGGCCCGCGCCCGGGCGGCCTCGGGCAGCTCCACCGTGCCCGTCGCCCCCAGGGCTTCGGCCGCCAGCCTCACCGCCGCCAGCGCCTCGGGGGCGGCGTTCCGCGCGAAATAGCCCCCGGCCACGGCCACCCGCAGGTCGCCCTCCGCGTCGAGGCCAGGCAGGGTGGGCTCCACCGGCCGGTCGGCCTGCCAGTGGTCGTCCGCGTCGCGGCCCTGCATGGCGTCGTAGGCGGCGGCGATCCCGGCCACCGACAGGCCCATCGGCCCGAGATGGTCGAAGCTCGCAACGAAGGGGAAGGTGCCCGCCCGGGACAGGCGCCCGAAGGTGGGCTTCAGGCCGAACACGCCGCAGAAGGCCGACGGCACCCGGATCGACCCGTTGGTGTCGGAGCCCAGCGTCAGGGGCACCAGCCCGGCCCCCGCAGCGGCTCCCGAGCCCCCCGAGGATCCCCCGGTCATCCGGGTGAGGTCGTGCGGGTTGCGCGAGGGGCCGTCGTGGATGTTCTCGCCGGTGAAGTCGTAGGCGTATTCCCCCATGTTCAGGGCGCCCACGAGGATCGCCCCCGCCGCCTCCAGCTGGCGGATCAGGAAGGCGTCCCGCGTCGCCGGGGGGCGCTCCCGGTTGATCCGGGAACCCGCCAGCGTCGGCAGCCCCGCCACGTCGAACAGGTTCTTGACGGCGAAGGGCGTTCCCGCGAGGGGCCCCGTCACCTCCCCCCGGTCCACGGCGCCGGCGCGGGCCAGGGCCCGCTCGCGGGTGAGGGCGGTGAAGGCGCCGAGCCCCGGGTCGATCGCCTCGATCCGGGAGAGCGTCGCGGCGATGGCCTCCCGCGCGCTCACGGCTCGAACCTCGGGGCGGGCTCCACCGTCTCGTCGAGGGGGAAGTCGAGGACGAGGGCGGCGGCAGCCGCGATCACCTGGAGGTTCTGGAGGATCGGAGCCTCCCAGGCGGGCTCGGCGGCGAGACCCAGCAGCGGCAGCACGGCGGCCGCGTGGGCGCGGAGCACCGCCTCGTCCGGCGGCGCGACGGGATGGGGAAGGTCGGGCATGGGCGAACCTGGATCGGGCAGGGGGGGCGAAGGGGCGTGCCGGCCGGGGCGATGACCCGGCCGGCTGCCTCAGACCGGCGGCTGGCGCAGGTGCCAGTCGGTCGCCCGCTGGTAGGCTTGGCCGATGCGCAGCGCGGTAGCCTCGTCGTAGCCCCGGCAGGCGATCTGGAGGGACAGGGGCAGGCCGCCCCCGGTGAACCCGTTCGGCAGGGCCAGCGCGCAGAGGTCGAGGAGGTTGCCGAACCGGGTGAAGCGCGAGGGCATCACCGCCTCGTCCACCTCCGCGACGGGAATCGCGGCGCAGGCGGTGGTGGGCGTGAGCAGGGCGTCGATCCCCTCCATGGCGGCGGCGAACTGCACCTTCATCCCCGCCCGGCGCCTCTGCGTGTCGAGGTAGTCCTGGGCCGAGATTTGGCCGCCGGCCAGGATCCGCGCCCGCACCGCGTCGCCAAGCGGTGAGTCGGGGTCCTCGGCGAGGAGTCCGTTCTGGAAATAGGCCTCCGCCCCGGTGACCGCGCTCATGGCCACGATGTCCGAGAAGCGGAAGGGCAGGGTGATGTCCACGATCTCGGCGCCCTCGCCGGCTAGCAGGGCGAGGGCGGCGTCGTAGGCCGCCAGCATGTCGGCGGCGACGCCCTCGCGCTCCGCCTCCGGCATCCGCGCCAGGCGCAGGCCGCGCACGCCCCGGTGCAGGGTGGCCCAGGGATCGGCCGGCACGATGCCCCGCGTCACCGGATCGAGGGGATCGGGCCCCGCGATCGCCTCGTAGAGCAGGGCCGTGTCCTCCACGGTGCGGGCGAGGGGCCCGGGGGTGTCGAGGGTGGTGGAGAGGGGCACGATCCCGTGGGTCGAGACCCGCCCCACCGTCACCTTCAGCCCGGTGAGGCCGCAAAAGGCGGCCGGTAGCCTCACCGATCCGCCGGTATCGGTGCCGATGCCCCAGGGGGCGAGCCGGGCGCCCACGGCGACCCCGGTGCCGCTCGATGAGCCGCCGGGGGTGCGCCGCACCTCCGGGTCCCAGGGGTTCCACGGGGTGCCGAGATGCTGGTTCGTGCCCCACCCGCCGTAGGCGAACTCCACGGTGTGGGTTTTGCCGAGCACGATCATGCCCTGCGCGATCAGCCGCCTCGCGATGGTGGCGGTGCGCGTCGCCCGGCGGGCTCGGTGGGCGGCCGAGCCGCCCATGGTGATCCGGCCCTCCATGTCGATGAGGTCCTTCAGGACCACGGGCACCCCGTGGAGCGGGCCGACGGCGTGGCCGGCGCGGATCGACTTGTCCGCCCCCTCGGCGGCGAGCCGGGCATCCTCGCCGAACACCTCGGTGAAAGCCTGGAGCTTCGGCTCCAGCCGCGCGATCCGGGCGAGCATCGCCTCCACGGCATCGACGGGGGAGACCCTTCGCCCGGCGATCATCCGGGCGAGTTCGGAGGCGGGCAGGTGGTGGAGTTCGGTCATGGCGGGGTCTCCGGCCTTTACTCGACGCTGACGCGGGTGAGATCCACGAACCAGGACTGGGGCGAGACGAAGCCGTGGACCTTCTTCGACATCCCCCTCGGGTTGAGGTCGTGGACGACGTAGAGCCAGGGTGGGTTGTCCACGAGGCGCTCGTGGGCGATCTGGGTCTGCGCGTCGATCACCTTCTGGTCCGTGGTGGTGGCCAGCGCCTTGAGGGCGGCGTCGAAGGCCTCGTCCTTCCAGTTCGGGAAGTTGAATCCGGCGGGGGGGAACCGGGACGAGGAGAAGTAGCGCTCCATCACCGCTGCGTCGGAGGAGGGGGAGGAGACGTTCAGGGCGTTCGACCCCTGAAGGCTCGGCGCGTCGGGCAGGGCCCGGCTCGAATTGAGCAGAACCTGCCATTCCACCACGTTGAACGTCACGTCGACATTGCAAGCCTGCTTGAGGTTCTCCTGGAGATACTCGTTCATCGGCATCGGCAGCATCTGCCCCGAGCCGGAGGAGGAGATCATCACCTTCAGGGCGAGCGGCTTGTTCGGCCCGTAGCCCGCCTCGGCGAGCAGGGCCTTGCCCTTGGCCGGGTCCGAGACGTAGCGGTTCTTCGGCTTGCCGAAGTTCGGATCCTTGTCCCCGAGCCAGCCGGAGGCCGGTTCGGCGGTGCCGTTCAGCAGGGCGACGATGCCCTCGCGGTCGACGCAATAGTTCAGCGCCTGCCGGACGCGGACATCCTTCAGCGGGCTATCCGTCGAGCCCATGTTGTAGATCCACGGCCAGATATGCGGATACGAGCCGGTGGTGATGGTGAACCCCGCCTGCTTGAGCGAGGGGATCGCGTCGGGGGCCGGCACCTCGATCCAGTCCACCTGGCCCGAGCGCAGGGCCGCCACCCGGGCGTTGGCCTCGGGGATCGGCATCAGGCGGATCCGATCGACCTTGGCCCTCCGGTCGGCGTCCCAGTAGTCGGGGTTGCGGGCGAGATCGACGGATTCCCGGGGGGAGACCTTCACGATGCGGAAGGGGCCGGTGCCGGCGGCGGGCAGGGCCGGCACCTTCGCCCAGTCCCGCCCGGCCTTCTCGAAGGATTGCGGCGAGGTGAACAGCAGGTACACCGCCATGTACGGGAAGTAGGAGGCGACCTGCGTCGTGGTGATCTGCACCGTCGCCGCGTCGACCTTGCGGTAGCTCGCCACGATCGGCGCCCGCGCCCGGGAGATACCCGCCGCCTGCGCCTCGAATTGCGGGCTGTCGTTCTTGAAGTACCGGTCGAAGTTCCACACCACCGCGTCGGCATCGAAGGGCGTGCCGTCGTGGAAGAGCACGTTCGGGCGGAGATGGAAGGTCCAGACCTTGGGGTCGGCCGGGTCCTGCTCCCACCGCAGGGCCAGGGCCGGCTTGAGGCCGGAGGGCTTGTCGGTGCTCGTGAGGTCCCACTGGGTCAGGGCCTCGAAGACCGGATAGCCCAGGAAGCGCATGCCCTCGAAGCCGTTGTTGGGCAGGCCGGTGGCGGTGGGAATGTCGGTCGCCGTCATGGCGATCCGCAGCACGCTCTCGGCCTCGGCCGGTCCGGCGAGGGTCAACAGGCCGGCCAGGAACAGGGCCGTGCGGGGAACGCGCGTCATGGAGTCTCCGGTGCGCAGGGGCGGGGTCCCGGTGCCGGCCGCGACGGCGGGCCGGGCCCGCGCAACACCCCGACCTCGACACCCCCCGCCGCCGGACGCAACGGCCGTACCAAGGCCAAGGCGGGAGGGGTCAGTTGACGATGCGCGCCTGGGCCCCGGCGGCGGCGAACATCTGCTGGACCGCCGCGCTGATCTCGGAGGGCGTGTTGGCCGAGTAGGCGTAGCTGGAGGAGGTCGCGCAGGCCGACAGGTTCGATGAGATCGAGCTTTGCAGGTACTTCTGCACGTAGTCGAACACGCCGTTCAGGGTCGCGGAGCTGCTGCGCAGGTTCGACGGCGGCACGAGGTAGGTCGTGTTGAGGGTCATCAGCGTATAGCCCTTCGACTTCAGCAGCGCGCAGGCCGACGGGTTGAAGGATTGGATGTAGATCGGCACCGCGAAGCCGGTGAGCTTGGTGCAGTTGGCTTGGTTGCAGGGTGAGTAGGGGGTGAAGTTGCTGTCGTAGCCATCGGCCCAGCTCGCGCCGGATTGAACCTTCCAGTCGGAATCCTGCACGCCGTCGGTGATCAGCATCACGAAGCCCTGGGCGGTGTTGGAGGTCAGTCCGTCGCCGTCGTTGCCGAGCTTGTTGCCGAGGGTGGTGAGGCCGTAGGTCGTGTTCGTCCCGCCGTCCTGGTTGAGGGCGGTCACGTCGAGGGCCTTCACGGCGGTGACGGCGCCGGAGAGGTTCGAGGACAGGGGGAAGACGTTCGTGAACTGCGAGCTCAACGTATAGACCGCGACCTGGAAGCGGTTGGCGTTGCTCGAATTGATGATCTGGTTCAGCGCGCTGGTGACGGCGTTCTTGGCGACGTCGATGCGCAGGGTGGCGCCCTTGGAGCGGGCGAGGTCCGTCGTGCCGGAGTGGTGGCAGGCGACGGCGCAGCCGCCGGTGGCGTTGTAGACGATCTGCTGGTCGGCCACGGTGGCGCCGATCCCCATCGACGACGACACGTCGACCACGACGTAGATGTTGGTGAAGGCGGGGATCGTCAGGGTCGAGCCGGCGGAGCCGGAGAAGCTCGTCGTCGCCGTGCCGAGGGCGCGCATGAAGATCGTCGGCATGGAGAAGGCGTAGGACGCCGTGGCGTTGACCTGCCGGCCCGCCACCGAGACGTTGATCGTCGGCGTCGGCACCGCCGCCGGGAGCGAGCCGGTGTTGGCGTTGAACTGGGCCAGCCCCTGCGCCTTGCCCACGGCGATCGCGGCGGCGGTGGGGTCGCCAGTGCCCTTGTAGGCGACGATGTAGGATTGGGCGCTGGTGATCGCCGCCACCACCGCCGCGTCGGCGGCGTGATCGAGCTTCGACTTGGCGGCGAGTTCGAGCCCGTAATCGGTGGCGATGCCGACGAACCCGATGAGGGGGATGAGCGAGAAGGCGAACAGGGTGGTGAGGCTGCCCGCCCGGTCGCGAGCCACGCGCCGGACGAGGTCGCGCGGGCGGCGCAGGGCACGGCGGAAAGCGCGGATCGCGATCATGGGGGAGCCGTCGTCCGTTCGGGTCGGGGAGGGGAGGCCCGGCACGGTCATGCGTAGCCGAGGCAGGCTTTGCCGAACCCGTCGTCGTTGCTCGCGGGCGTGTATTTCACGCTGTTGACGTAGCGCGGCGAAATATACGACGACCGCCGCAGCACCACGGGCGAGAGCAGGCCCGGGAAGACAGAGGGTGTCCACGTATAGGTCACGTCGGCCACCACGATGAACAGCGGCGGGTTGTTGCCCCCCTGCGGGCTGGCGACCGGGGTGAACAGGCTGGCGGGAAGCGTCGTGGGGCTCGGCGAGCCGGTATTGCCGGCGGCGACGGGGTGGCTGCCGCAGGCGCGCTGCTGCGCCGCCCCGGTCCAGGCGACGTTGGCGACGTAGGTGCATCCGCTCGTGCAGCCCGGCACCGTCGGCGAGAAGCCGATGCCGGAGAGCGAGATCGTGATGTCGCTGCCCCAGGCGATGCCCTTCCCGGCGGAATCGCTCAACACCTTGGGGAAGGTCAGCATCGCCGAGTCGAAGGCGTAGTGCAGTTCGTTCGAATCCACCGTGCTGTCCGATCCGGCGGCGAGCAACTCGGCGATCGAGTTCGCCGTGTCCGTGAGTTGCCGCGACTGCCGGATGAAGCTCGAAAACTCGAAGATCCCGGCGGAGATCGCGAGCAGGATCGGGAAAAGCAGCGAGAACTCCACGACGGCGACGCCCGCGCGGTCCCGGCGCAGCCGTGCAAGCAGGGTCGGGGCCCGCATGTTCAGCATCCCTCGTAGGCGGCGGCGCCGCTGTAGGGCTCGGCCTTGAACGTCGCCGTGGACATCAGGACGTTGACCTTCTTGCCCTGGTAGGTCGCGGTGGCGCGGCTGGCGAAGAGCTGCGTGAAGGCGTTCGCCGGGTAGAGCAGCTGCACCACCACGTATTGCCCGCCCGAACCCGGACAGAAGCTGTTCGCAGAGGCGTCGAGCGCCGGCACCAGCAGGGCGCTCCGGGCGCCGTTGATGTAGGAGTAGTAGCCCGTCGGGCTCGTCCCCGGGGGCACGACGGTGACGTTGATGAACACGCTCGCGCAGTCGAAGTTCGCCGGGAGCTTCGGGCAGACCACACCGCTGCGAAAGCCGGCGGCGTTCATGCCGGCGGTGGAGACGGCGCCGGTCATCACCGCCCTGGCACTGGTGCGGGCCGCGGAATCGAGGGCCGACATCATGAAGAACGTGTAGCCGAGCTCGAACACGCCGAGCAGCGTGAGCATGAACGGCAGCACCAGAAGGCCGAACTCCACGGCGGTCGCCCCGGAGGTGTCCCGCCTCAGGCGGCGCAGCCTGCCCCCGAGGGGCGAGCGCGACCGTCCCGAGCTGCCTGCGGGGCGATGTGCGAAGATCATGGTAAGATCAATGTTCCGCATCTGCGACGCAGATATCAGGCGAGATGCGAATTTTGTTTTAAGATGAGGCGGTTGGATCTGCGCGTTGCCAAGCAAGTCGGCCGGGAGAATTATATCACATCATATGTTGAGCGAGTATCGCGGCGGGCCGGTTCATGCCGGTTCCTGGTGGGCGTCGGCCAGCGCCCGCTCCAGGGCTTCGAGGAACAGGGCCGCGTGCCCGGCGGAGAAGGTCAGCGGCGGGCGGATCTTGAGTACGTTGTCGTGCGGGCCCGAGGCGCTGATGAGCACGCCGTCGTCGCGCAGGGCGTTGACCACCCGCCGGGCCAGCGCCGGATCGGGGGCGCGGCTGTCGCGGCAGGTCACGAGCTCGACCCCGAGGAACAGGCCCACCCCCCGCACGTCGCCGATCGCCGGCACCCGCGCCATCAGCGCGCGCAGCCCGTCGCGCATCAGCCGGCCGGTGGCGGCGGCGTTGGCCACGAGGTTCTGGTCCGCGATGACGTCGAGCACGGCGCCGGCGGCCGCGATCGACACGTGGTTGGCGCCGAAGGTGTTGAAATAACGGATATCCCGCCCGAAACGCTCCGCCACCTCCGGCCTGAGGGCCACCCCGGCGATGGGCAGGCCGTTGCCCATCGGCTTGCCCATCACGGCCATGTCCGGGACGATCCCGTGGCGGGAAAAGCCCCAGAAGCCCTCGCCGAGGCGGCCGAAGCCCGGCTGCACCTCGTCGGCGACGTAGAGGGCGCCGGCCTCCCGCACCGCCTCCCGGGCCGGAGCGAGGAAGCCGGCGGGCTCGGCCAGGGTGCCGTCCGTGGAGAAGATGCCGTCGGCGATGAAGGCCGCCGGCCGCACCCCGTGGCGGCGCATGTCGGCGAAGGCCGCCCGCACGTCCTCGGCCAGCCGCGCGCCGACATCGACCCCCGGGTTGCGGTAGGCGTCCGGCGCGGGCACCGCCCAGACGTCCCGGCCGAGCGGCACGTTCGCGCCGAGGGACGGGGAGATGCCGGCGGTGGCCTGCGTGGTGCCGTGATAGGCGTTGCGCGTGATCACGAGGCCGGTGCCGCCGGTCTCGTAGCGGGCGATGCGCAGGGCGAGGTCCACCGCCTCGGACCCCGTGCAGGTGTACATCACGTGTCCGAAGGCCTCCGGGTAGGTGGCCAGCAGCCGCTCGGAATAGTCGAGCACCGCCTCGTCCAGGTAGCGGGTGTGGGTGTTGAGGGTCGCCATCTGGCGTGTCGCCGCCGCGACGACGCGGGGGTGGCAATGGCCGACGCTGGCGACGTTGTTGTAGGCGTCGAGGTAGCGGCGCCCGTCGGCGCCGTACAGCCAGACATCCTCCCCGCGCACGATGTGGACCGGCCGGTCGTAGAAGAGCCGGTAGGCGGGGCCGAGCAGGGCGCGGCGGCGGGCGATCAGGGCCTCGGGCCGGGCGGGGGCGGGGACGGGACGGTCGGTCATGGGGCGGCCTTACGGGCGGAAGGCGGCGGCGACGCCCGCCGCGATCGCCCCGGGCGCCATCGCGTCGAGGGACGCGAACTGGTGCCACACGGCGGCGGCGTTGCGGGTGAGGTCGTCGCGGCGCCCCGGGAAGCGCTGGGCGCGCCATTCCGGGATCAGCAGGCGCAGGGCCATCCGGGTCTCGATGGCGGTCGGCAGCAGGGCGATCTCGGCTGGCGACAGGGCCTCCACCGAGGCGTAGCCCCGCAGGAACGTCAGGACCGGGCCGAGGGGGGCGGCGTCAGGGCCGAGCTGGTAGGCGGCGGCGATGGCCACGTCGAACAGCCGGGCGGTGCGCACCATGTCGCCGAAGTCGATCAGGCCGGTGATCCGGTCGGGGTTGTCGGGATCGATCAGGATGTTGCCGCCGCCGAGGTCGTTGTGCACCACCTGATGCGGCAGGTCCGGCAGGGCGGGGGCGATCCGCGCCGTGAAGGCGTCCAGGGCACGGGCGAGGCGGGCGCGCCGCCCGTCGTCGGGGAAGAGCGCCAGCGCCCCCCGGAGGCGCCCGGCATGGCGCAGGTCCCAGGCGATGTCGTGCGTCTGAGCCGGGTGGGTGAAGTCCGCCAACGCCCGCTGGAGCCGGGCCAGGAGCACGCCGGCTCCCCGGCGCTGCCCATCGGTCCGGGGGCCGGCCGAGTGCGGGCGCCCCGGCATGAAGGTCGTCACGCGCACGGTGCGCGTGTCGCCCGGCGCGAGGGTCACGCGCAGGTCCGGCGCCCCGTCGCGGGCACGGACGAGGCGGGGCAGGGGAAGGTCGCCGGCCCTCGCCGCCACATGGGCGAGGGCCTCGCCGTGCATCCGCGACACCGCCGGGTCCTCCCCGGGGGTGAGGATCTTCAGGAAGAAGGCGCTCCCCGGCCCCGTCTCCAGGCGGAAGTTCGAATCCTTCTCCCCCAGGAGCGCCGTGGCCGTCCCGGCGAGTCCGTAGTGGTCGCGGGCGATCCGCTCGGCCACCGCCGCCTCGACCGGGGCTGCCAGGACCGAGAGACCCGCGCCGAGGCCTGTCTCGAGGCTCGTCTCAGGGCCGCCCTCGGGGGCGTCGTGCGCGGCGTGGGACATCGGGGATCCGGCGAAGCGTGCGGCGGTGTGCCGGGCGACGCGGACCGGCACGGCCGGGGATAGGGGAAGGGGGTCCGGCCCGTCCAGCCGGTACGCGGCGGGACCCGCATCCGCGCGGTCCGGTCGAGTCTGGCGCGCAGAAGTATTCGTAACAAAACGATACAAATATGGGAGCCGAAGGAATGCGGATGAATTCGTTATCCTGCATGTCTTCTCCCTCCTCGCCGCCGGCACCGCCCCATCCCCGTCTGCAGGAGATCGCCGATGCCCTCGGCATTTCCCCCGATCAGCTCCGCGCGGGACAGGCGTCCCCGTTCGTGGACGGCGCCCTGGATCTCGTGCGCCTCTACGCGACGATTTCGGATCTCCAGGGGCGCCAGCGCGTGTTGAACATCGCGCGGCGGGAGGCGGAGCGGAGCGAGGAGGCGCCCCCGCCCCCGGGGATAGCGGATCCGGGGCGACCCACGGTCTGAGGGGAGACGGCCCCGGTTGCCCGGCACCCGGCGGGGGAACCGGCAAGGGGGCCTAGGGTTGTCGGGCGACGTCGTGAGCCGACCGGATACGGTCGCACGGACGGGAGGGACGGGATGCAATTGTTGAATGCGGAGATGATCGCCGAGCTGGGTCGCACCGGCAGGCCGGTGGCCCCCGCCCGCTTCCGGTTCGATCCGCTGCCGCTCAACGCCTTCCTCAAGGCCCTGTTGAGCAGGCGGCACGACCGCCGTTAGGGCGGAGTGCGGGATTTCTCTACGAGAAGTTGTCTATCGCGGGGGCGGTGGCCGCGCCCGGTCCCACCCCACGGAACGGAATGAGACGATGCGAGCGATCAGTCTCGTGGCCCTGCTGCTGACGGCGGCGTCACCGGCGGGTGCGCAGGACGCGACGGGGCGGCCGGAGGAAGTCCCGGCCTGCACGAGCCTCGTGGCCCTGCGCCAACTGGTGGTGGAGGCCGGGGAGGACCGGCTCCGGGCGGTGGCCCAGGTGTCCCGCCATCCGGGCTGCCGCCTCGTGCCCCGCGACCGGATCGGCGCGGTGGAGCGGCGGGCCATGGTGGGCGGCGCCCCCTACGAGTGTTTCACCGTCCGGGAAACCGAATGTCTCTGGGTGATGCCCTGAACGGGGGCCGGGGGCGAAGACCCCGGTCCCCCCTCAATGGGGCCGGCGGATGCGGATATTCATGTCGGCGGCGATCTCCCGGCCGATCTCCAGAAGCAGAGCGCGGGCGGGCGCCATGAGGCTGGTGATGCCCGAGGCCTGGATCGCGTTGTAGGCGGCCAACCCGTGCTGGGCGGCCTCGTCGAGGGCGTCGGCCCTGGCGACGAACCACTCGTCCTCGCTGAGGTCGGCGTCTGTGATGTCGATGACCACGCCCATGGTCGTATCCGGCGTGCCGTCGCCATCGAGCCGGGTGCGGCCCCGCATCAGGATCCGGCGGATGCCCTTCGGCTGGCCATACACCCTGAACTGGGCCAGTTGGGCGCTCAGGGGATAGATCGCGCCGCTGAGTTTCTCGCTCACGAATTCGAGATCATCCGCGTGGACGCGGGCCAGGGCGGCCCCGAGCGGCAGATCGTGCCACGCCAGCTTGGCGTCGCCGGTCAGGATCATGGCGGCACCCGTACAAAGTGTCAGCGCGGTGTTGCGATGGTCCCATTCCCAAAGCCCGGCGCCGCCTGCCAGTAGCGAGGTCTTCTCCCAATCCGATCGATTCCGCCGCTGCCCCCCAGCACCAAGCGACATCGAAGCCCCTCATTCCGCCACGCCAATGCCCGATTTGCCCAGGCAATCGAACGGGGGTGCAACCCAGAAGTTGCATTCCGGTTCAATCGGGAGGGGGAACGGCATGGCCGATTCCGATCACAGGACGGGGGGGCAGCGGTCGCTTCTCAGGATCGCGCACATCCTCGGCGTCTCGCCCGACGTGTTCTCCCACCTCCCCCGGGGAGCCTCCGACGAGCCGCCGAGCGCGGCCGAGGAGGCGGAGTTGCTGGGTCTGTTCCGGACGATGGGCTGCGTGCGGAGCCGGCGGCGGTGCCTGGACATGGTGCGCACCATGGCCCCCGCCGATCGGCCCCCCGTGGGCGGGGGCGACTGACCACCCGCCGGGATGCGGCGGGCGGCCAGTCGGCGTGGTCTCACCAGGCCACGGTGACGCCACCCCGGCCCGCGACGTTGGCCTGGCCGCTCGTCCCGACGCCGACGCCGCCCGAGACGAACACGTTGTCGGAGACCCGGGCGATGCCGCTGGCGCCGAAGCCGGTCTCCCCGTGGTAGGCGCCGAAGTTGGCTGAGACCGCGAAGGTCTTGCCCTCCGGCAGCACGGCGCCGGTGAGCGCGAGGGCGAGGGCCGTGCCCTGATAGGCGCCGCGCATGTCCCGCTGGAGGCGGCTGACGTTCGCCTCCACGGTGCCGAGGCGCCCTTCCATCGCCGCGATGGAGCCGGGGCCGTAGCCGGAGGTGGCGAGGTTGCCGGCGGCGTCCGTCGTCACGAACTGCGTCGCCCCGCTCTGGGCCGCCCGGCTCGCCGCCGAGGGCAGGCCGGCCATGGTGTAGGTGTTGCCCACCGCGCCGATCGCGACTTGGTTGGCCCGGGTGGTCCGGGCGTTGGCGCCGATGGCGACGGTGTTGTCCTGCGTGGCGCTGGCGGCATGGCCCAGCGCGGTGGCGTTGGTGCCCGCCGCGTTCGCCGCCGTCCCGAGGGCGGTGGCGTTGTTGCCCCCCGCCGAGGCGCCGGCCCCGGCCGCGATCGTATCCGCCCCCGTGGCCACCGGGACGCCCCGCCCCGACGTGTCGTTGCCGCGCAGGGGGATGTTGGCGACGTCCTGTTCGAGTCGGCTCAACCGTAGGGTGAGCGCGCTCGCATCGAATGCCGTGCCGGTGCCTGTGCCTGTGCCCGTGCCTGTGCCCGTGCCCGTGCCGCCGGCATTGGCGCCGGTGCCGTCCACCGTCCCGCCGATCCCGACGGTGACGCCCGTCCCGCCCACCCCCGTGGTGGGGCTGGTGCCGACGGTGACGCCGGTGCCGAGTACGCCGCCCCCGGGATTGGTGGTGCCGACGGTGACGCCCGTTCCGCCCACCCCCGTGGTCGGGCTGGTGCCGATGGTGACGTCGGTGCCGAGCACCCCGCCCCCCGGGTTGGTGGTGCCGACCGTGACGCCGGTCCCCAGAACCCCCGCGTTGGGATCGGTTGTCCCGACCGTGACGCCGGTGCCGAGCACGCCGCTGCCGGGGTTCGTCGTGCCGATTGTGGCCCCCGTTCCCAGCACGCCGCCACTCGTACTGGTTGTATCGACGGTGGCGCCGGTGCCCAGAACGCCGGTGCCGGGGGTCGAAGTTCCCACGGTGATACCTGTTCCGAGTATGCCGGTTCCTGAGTTCGTTCCACTCGAAACCTGTACTGTTTGCGCTAATGCCGTATCGATGCCGGACAACGCGGCGAGCGCGCCGAGCGCTGTCATGTAAACGAAGTGTTTGGAGGAAATCATGGCCGGGTTAACCCTTGCGACGAGGGCTTGCGCGGTCTCTCCGAACCGCGTAGCTTAGACTTCAGTGCGAATGCGAAGCGCCCATCCGCGAATGCCGGGGTCAGATCCGGTGAATTCGCCCGCAGGCAAATACAACCTGCACGAAAACAGTTAACGACAACTTTTGATTGTATTGAAGATTCGTAATCGCTCAAGGGTTGTGTTCTGCGGCGCGGCGGCTCCCCTTTGAGGGGGCTCTCGGATCCTCGCCGACCGGGCGGACCGTTGGGGCTGGCCGACTCTTCTGTGGGGTGCGAGGTTCTCGCGGGCCGCGAACGGCCGCGCCCCGGCCTCGGCGTGGTCACAAGCCGCCGTCAGTCCGTCACACCGGGGAAAAGACCCGCGGCGATCAGGGTCGGGCACTCCGGCACGGGGGAAGCCGTGCAACTCCCGGGGGACGACACCGCGATGATCCTTACCCGCCGCTGCCTGCTCCTCGCCTCGGCCGCCGCCCTCGCGGGGGGGCAAGCCCGCGCCGGAGCGGACACGGTCCGGCTCTGGCCCGGATCGCCCCCGGGGGGCGGGGGCCCGGCGGGCCCGCGCGAGGTCGATGGGAAGGGGGCCGTCAGCGCCATCGCCGATCCATCCTTGGAGGTGTTCCCCCCGTCCGCGCCCAACGGCGCCGCCGTGCTGGTGGCCGGTGGCGGCGGGTACAAGCGGATCGAGATGGAGCGGGAGGCGCGTCCCGCCGCTCGCTGGCTCGCCGCGCGGGGGATCACGGCCTTCGTGCTCGCCTACCGCCTACCGGGGGAGGACTGGGGCGACGGTCCCCTCGCGCCCCTTCAGGATGCGCAGAGGGCCCTGCGCCTGATCCGGTCCCGGGCCGGGGCATACCGGATCGACCCGGAGCGGATCGGAGTTCTGGGCTTCTCGGCCGGGGGGCACCTGATGGGCATGGCCTCGGCGCGGTCGGCCTTCGCCTCCTACCGGCCCGTCGATGCCGCCCCGTCGATGCCGCCGACGCGGTCCCGGCCCGGCCGGCGGCGGCGGCGCTGATCTACCCGGTGATCACCCTGGAGCCGCCCTACGACCATACCTCGACGCGGGTGCAGCTCGTGGGCCGCCACCCGACGCCGGCGGACAGCGCGGACTGGTCGGTGGAGAGCCACGTCCGTGCCCGCTGCCCGCCGGTCTTCCTCGCGCAGGCGCAGGACGACCGGATCTCCGACATCGCCAACAGCCGCATCATGCGGGAAGCCTGCGACCGGGCCGAAGTCCCGGTGGAGGCCCATGCTTTCGCGGCGGGCGGGCATGGCTTCGCGATGGGCCGGCCGGGCACGGACAGCGCGGACTGGCCGAACCTCTACGCGGGGTGGCTGAGACGGGTGGGCATCCCGGCCTGAGTCGCGGGCGGGGACTCAGCGCCAGAACGTGCCGAGCCACCCGGCCATCGGTTCGGCGATGGTCGCCCAGGCACGGGCCCACAGGGGGCGCGGGCGTTCGGCCATGAGCGCGGCGATGTAGGCGTCCTCGCGGTCCTTGCACTCATCCAGGGCGTTGCGCTCGTTCCCCGCCCGGCTCTGGCCGGCGGGCTGGTGCGCGTAGGCGTCCCGGATGCAGCGATGCCAGGCCTGTTCGAGGGCCAGGGGATCGCCCGGCGCGGCCGCGGCCGGCCCGGCGGCGATCAGGCCGGAGAGAAGCACCAGGGCCCGCACGATCCCGCGCTCAGTCGTCCGTGGTGCTGAGATGGGCGACCATGCGGGCGCCGTCGTTCAGGGAGGCGTTGACCGCCCGGGCGAGCTCGAGGCGGACGGCACCGTCCGCGAGCATGACGAGACCGGCGAGCATGAGCCCGAGCAGGGCGATGCGGCGGGGCGAAGGAAGCTGGATCGGCATGGGATGCGCCTCGAGGACGACGGACCATACCTGAGCCGTGGGCCGCTGACTGCAACCTCGCGGGCACAGCGGGCACGAAAGGCGAACACCCGCCGCCGCCATCTCGCCTCAAAGGCGCCTCGGCCACGTCGGAATCACCCGTGTGCCGGGGTCAGTCGACGCCGCACATGACGAGGCGCTCCCGGCGAAGCTCGGCATCCTCCTCGGCCCGCTCCTGCCACGGCTCCTCGGGGGCGAGGGCCTCGGCCCCGTCCGGCCTGTCGGCGAAGGACCCCAGGCGGCGCGGATCGGTGGGCAGCGAGCCCGTCGTCTCTGGGTCGGAGGCGCCGCAATCCGGGGCGGGGCGATCGATCCGGGGCGTGGTCGTCTGCGCCAGGGCGGGGGCCGCGCACACGGCCAACGCCGCCGCGAGGGCGAGGAGCGTCTTCATGGGTGTTCCGTTCCGGCGGGGAGGGGGCGGCGTCGGCCGCAGGGGGCGAGGGCGCGCCGGTGGGCGTCCCGCGTCCCGGCGCGCCGCTACTGTAGGCGCTGGCCGGCGGCGTTGGCCCTGATCCAGTTCGGCGCCAGGATGTCGCCGCCCTCGGTGATGATCCAGGCCCGGGCATCCTCGGCATCCATCGCCGCCGCCGCCGCCGCCAGGGCGTCCCGGAGGGTCGGGAAGCTGCGCCCCACGGCGACGGGGACCGGACGGTGCGTTGGCCAGAGGGTCAGGTCGGCGGGCTTGTCGAGGTCGGCGCGGGTCACGGGTAGGCCTGGGTTGAGGGCGGGGCGCGGCGTATGCGCGGAACGCGGTGGGAACGTTAGGCGATGGCACGCTGGGTGTGCCGTGCGATCATGCACGGACCGCACGGGTCGGGCCTCGGGCGGATCAGGCGGTCTTGGTGCCGGGGCGGGGGACGCGAATCTCGACGGTCTCGCCGGTGAGCGGGTTCAGGATCAGCATCGGGGCCTCCAGAGGGTCATCGGGAGAACGCCCCCGATGACCGCCGGATCGCTGTGATCCTTCGCATTGCGGGGATTTGGTCAACCAACCGTTAACTCTGCCCTCGGGGGGGCGACGGGCCGGCGGGCGGTGTCCCTCAGCCCTTCGAGGCGGCGACGATGCGGCGCGAGACCGTTCCCACCAGGACGAACCTGTCGCCGACCTGGATGAATCCGAGGGGATCGTCGGGGGGCGAGAGCCCGGCCAGTTCGGGGGGCATGGGGTGCAGGAAGACCTGGGGCGGGACCACCGTGCCGGGCTCCACCGGGAAGGTCATCCGCGTCACCGGCCGCACGTGGCGGCGCTCGGCCTGCGCCCTCAAGGCCTCCACTTGGGCAGGGGTGATCTGGGCAGGGGTGATCTGGGCAGGGGCGATCTGGGCGGAAGTGGTCTGGGCGGGAGTGGTCGCGGGGCGGGCGCCGTCCTCGGCCGCCTCCCGGGTCCGCAACTCGCCGAGGGTGCGGGAGACGTCGCCCAGCACGTCGGGGGATTTCGCGGCGCCGGCCGGGGCCTGCGCGGGGGGCGGGGACTCCTGCGGGCGGGTGGGGATGGAGCGGACCGACCTTTCGGCGGTCGCCTGCGGGGCCGCGGTGTCGGGTCTGCGCCCGCCGCGCGGCATGAACTGAAAGACCAGCACCCCCGCCGCGATCAGGGCGGCCGCGAGGCTGATGAGAAGCAACCGGCGCATGTGGGGACCCGCGCTGAGAGAGGTCCGGGCGTCTAGCCCGTCGGCGTCCCCAGGGGTAGCCCGGGCCTGCGCCCCGCCCGGAACGGCCCGGCTATCGAGGGCGCCGGACAGGTTTCCCCATCCCGCCGGTCAGGCGGCCGTCGCGAGCCAGTCGCAGAAGGCGCGGACCGCCGCCTGGTCGGCGCGGGCCTCGGGGACGTAGGCGTGGTAGCTGCGGGCCGGCAGCGCGGGGCCGTCGAACGGCAGGATCAACCGGCCCGAGGCCACGTCGTCGGCGATCAGCCGTTCCGGCCCCATGGCCACGCCGAGCCCGTCCAGCGCGGCCTGGAGCGTCAGGTAGAAGTGCTCCAGCGTCACCGACGCCTGCGGCTTGAGGTGCGGCACGCCCGCCGCCTGCAACCAGTGCGGCCAGACCTCGGGCAGGGTCGCGGCGTGCAGCAGCGTGTGGCCGGCGAGGTCGGAGGGCTGGCGCAACGGCCCGTGCCGCCTCAGCGCCGGGCTGCAAACGGGGATGCGCCGTTCGCTGAGGAACGGCCGCCCGACGGTGCCCGGCCGGGCGTCCGGTCCGCCCCGGATCGCGATGTCGAACGGCTCGACGATCCGGGCGAGGGGCACATTGGAGGTGGTGAGCCGGATCTCCACCGCCGGATGGCTGCGCTGGAAGGCGGACAGGCGCGGGATGAGCCAGCGCAATGTGAAGGTCGCCAGGGCGTTCACGTGCAGAATCTGCGCGTGGCCGCGCTCCACCTGCCGGGCGGTGGCCAGCGCCATCCGGTCGAGGGCCGCGCCGATCTCGGGGAGATAGCTCCGCCCTGCCTCGGTGAGGACGACCCGCCGGTTGTGACGCTCGAACAGCGGCGTACCGATCCACGCCTCCAGCGCCTGCACGTGTCGGCTGACCGCCCCGTGGGTGACGCGCAACTCCTCCGCCGCCCGGGTGAAGCTGGCATGCCGGCCGGCGGCCTCGAAGGCCTTCAACGCATTGAGCGGCGGGAGGCGGCGATGCATGCGTCAGCTTTCCTCACGTGAGGGTCAGCATAAGGCGTTTGTCGGGTGGCGGGGAGGGGATCATCCTCCGGGCCATGCTCACCCGCCCCCCACCATCCCCGGCCGGGCCCCTCGATCCGCCGGCCATTCCGAGAGCGGCGGCGGGGGAGGCCCGGCGCTCCCTCGCCGTGGTTGGCCTCAACCATGCCCTGCACGACGGCTACACCGACATGATCTTCGTGCTCCTGCCGGTCTGGCAGGCGGAGTTCGGCCTCGGCTACATCGCCCTCGCGGTGCTGCGCTCGCTCTATGTCGGGGCGCTGGCCGGGTTGCAGATGCCCGCGACCGCCCTCGCCCGCCGGTTCGGCGCCCGCGCCGTGCTCACCCTCGGCACCCTGCTCGGCGCGGGGGGCTATGGCCTCGCCGGCGCATCGGGCGGGCTCACCGGCCTCTGCATCGCCCTCGCCCTGTCGGGGGCGGGAAGCAGCACCCAGCACCCGCTGGCCTCAGCGGTCATCGCCCGCGCCTACGGGAGCGCGGCGAGGGGCCCGCTCGGCACCTACAATTTCACCGGGGATCTCGGGAAGGCGACCCTGCCGCCCCTCGTCGGCTTCCTCCTCGCCCGCGCCGACTGGCGGCCGGTCCTGTGGCTGATGGCCGGCGGGGGCGTGGCCGTCGCGCTCGCGGTGGCGTTCCTGCTGCCCCGTGCGCCCGCCCCGCCCACCCGGCGGCGCGCGGTGGCCGGTGCGGGGGGCACGGAGCATCCCACGGGCCGGACGGGCTTCGGCCTCCTCGTGGCGATCGGCATGCTCGACAACGCCGCGCGCCCGGCCTTCCTGATCTACCTGCCGTTCCTGCTTCAGGGGAAGGGAGCGGGGCTGTCGCTGGTCGGCATCGCCTTCGCCCTGGTCGCCATCGGGGGCGCCCTGGGAAAGGCCGCCTTCGGCCGCCTGGGCGAGCGGATCGGCGTGACCCGCTGCGTGATCGCCACCGAGGTCGGCACGGCGGCGGCGATCCTGGCCGTCGTCGCACTGCCGTTGACCCCCGCCCTCGCCGTCCTGCCGCTGCTCGGCCTGATGCTGAACGGCACGTCGTCCGTCCTCTACGGGACGGTGCCGGACCTCGCGCCCCACGGGCAGATCGAGCGGGCCTTCGCGGTGTTCTACACGTACACCCTCGGGGGCAGCGCGCTGGCGACGCCCCTCCTGTATGGCCCGCTGGGCGATGTCGTCGGGCCGGGTGGGGCCGCCGTCGCCGCCGCCGTCACGGCGCTGGCGGTCGTGCCGCTCATCCTCGCCCTGTCCCCCCGGCTGGGCGGACGGGCGGCGGGCCGTCGCGACGGGTGAAACCGGGGGGCGCGCCGAAGCCGCGACCCCCTCGATGCGGAGACGAGGCATGTTCACGCACGTCATGATCGGCAGCAACGACCTGGAGCGGGCCCGGCTCTTCTACGATGCCACCTTCGCCGCCCTGGGCGGCGGGCCCGGCGAGAGGGATGCCAGGGGCCGGCTGATCTACTCCCACGGGGGCGGGTGCCTGATGATCACCAAACCCATCGACGGCGGGCGAGCCACCGCCGCCAACGGCGGGACGATCGGTCTCGCGGCGGCGAGCCGGGAGGATGTCCTCGCGTGGCATCGCGCCGGCGTGGCGCGGGGTGGCACGGCCATCGAGAGCCCCCCCACGGAACGCCCGAACGGGGTTTTCGTGGCCTACCTCCGCGACCCGGACGGGAACAAGCTCACCGCCCGGACCCGCCCGGCGCGGTGACGGGATCCCGCGTCGCGCGGGGCGGCCCGTCCATCTAGGGCGCGCTGTGCGTTTTTGCCCCAAGGCGTCGGCGATCCGCCCCGGGGCTTCGGCCCCTAGTTGAACGTCAGGTTCTCCTGTTCCCGGGCCTGGGCTCCGGCCCTCCCGGCATCCCCCGCGAACAGGCGTGGATACCCTGTCGTTCAAGGCTGCAACGATGCGCTTCCTCCCCCTCGGTGTCCTCGCGCTCCTCGCCCTGGCAACACCCGCCCTCGCGCTGAGCGGTGGCGACACGATGCAAGCCTGGGCCGGAGCCTCGTCCGCCGACAAGGACACCCTGCTCCGCAAGCTGGACGCCGCCGGTGGCGGGGATGCCTCCCGGGACCGCGTGCGCTCCTGCCTCGACGACACGTCGAAGACCGCCGGCCACTCGAGCCTGTCCATCTCGGACGTGGCGAAGGCCTGCGCCGAGCAGTCCGCGCGGGAGAACATCTAGAGCGTTCTCCGTCGTCCCTGGATCACCGCAAACGCTCTGATCCATTGCTTCCGCCGCATTGTCCTGCGCCGGACGGCATCCACCTCGGCGGAGAGTGCTCGAAGAATCAATCCGACGGAGCCCAGCCCCGTGGGCGTCCCTTCACGGGCTGGCCCGCATCGCCCGGCGGAGGGTGGCCAGGGCGTCCTCCGGGGTCGCGTCGCATCCGGGGGGATCGTCAGCTTCGTCGCCAGCGTAGTCGGGCGTTGGGGGAAACGAGTCCACCGGCTCGTCCTTACATTCATCCCTAGGTTGCATTGCACTGGGACTGACGATCGTTCCTGGGGCGAATTTGCCCGGGAACCGCCTCCCGCTTATGGTGCTTTGAGATCTGAGCAACGCCAAGCTTCTGAGGCGCCCAGGCATGTCGGAACCCGCCGCCCACCCCCTGCTCTCCTTCATTCCCGAAGCGCTCAGCGCCTCGCAAGTGGGTGTGTGGGAAACGGATTTCGACAACGATCGAACCCGTGTGGACGCCACCCTGGCGGCGCTGTTCGGGGTCGATCCCCACGAGGCGGCGATCGGGTTGCCGTTGGCGAGCTACGTTCGGGCGGTGGTGCCCGAAGACCGCGTGGCACTCGACGAGAAGTTGCATCGTGTCCGCACCTCCGGTGGCCTGTACGTCATCGAGTTCCGCACCCAGCCGACGCCGACCGACCGCCGGTGGGTCCTCGCCAGGGGGCGCTACGAGCGGGACCGGACCACCGGGGTGATGACCGGCCGGGGCATCATCATCGACATCACCGAGAGCAAGATGGACGGGCAGGTCGAGGACCGGGCCCTGTTCTTTGCCCCCGACGGCGACGGCGCGTCCCTGAACCACGTCGCGGCTCTCACGCTGGAGGCCCGGCAGGTGATCGATGCCCTCGGCGAACAGGAGGGCTCCGCTCTGCGGGTCGCCGTCGATACCCTCCTATGGGCCGTGGGGCGGGCCATCATAGCGACCCAGGAGGTGGTGAAGCGGTCGGGACGCATCATCAACTGACGGCCCCACCAAACCGGCCGTCCCATCCCTGCCGTCCGCAGCGGCCGGCAAAGCATTCCTCCGGCGGGATGGCGGGCCAGCCGCACGTCTTCCTGTTTCCCCGGCGGACCCTGCCGACACCGCGCTGACGACGGCTTCATCGCCTGCTTGCCGAGCCTCCGTTCCCACCCTCGGCCGGTCGGCCCACGGGACGTCGCTCGCAAAGGTCCTTCGGGCCGCCGGTCGATGAAACCGAGGCGCCGGTTCCGCTCGATCCCTCCCATCGGGGGAGGCTCAGAGCACCTGCGAGAGGAACCGGCGGGTGCGCTCGTCCCGGGCCGAGGCGAAGAAGGTGGCGGGCGCGCCGTGTTCCACGATCACGCCGCGATCCGTGAAGTAGATGTGGTCGGCCACGTCCCGGGCGAAGTTCATCTCGTGGGTGACGAGCATGCAGGTCATGCCCTCCTCCGCCAGTTCGCGGATCGTCACCAGCACCTCCTTCACCGTCTCGGGATCCAGGGCGGCGGTGACCTCGTCGAACAGCATCACGTCGGGCCGCATGGCTAGCGAGCGGGCGATGGCCACGCGCTGCTGCTGCCCGCCGGACAGCTCCCCCGGATAGGCGTCCTCCTTGCCGGCGAGGCGGACCTTGGCGAGCAGGGCGCGGGCGCGGCCCTCCACCTCGCGCTTGTCCTGGCCGAGGACGTGGAGAGGCGCCATCATCACGTTCTGCAGCGCGGTCTTGTGCGGGAACAGGTTGTACTGCTGGAACACCATGCCGACCTTCCGGCGCAGCGCCAGCTTGTCGAGCTTCGGATCGGTGACCTCGATCCCCTCGACCGTGATGGACCCGCCGCTGACCGGCACAAGGGCGTTGATGCAGCGGATCAGCGTCGACTTGCCGGAGCCCGAGGGCCCGATGATGCACACCACCTCGCCCTTGGCCACATCGAGGCTGATGCCCTTCAGCACTTCGAAGGTCCCGAAGGACTTGCGGACGTCCCGGAGGCGGACGATCGGGTGATCGGGGGTCCAGGCCGGGGCCGAGGGTCCGTCGGGGGTCGCGCGCGTCATGCTCAACGGGTCTCGAAGCGACGTTCCAGGCGGGCGGTGAGCCGGTCGATCGGGTAGCAGTAGAGGAAGAAGCAGAGCAGGGCGAAGCCGTAGAGCGGGGCGAACAATTCCGGCCGCCCGCCCTCGGCGGCGTGAACCTGCGCGGTGAGGGTCAGCATCTCGGTGACGCCGACGATCGAGGCCTGCACGGTGGCCATGGCGATGAGCGAGTAGACGTTCATCCACGGCGGCAGCATCCGCTTCACGCATTGCGGCAGGATGATCCGCCACAGGGTCTGCCGCCGCGTGAACGCCAGGGACTCGGCGGCCTCCCATTGGGTGTTCGGCACGGACCGCACCGCCCCGCGCACGATCTCGGCGACGTTGGCCATCACCGGCAGGCTGAAGCCGAAGGTGGCCTTCAGCCAATCGGGCAGCGGCACGCGCACGCCCAATACCGTGATCTGGAACGGCACTAGGAACATCACGAAGAACAGCAGCACGAGCCAGGGCACGTTGCGGAAGACCTGCGTGACGCACCACGCGAGCCCGGAGACCCACCGGCTCTCGGCCAGCATGGCGAGGCCCAGGCCGAGGCCGGCCAGCGTGCCGATCGCCATCGCCACCAGGGAGATCGCGACGTTGAAGGCGAAGCCCGTCAGCAGCAGCGGCACCCACCGGATCACCACCTCCAGCGGCGAGAGCGCGGCGGCCCCGCCCTGCGCCCAGGCCGGGAGGGCCAGCGCCGCGAGCCCGCAGAGCAGCCAGCCATGGACGGGCCGCAGCCGCGCGGGCGCGGGCGTCCGCGACAGCGCGAAGGGCAGGAGCACCGGCAGGGTGCCGGGGCGTTGCGGGTCCGCCGCGCTCATCGGCCGTATCCGGGGATGCGCAGGGCGCGCTCCCAGCGGTGCATGATCCACACGAGCACGCCGACGAGGACGGCGTAGGTCGCGAGCAGCACGAGCATCATCTCCAGCACGTTCTGCGATTCGGACCAGATCTGCTTGACCGCGTAGAGCGTCTCCGGGACCGCGATGGCGTAGGCCAGCGTCGTGGTCTTGAGGAGGTTGATCAGGTTGTTGTTGAGGGCCGGCAGGCAGACCCGCAGGGCGAGCGGCAGGACGATGTGGCGGTAGGCCTTCAGCCGGGTGTAGCCCAGCGCCTCGGCGGCCTCGATGGTGGTCTTGGGCACGGCCTCGATCCCGGAGCGGAAGATCTCCACGTTGAAGGCGCCAGCGAAGAGCGAGAGGGAGACGATCGCCCACTGCACGTTGGTGAGGATCGGCACGCGCAGGCCGTCGGCCGTCCGCAGGTCGGGCAGGAGCGTGCCGAGGCCGAAGTAGAAGAAGAAGATCTGCACCAGCGGCGGGGTGTTGCGGAAGACCACGACGAAGCCGTTGACCAGCCCCCGGAGCAGGCGCGACGGCCCGCTCTGGAGGAGCGCCCCCACCGCGCCGATGACCAGGCTCGCCAGGATGGTGGCGACCGCGAGCAGCAGCGTCGTCCGCAGGCCGGCGACGTAGCGGTCCCAGTCATACGGATCGTAGAAGACCGTGAAATTGAAGCCCGTGGTCTCGTAGAGATGCCGGAACCATTCCTGGATGGCCTCGATCATGGCGGTCCGGCGTTCGGGTTCGTCGGGCGGGCCATCCTCAATTGGTGGCGTTCTTGTACTTCTCGTGCATCGCCTTCGAGTAGCTCGTCGGCTCGATGCCCCATTTCTTCTCTTCCTCGACGATGAAGCCGGTCTTCATCCAATCCTTGGTCGCGGCCTCGACCACCGCCTGGAGCGAGGTGTTGCCCTGCGCCACCGCCATCATCCACGGGGCATCGAGGATGCCCTTCAGCGGCAGGGCGTAGGCGGCCTTCCAGTCCTCGTCGAGCAGCTTTCCCTGGAGCATGCTCTGGTCGTAGACATAGCCCAGGCAATTGCCCTGCTTGAGCGCGAAGAGCGGCTTCTCCGAGCCGTCGAAGGCGACGATCTCCGCCCCATAGGTGCGCGCGACATCCTTGTTGTACCACGCCCCCGAGGTCGCGCAGAGCGGCTTGCCCTTCAGCTGCGCCCAGTCGGTGATGCCGGAATTCTTCGGCAGCAGCACGTTCACGAAGTCCGAATAGTATTGCGGGTCGATCGCCTGCACGACGCGGCGGCGCTCCGGCTTGTCCGACAGGGTGGCGATCAGCATGTCCACCTTGCCCTGTTGCAGGAACTCGATCCGGTTGGCCGAGACCACCGGCACCAGTTCGAGCTTCACGCCGAGCCGCTTGGCGATGTCGGCGGCGAGATCGGGCTCCAGCCCGATGATCGCGCCGCTCGGGTCGCGAAAGCCGAAGGGCCGGTAATCGGCCTTCGTGCCGACGATCAGCGTGCCCCGCTGCTTGATCGCCTCGATGCCGTCGGCGGCCCCGGCCGGACCCGTCGCCGGGATGAGCGAGAGGGCGGCGAGGGTCGCGAGCGCCCCGGTTCCGAGAAGGGTGCGGATCGTCTGGCGCATCGGGTCGGTCCTGCTCCGGGGGGCTGATCTTGGCACGGTTCTTAGCAATCCACGAGCCACACCCGGTGCCTCAGCCGAAGCGGGCGAGGGAGAAGGGGGCGAGGTCGATCCGCCCGGGACCCCCGGCGAGTTCGGCCGCCACCGCCTCGCCGATGCCGGCCGAGTGCTTGAAGCCGTGGCCGGAGCAGGCCGAGACGACATGGACCCGGTCCATGCCGGGATGCCGGTCGATGATGAAGCCGCGATCCGGCGTCACCGTGTAGACGCAGGCCGCCGCCCGCACGACCTCCGGTGTCGTGCCGGCGAGCCGGCCCTCGACGCGGAGCCTGTACATCTCGTCGGATTCCCGCGCCCCGACGTGGCGCTCGACGGAATCGGCGGTGGTCGTGGTGCTGTACTGTTCCGTGGCGACCTTGATCGCCCCATCCCCCGGCAGGGGCGGGAAACCGTAGAGGTAATCCGTGTCGCCCGAGCCGTACATCCAGATGAAGACCGGCGAATCCGGTCCGTAAGCGGACTCGTCGGCCAGCGCGTACCAGTGCAGGAGCTGACGCCGGACCGTGAGCAGCCGGTCGAAGGGGGGGCCGAGCAGCGGGGCTGTCCACGCGCCGGCGGCGACCACCGCGCGGTCGGCGCGGATCGGGCCGTCGCCGGTCTCGATGCGGACCCCGTCCTCGTCCTGGTGCAGGGCCGTCACCGCGCGGCCGGTTCGGATGTCGGCCCCCGCCTCGGCCGCGCCGCGCAGTTGCGCCGCGATGCAGCGCTCCGGGTACACGAACCCGCCGCCGGGCTCGTAATAGGCCTTCTCGTCGCCGGCGAGGTGGAGGAATTGCGGGAAGCGGCGGGCGACCTCGGCGCCGTCCAGCACCTCGTGCGCGATGCCCGCGTCCCCGGCCGCCCGGATCGAGCGCCCGACGAAGTCCGGCTTGCCGTGGTGGGAGGACACGCCGTGCCCCGGCGCCATGACGAGGGTGCCGCAGGCGTTGAACAGGGTGTCGCCGGTCGCCGCCTCCAGTTCCCGCCAGATGCGGTGCGAGGCGGTGACGAAGGGCACGTAATCCTGGCCCTCACCCACCGCCTGACGGGTGATCCGCGTCTCGCCGTGGCTCGACCCGAGGGCGTGCGGCGGGGCGAAGCGGTCGATCCCGACCACCCGGACGCCCCGCTTGGCGAGTTGGTAGAGGGCGGCGCTGCCCATGGCCCCGAGGCCGAGGACCGCGACATCGAACCGGGCGCTCATCGGGTGCTCATCGGGCGCGGGGGAGGAACGGGGAGGCCGGGCATCCGGGAACGGTCTCGAGACACAGGGGCGTATCGTCGCCAGAATGCCCCGTTCCCACGGTTGTGTTTGTCCGCGACAGACGCTTTCTTGCACGGGTGGGCTGAGGTGGGGCAGCGATGACGGGGGAGGGGCGCCCGGCGCAGGGAGATCGGCCGCAGGAGATCGGCTTCATCCTCATTCCGGGCTTCGCGCTCCTGTCCTTCGCCGGCGCCTGCGAGCCCTTCCGGGCGGCCAACATCCTGTCCGGCCAAACCTTCTATCGCCTGCGCTACTTCGGGGAGGAGCAGGGACGGGTCGTGTCGTCCTCCGGGGTGGAGGTCCCGACGGAGGATTTGCCCCGCCAGCGGGGTCAACTGCACACCGTCTTCGTGGTGGCGGGCGGGGAGCCGACCGGCTGGGACAGGCCCGCGATCCACGCCGCCCTGCGCCGCCTGGCCCGGTTCGGCGTGCGCATCGGCGGCATCTCCGGGGGGCCCTACGTGGTGGCCGCGGCGGGGCTGCTGACGGACCGTGCGATGGCGATCCACTGGGATTACGCGGGGGCCGCCCTCGAAGCCTTTCCCCGAACGCGCCTCACCCGGGCGCGCTACGTCGTCGAGGCCGACCGCCTGACCTGCGGGGGCGGGGTCGCGCCCCTCGACATGGCCCATGCGCTCATCGCCGAACGCATGGGCGCGGCCTTCGCCCGCCGCGTCTCGGACTGGTTCCTCCACACGGCGGTCGGCGCCGCGACGGATTCCCAGCGCGGATCCACGGCGGAGCGCTACGGAGTCCATCACCCGGGCCTGCTCACCGTCCTGGAGACGATGGAGAAGACGGTGGACGCCCCGCTCTCCCGTCGCGCGATGGCCCGCCTCGCCTCGGTCAGCGAGCGGCACCTCGATCGCCTCTTCCTCGACAAACGCGGGGTGCGGTTTTCGGCGCAGTACAGGGCCATCCGCCTCGAACACGGCCGACGCCTGCTGCGGCAAAGCCCCCTCAGGGTGGGCGAGATCGCCACCGCCTGCGGCTTCTCCAGTACGGCCCACTTCTCCCGGAGCTACCGGTCGCATTTCGGGTGCAGCCCGTCCTCGGAACGCCGATGACGGCGTGGCACGGCGGGGGTCCCCTGATCGCAAACACGTGAGGGGGTCGTTCCCCGGCGGGGGCGGATGACCCGTCGGGTCCGCGATTTGCTATGCTAGGTTGAGGCATCTCCACCCCAAGCCCGAGGCTGATCATGAGATTCCGCCATGATGCGGCCTACGCATCGCGTCGGTCCCCGGTCTTCGCCCGCAACCTCGTGGCCACGTCGCAGCCGCTGGCGACCCAGGCGGGCCTGCGGATGCTGGAGCAGGGCGGCAACGCCCTCGACGCCGCGCTGGCGGCCGCCATCACCCTCACGGTCGTCGAGCCCACCGGCAACGGCATCGGGTCGGACGCCTATTGCGTCCTGTGGGCGGAGGGGCAGCTTCACGGGCTCAACGCCTCGGGGCGCTCGCCGGCGGCCTGGACGCCCGAGCGCTTCGCCCGGCATTCCTCGTTCCCCGTGCGCGGCTGGGAGACCGTCACGGTGCCCGGTGCCGTCTCGGCCTGGGTGGAACTGTCCCGTCGCTTCGGCCGGCTCCCCTTCGAGCGGCTGTTCGAGCCGGCGATCGGCTACGCCGAGGGCGGCTTCCTGGTCTCGCCCGTCATCGCCGAACTCTGGCGGCGCGGCGCGGCGGAATTGAAGGACCAGCCGGGCTTCGCCGACACCTTCATGCCCGGCGGACGGGCCCCGGCGGCGGGGGAACTCTTCCGCGCCCCCGGCCATGCCCGCACGCTGCGCGCCATCGCCGAGACGCACGGCGAGGCCTTCTATCGGGGGGCGCTGGCCCAGCGGATGGCGGACTTCGCCCGCCAGCATGGGGCCGTCCTCGACGAGGCCGACCTCGCCGGGCACCAGGCCGACTGGTGCGGCACCCTCGCCCAAGATTTCGGCGGCGTGAGCCTGCACGAGATCCCCCCGAACGGGCAGGGCATCGCCGCCCTGATGGCGCTCGGCATCCTCAAGGCCACCGGGCTGGAGGAGTTGCCGCCGGACAGCGCCGGGGCGATCCATCTCCAGATCGAGGCGATGAAGCTCGCCTTCGCGGATGTCTACGCCTACGCCGCCGACGTGGCGCACATGACCCGGGTGACGCCGGCGCAGATGCTCGCCCCCGGCTACCTCGCCTCCCGCGCCGCCCTGATCGACCGGACCCGGGCGCAGGTGTTCGGGGCCGGCGCCCCGCACGAGGGCGGGACGGTGTGCCTGGCCACGGGCGACGCCGAGGGCATGATGGTGTCCTACATCCAGTCGAACTACGCGGGCTTCGGCTCCGGCGTGGTGGTCCCGGGGACCGGCATCAGCCTGCAGAATCGCGGCTTCGGCTTCACCCTGGCCGAGGGCCATCCCAACGTCGTGGGCCCGAGCAAGCGGCCGTTCAACACCATCATCCCCGGCTTCGTCATGCGGGACGGGGCGCCGCT
Source organism: Beijerinckiaceae bacterium (assembly GCA_022702015.1). Lineage (GTDB taxonomy): Bacteria > Pseudomonadota > Alphaproteobacteria > Rhizobiales > Beijerinckiaceae > Methylobacterium. The sequence goes on along the minus strand of JAKONI010000260.1, from coordinate 14,264 downwards.
GATGGCCTTCGGCTGCATGGGCGGGCCGATCCAGGCCCAGGGACACGTGCAGATCCTCGTGCGGACGCAGCTCTGGAACCAGGATGTGCAGACGGCGGCGGACGCCCCGCGCTGGCGCCACGTCGCCGGGCGGCAGGTCGCGGTCGAGACCGCGTTCCCGGCTCCCGTCCTGTCCGACCTCGAGGCGCTCGGCCACGACCTCATCCGCGAGCCGCCGGACTCCGCCTTCGGCTTCGGCGGCGCCCAGCTCGTCCGCCGCCTCGACGGCGGCTACGTGAGCGGCTCCGACCCCCGCAAGGATGGCCAAGCGGGCGGCTTCTGACGATCCGGGATCGTAAGCATCATGTCATCGTCGGCCGTATCCGCCCCCGCGACACCCCCGGACCGGTCGCGGATGATCCGGGCTGTCGTCGCCTCCTCGATCGGCAACGCCCTCGAATTCTACGACCTCACCCTGTACCTGTACTTCGCGACCGCCATCTCGAAACTGTACTTCCCCAGCAGCAACCCCTCGGTCTCGCTGCTGCTGGCGCTCGGGAGCTTCGGCGTCTCGTACCTGATGCGTCCCCTCGGGGCGGTCGTGCTCGGGCTCTACGCCGACAAGGTCGGCCGCAAGCCGGCGCTGACGCTGTCGATCGGCCTGATGATGATCGGCACCGCGATGATGGTGGTGATGCCGACCTACGAGTCCATCGGCGTCCTCGCCTCGGTCGGCGTGCTGGTGGCGCGGCTGATCCAGGGGTTCTCGGTGGGGGGCGAGTTCGGCGCCTCGACCGCGTTCATGGTGGAGCAGGGCTCCGGCCGCAAAGGGTTCTTCGCGAGCTTCCAGTTCGCCAGCCAGGGGCTGGCCAGCGTCCTCGCCGCCCTGGCCGGATTCCTCCTGAGCGCCGCCCTGACCCAGGACCAGATCGCGGCCTGGGGCTGGCGGCTGCCCTTCGCGTTCGGGCTGCTGATCGGGCCCGTCGGCCTCTACATCCGGCGCAACCTCCCGGAGACGCCGGACTTCGAAGCCTCGGCCCGGGAGGCGGACGCCCCCGCCCGGGACCTCTTCGTGCGGCAATGGCCGAACCTGCTGCTCGCCACGGGCCTCGTCGCCACCTCGACGGCCCTGAACTACATGATCAGCTACACCCCGACCTACGCCGTCACGCAGCTCGGCCTGCCGCCCTGGATCGGGTTCGCCGCCTCGTTCGTCGGCGCGGTCATGCTGATGACCGTCGCGCCGGTGGTCGGGCACTGGTCGGACACGGTCGGCCGGACGCCGATCATGCGGCTCATCGTGATCGCGGTCTTCGTCCTGATGCTGCCGGCTTTCGCCCTCCTGATCGCGTTCCCCACGCTGCTCGTCATCGTACCGGTGCTCGCCCTGATCGGTATCCTCAAGGCGAGCTACAGCGCGGCCCTGCCGGCGCTCATGGCCGAGATCTTCCCCACGCGCACCCGCAGCGCCGGCATGAACCTCAGCTACAATGTCGGCGTGACGCTGTTCGGCGGTTTCGCGCCGTTCTGGATCGAGGGGCTGATCGCCCTGACACATACGCCGCTCGCCGCGAGCTACTTCCTGATGTTCGCGGCAAGCGTGAGTTTCGCCTGCCTCCTCCTCGTCCGGCGGCGCATGGGCCTGTGAGGCTCGCACGCGGCCCCCGTCGCCCACGGCGACGTCAGCGGAATCCGTGAGGGCAGAGGTTATCGGCAGGCGTTCGTGCGCCTGTCGTGGAGGGCGCGCAGGCCGGACAGGCTGATCTCCTCCGTGATGGCCTCGTGCCATTTGTCGAGCAAGCGGAGGCTGAAGCGTCGGCCGTTCAGGATTCGCCCGAAAACATCGCCCGTCAGCGAGATGGCGCCGGCTTCCTGCATCCGCGCCGTGGGAAACTGCACGTTCGAAACCGGTTCGTCGTCGATGCGATACTGATAATTGAAGATCGAGTTCTTCGGCAGGCCCGTCACTTCGAGCCGGTCGCCGACGATCTGGATCCGCGATCGCGTCTTCGGGGTGAGAATGCAGGGGGCGTCGCCGTTCGCCGAACCCGCGACCTTCCTGAGGACCCAATCGCCCTCGCTGGCGATCGTCTGACCCCCATCCTCCGCGACGGCGAGGGGGGCGGCAAGGCAGAGCGAGGCGCCGCAGAGAACGGCCCTGATGAACGATATCCCCATCTCACCCCTCGGTTCGATCCTGACCCTCACATCGGTCCCGAAGGCGATCCGTCGATCTGCGACCCATTCACCCGGTCACGTGCCTGGTCGGCCGGACATGAACGGCCCTCCGAACGCAACGCGGTGGCTGGAGCATCTTCCGCCGAAGCGGATGCCGGTTCGGCGCAGGAAAATGCGGCGGACGCAGTGGATGAGAGCGTTTTCCGTGAGCCGAGGATCACAGGATACGCTCCGGTTTCTCACTTCGGAGCGGGTTCGGGCCGCCGCTGGCCCCATGGTCGAGGTCGGGGTGCCCCACCTCTTCGACCTCCGCCGGACACTACAACCTAGAGATGAAATAATGGTTGTATAAACTTCGACCTAAAACCTTGAGGCCCTGGCCGGCGGCATCGGTCATTCTCCCCACGCGGGAAGGACGTGAGCCCTGGCGGCGTCGCCTTCCAGCCAGATCGATTACCGCGCAGCTTCAGGAATTGTCACATGCTGGTCCGCCTCGTCGACGCGCTGTACCGGACCTTCGTCGGGTCGCGAGCCTGCGGACACGCGGTGCGCGCGATCATCGTGCTGAAGGCGTAGGGGGCGGTGGCTGTTCAAGGTTGACGGGCGCGAGCCGGCGACGCGCGTCGCCGGAGCCGTTCAGGCGGCCCGGGCGAGATCGCCCTCGATGGTCGCCAAGGCCCGCTCCAGGGCCGCGAAGCATACCGGGTCGAAGGCTTGGCCCAGGTCGGCCCGCATGATGCCGAGGGCCTTCTCCAGCGTCATCGCCGTCCGGTAGGGACGGTCGGCGGTCAGGGCATCGAACACGTCGGCCACCGATACGATGCGGGTCTCGGGGGCGATCGCATCCCCTTTCAGCCCCCGCGGATACCCCTTGCCGTCGAGGCGCTCGTGATGACCGCCGCCGATCCGCGCCATCTCGTGGAACGCAGCCACGCGGTTGAGGATCGTCTCCGAGAGCGAAGCGTGGTTGCGCATGTCGCGCCACTCGGCATCGTCGAGCTTGCCGTTCTTGTCGAGGATCGCATTCGAGACCCCCAGTTTGCCGACGTCGTGCAGGAGCGCCGCGCGCTTCAACCAGCGCCGGCGCTCCACCGTGTAGCCGAGTTCGGCCGCGATCATGTCGGCGTAGACGGCGACCCGCTCCGAATGACCGGAGGTGAAGGGGCTCTTGGCGTCGATGATCTGGGCGAAGGCGCGGGCGATGTCGTCGAGGTAATCCTCGTCCACGACGATGGGACTTGCGGGCGCCAGCGCGAACACGGCCGTTTCGACCTCCGGGGAGGCGAGCGTCGTCCAGAAGGCAGGATCGGCCGCGACGTGATCGAAGCATGCGACGAGCTGCGGATCGAACCATGTGCCGGAGCGCGCCTTCACCTCGGCGATCGCGGCGTCGGGACCGGCCGCCGTATGGAAGACGTCCACGACCTGGGCGAGGAGGGCGACCCGCGCGTAGAGCGGGATCGCGGCCCCCGCGAGCCGGTCCGGTCGGCCCGTGCCGTTCCAATGCTCATCCAAGGCATGGATGGCTTCGCACACGCTCGCGGGGAAGCGAAGCTGCCGCGCGATCTCGGCACCGCGCTGGCAGCGGGTTTGGATCAAGTCGTCGACGATCGCGCCGCCGTTCTGCAAGATGTTGAGGACGGCCCGAAACCGTTCCGCCAAGCCCGCCTTGAGGCCGGTGTGCGAGAAGACGAAGCCGAGGACCTTGGGCAGGCTGTCGCTGACCGTCTTGAAATCACGCTTGAAGCTGAGGTCGTCCGACAGATAAAGCTCACAGATGCGGGCGGCATTGCTGGAACAACCCAAATCCTTCAGCATCACCGTATGGTAGAGTTCCCAGAGCTCGATCTCCGGCAGGCCCAACTGCCGGCCGATGTGGGCGCCGATCCAGGTCGCCCGCACGCAATGGCCGGCCGGTTGCCCCTCCGTGAGGTCGAGGGCGTGGCTCAGGGCGCCGAGGATCTCCGACAGGTGAACCGTCTCGGCCTTGGCCTTGCCGCTCGCGATCACCAGCATCGTTATGACCTGATCCACTTTTCTTTAGTCAAGACTACTATCGCTAGAGTCTGACAAAAGCGTTGCTGTCGGCGCACGGGCAGTGCTGTGCGTCCGCTTCCAGGGCCCACGGGCTTGGGAAAGGGGCGTCGCTCTTTTCAGTCCTCGGCCGTCACCCCGAGGGCGGGCCGTGCCGGCGGCGAGATGACGCGCACCCGTGCCCGATCAACGGCCTTCGCAGCGCGACCGCAACCCATGATGGAAGACCGCGCGATCAAGGCCTCGATCGCGGGCGTCACGGAGTACTTTCATCGCTTCATGGTTGTATAAGCAACGTTGCACTGCCCATCACACGTTCGCGATCCGCTCATCATCGGTTGTTCGTTGAGTAATCACTAAAACTTATCTTAATGCTTTTCCTTATACCACGCTCAACCTGCTCACGGCCGTTCCCGGGTTCGCCTCTCTCCGACCCCGGTTCGGGAGCCTCATGGTTCGCCTCACGACAATGACAATCAAGTCACGTCTCATCTCGTTGCTCGGTGGCCTCGGCCTCGTCCTGCTCGCGACGGCGGCGCTGGGAAATTTCGCCCTTCACTGGAGCCATCAGAGTCTCAAGACCGTCTTCGACGACCGTGTCGTCTGCCTCAGGCAATTCATCGTCATCCGGGATGCCTACGACGACCTGATCGATGCCTCGCGCATGCTGCGCGGCAAGCAGATCGAGCCGGCTCAGGCCAAGGAGAAGATCGAGCGCGATCTGTCGAAGCTCCGCACGGAATGGTCGGACTATCTGGCGACCACCCTGACACCGGACGAGACCGTCCTCGCCAAGGATCTCCAGGGACAGATCGACCGGAACGACGCGATCATCGCCGAGATCCTCCGGCGCGCCGCGGCCGGCGCCGGCTCGAACTTCGACTCCACGCATGCGGATCTGCTCAAGGGTATGCAGGCCACCAACACGACGCTGAGCAAGCTGAGCGCCCTGCAGGTCCGGGAAGCCGAAGCGGAGTACCAGCGCTCCGAGGCGACCGCCAACTGGTCGCGCCTCGCGCTGCTGGCCGCGCTCGTCCTCGCCACCCTCAGCATCGCCTACGGCGTCTACACGGTCGTCGCCAAGATCGTCCGTCCGCTCGGCAGCCTCGTGGGCGTGCTTCAGCGGATGGCCCGCGGCGAGATCGGGGCCGAGATCCGGGAGGCGGCCCGGGGCGACGAGATCGGCGCCGTCGGCAAGGCGGTGGAGGGCATCAAGGTCATGGTCGCCCGCAAGGCCGCCGAGGAGGCCGAGGTCAAGCGCCGCGCCGACGAGGCCGCCATCATCGAGCGGAAGCGCACCATGATCGAGCTCGCCGACGGATTCGAGGGCGCCGTCGTGGGCATCGTCGGCATGGTCTCGTCCTCGGCCACGGAACTCCAGGCCACCGCCCAGCAGATGACCGCCACCGCCCAGGACACCGCCGCGCGATCCACCACCGTGGCGGCGGCGGCGGAGGAGGCGGCCTCCAACGTCGGCACCGTCGCGGCCGCCGCCGAGGAGTTGGGCTCGTCGGTTCAGGAGATCGGCCGGCAGGTGCATGGGTCCGCGAGCCTTGCGCACCTCGCGGTGGACGAGGCCGACCAGACCGGCCTTCGGGTGCAGGAACTCAGTGCGGCGGTGTCCCGCATCGGTGACGTCGTCGGCCTGATCTCCACCATCGCGGGCCAGACCAACCTCCTGGCCCTCAACGCCACCATCGAGGCGGCCCGCGCCGGGGCGGCGGGCAAGGGGTTCGCCGTGGTCGCGAGCGAGGTGAAGGCGCTCGCCGAGCAGACCGCCCGGGCCACCGGCGAGATCTCGGGGCAGATCGCGCAGATCCAGGCCTCGACCGGCTCGGCGGTCACGTCGATCGCGGGCATCACGGCCCGGATCCGGGAGATCAGCGGCGTGGCCACCTCGATCGCGGCGGCGGTGGAGGAGCAGGGCGCGGCCACGCAGGAGATCGTGCGCAACGTGGCGCAGGCCTCGGCGGGCACGAACGAGGTCACGGGCAACATCGCCGGCGTGGCGCAGGCCTCGGAGGAAACGGGGGCGGCGGCCGGGCAGGTGCTCTCGGCCTCCTCCGAACTGTCACGGCAATCCGAGTATCTCGGCGCCGAGGTCGCCCGCTTCCTCGCCACCGTGCGCGCCGCCTGAGCGGCGTCCCTCCCCGTGGGCGGCCGGGCGATCGCGAGATCCCCCGGCCGTCAGCGTGACGTGGACCGGACCTCCCGCCCACGGTTTGGCCGGCGCTTTGCTGAGTGGGGGCGCCGCCGACGCATCCGGCGCCGGCCCACCATCGAGGTCCCGCCATGCGGACGGCGTTGCGCGTGCGATCCGCGATCCTGTCCCGCGCCCTGCTGCTGGGTTGCCCGACCAGATCGTCCTCATCGCCATGTCCTTCCCGGCGCGGTGGGAGAAGGGGCGCCGGTGCTCGCGGGGATCGACGACAGCGCCTCCCTTCGGGACCCCTCCGGCGCGCCGATCCTCCACCTCGAATGCGATCTGACGGCCCCCGTGCGGACCAACGGAACGGAATTGGGGAAGAGCGCGACGCCGAAAGGGTCGCGGTCCTTGCGAACGGGCGATTTATCCTGGACGGCTCCATGATCCGCTTCGGCGGCGACACGAGCACCGGCATCCAGGAACCCGTCCCATGCGCCTGACCGCCGACGCCAAGGGCGTCTTCCCGATCGCACCGACCCCGTTCCACCCGGACGGGCGCGTGGACGACGGCTCGATCGACCGTCTGGTCGCCGCCTATCGCGAGGCCGGCGCGGACGGTGCGACGGTGCTCGGCATCATGGGCGAGGCCCCCAAGCTCGAACCGGAGGAGTCGCTGGCCATCGCCGGGCGCTTCATCGCGGGGATGGGCAAGCCGGTCATCGTCGGCGTCTCCGCCCCGGGCTTCGCCGCCATGCGCTCGCTCGCGCGGGGCGTGATGGACAAGGGCGCGGCGGGCGTGATGATCGCGCCGGTGCCGTCGCTGCGCACGGACGAGCAGATCCTGGCCTATTACCGGGGCGCGGTGGAGGCGGTCGGCGCGGACGTGCCCTTCGTCATCCAGGACTATCCCCTCACGCTCTCCGTGCAGATGACCCCGTCCGTGATCCGCGCCATCGTGCAGGAGCATCCCTCCTGCGTGATGCTCAAGCATGAGGACTGGCCGGGGCTGGAGAAGATCTCCGCGCTGCGGGCGTTCCAGGCCGAGGGCAGCCTCCGCCCGCTGTCGATCCTCACGGGCAACGGCGGGCTGTTCCTCGACTTCGAGATGGAGCGCGGTGCGGACGGCGCGATGACGGGTTACGCCTTCCCGGAGATGCTGGTGGAGGTCGTGCGCCTCCAGGCGGCCGGGGAGCGGGACGCGGCGCACGACGTGTTCGACGCGCACCTGCCGTTGCTCCGCTACGAGCAGCAACAGGGCGTGGGCCTGGCCGTGCGCAAGTACGTGCTGATGCGGCGCGGGATCCTCGCCTCGGACGCCCAGCGCAAGCCGGGCGGCGTCCTCGGTGCCAAGGCGCGGGCGGAGGTCGATTACCTGTTGCGCCGCCTCTCGGAGCGCCTCCCGTCTCAGCGCGTCGCCGTCGGCTGATCGGCGGGGGCGCCGCTCCGGCCGCCTGCTCGCCCCCGGCCCGCGCATCCACCGGCTGGCCCCTAATGCATCGATCCAGACGGAGGCGTCAGCCGAGTCTGGAAAAATTGATGCAAAAGCGAAGGGCTAGGGCAGAGGCGCATGAACGGAGTGAGTGCGTTACTGCACTAGTGCATCGATCCAGACGGAGGCGTCAGCCGAGTCTGGAAAAATTGATGCAAAAGCAAAAGGCTAGGGCAGAGGCGCATGAACGGAGTGAGTGCGTCACTGCACTAGTGCATCTTCCGCTGAAATGGATGCCGGTTCGGCGTAAGAAAACGCTTGAACGCTCATGCGCATGAAGGCGGTGAGCGCCTCCGAGGACCAGTGAAGGTGCCGCCGGCACTCCCCGATAGACGCAGGCACGGTGGCCCGCCATCCGATGTCCTGGCGTCCACCGGCAACGTGACCGCCACGGTCGGAGCCGGCGACGAGAGCCGGAGGCTTCAGGGTTCGGCGCGGGTCTCCCGGTCACGCATCCGGGCGTTGGCGCGAGAAGCGGCCGATCATTCGGGCGCCGTCGAGGGAGGGGATCGTGATCCGAGCGAGGAGTCGGGCCACGGCGTCCTCGATCGGGCGAAGGATCGAGGCCGGCGGGCTGAGGAGCCAGCTCCGGCGGCCGATGAGGTGGATCGTCAGGATCGACTGCCCGAACACGCCGATGCAGAGCGGCAGGGTTGCCGCCTGCACGAAGTGCTCGGACGGATGAGACCCGGCGGGATAGAGCCGGGACAGCACCATGATGTCCAAGTTCAGCCAAATCGGGGTCGAGATATAGATCTGGAACGACTTGCGTCCCAGCCACGCCAGCATTTCGACGATCCTGGTTTGGTGGATGAGCCGGAGGCCGGCGACCACGGCGGAGATGCCCAGGGTACTCTGGAGGATCGCCAGCATCGGGTGGGCGAACGGCTCGGACGGGATCATGACGCCGGCGATGATGGCATAGAGCGGTGCGCAGACAGCGAAGGTCACGCCGGGACGAACCGTGATGAACGCAAGGAAAGTCTCGCGCTGAAAGACCCCAAGATAGACGAACAGCACATTGTAGAGCGCGAAATTCGATATCTTATAGCCTATGCTGGGGATGAGGACGACAATGCCCAGGGCCATGCCGATCTGGATTTCCCGGGGCAGTCGTCGCGTCGCCGTACAGAGCGCCAAGCAGCAGGCAAGCCATGCGACGAACCAGAGTTCGGGCGCCGGCAGAAGCATCCTCTTGACGATCGCAACAGGGCCTAACTCAAAATCTTCGTGGCCGATCGCCAGGAAGAATAGATGATAGACGAGCAGCCAGATCACATAGAGATATGAGTATGTTCCAACCGCGTTCGCGACCAGCCCGACGCGATTGTTCTGGATGATCTGCGAGAATGAGACGCCGGTGAGGAAAAAGAATAGTGGAAGAGGCAACGGCCAGAGGAACTTGAAGGTCGATTCATGAATGACGTAGTTCGGATAATAGCGAAACAATAGGATGTCCACATGCCATAGGACGGCAATGAAGATCGCTACACCGCGTGAAGCTGCCAGGATGGAGCCGACGTGCGACAGCTTACCTTTCGTCATTATAACGCTCGGGTCTTTGCGTCCAATCCGATTTCGGTAGTACATCTGAATAAGTTATTTGTTGCCCGGGAGCAATGCTCACGGATTTGATTAAATTCAAGCGATCTGAATGTGGATCGTGCCCACCGGGTCCGGCGCCGCCGACGGCCTCGCTCCTCGCCCGCTCAGCGCGGCGGTCGGCGGCCGAGGAGGCGTTCGAGGGGTGGGCTGAGGTGGACGGTCTCCATCGGCGTGGGGACCGGGCGCGGGGAGGGCGCGCCCGCCGCCACGAGGGACGCGCGGATCCCGGCCTCCACCGAGCATAGGACGGGCACCGGGACATGCGGCTGCACCCGGGCCGCGAGACCGGCCAAGGCCGCGCCGCCGAGGATGACGGCCTCGGCCCCGTCCTCGTCCGCGCAGTCCCGGCAGGCCGCCGCGAGGGCAGCCAAGGATCCCTCCGGGTCCGCAGCGATCTCACCGCCCGTGCGCTCCACCGTCCTGATTCCGGCGAGGCCGGCGCCGAGCCCGAGACCGACGACGGCCTCTGCGAGCATCGGCTTCCAGAGGGCGCCCCCCGTCACGATGGCGTATCGCCCCACCGTCCTCCGCGCCTCGAGGCAGGAGGCTTCGAGCATCCCCACGACGGGCACGGGGGATACCTCGCGCAGCGCCAGCAGCCCGGGATCGCCGAAGCAGGCGAGCAGGACCGCATCGCAGCCCTCCCCATGCGCGGCGAAGGCATCGAGGGCCGCGTGCCCGGCGATCGCCATGGCCGCGCGGCTCGCGATGTAGGCGGCGCCGAACCGGGCCGTCACCGGCACGAACGTCGCCGCGTCGCCGACGACCGCCGCGACCCGATCCGCCACGAGGTCCGTGACCGAGGCCGTGGTGTTCGGATTGAGCAGGAGGATGCGCACCGGTCTTTCCCTCTTTCACGGGCGGCAAGGGGGAATGGCTTCGGGAGCCTCACCCGGGGCGCAACCCACGCTTCATCTTCCGCCGCTGGAGAAACAGGCTCGCGGCCAGGGCGGTGGCGATCACGGCCAGGGACATCGCCGTGGTGAGGGTGCCGAGCGCGTAGATCTCCGGCGTCGTCACCGTCGTCGTCAGGCCCTGCAATTCCAGCGGCAGGGTGTTGCGGCCGCCAATGGCTTGGCTGGTGCGGGCAAGCTCGTCGAAGGACAGGGTGAAGCCGAAGAGGGCGACGCCGACCAGCGAGGGTCCGAGGATCGGCACCACCACGTGCCGCAGGATCTGCGGCCCCGTCGCCCCAAGGTCCCGCCCCGCCTCCTCGTAGGCCGGATCGAACCGGTTGAAGACCGCGAACATGATGAGGAGGCCGAAGGGCAGGGTCCAGGTCAGGTGGGCGCCGAGCGCCGAGGTGTAGAGCCCCATCAGGGTGCCGTGATCCTGCATCCAGCCCCACCCCGTCGCGGCGGCGAGGCCGTTCACCGCATCGTCGAGGAGGCGGAATTCCAGCCCGATGCCCAGCGATACGACGATGGAGGGCACGATCAGGCTCGCCACCGCCACGGTGAACAGGGCCCCCTCTCCGGCGAAGCGCTTGCGGAAGGCGAGGCCGGCGAAGAAGGCGATGCCGACGGTCAGCCCCATCACCACGAGGCCGAGGCGCAGGGACCGCCACAGGGCGCCCCAGATGTCGACGATGCCGACCCCCGCCCAGAGCTTGCCGAACCAGTGGGTCGAGACGCCGTTCATCGGGAAGGTCAGACCCCCCTGCGGTCCCTGGAAACTGAGCACGAGGATCGTCAGCGTCGGCCCGTAAAGGAAGGCGACGAAGAGGGCGAAGAACGCGGCGAGCGCATGGAAGGCGGGGGAGCGGGGGCGGTCGCGCATCGGGCCTACAGCTCCTTGCGCAGGTCGATGAGCCGGGTCATCGCGACGATCATCAGCATGACCGCGCCCAGCAGCACCACGGCGTTCGCCGCCGCCGCGGGGAGCTGGAGCGCCGACATCTGCACCTGGATCACCTTCCCCACGGAGGCGATCTGCTGGCCGCCCATGACGCCGACGGTGACGAAATCGCCCATCACCAGGGTGATGACGAAGATCGACCCGATGGCGATGCCGGGCTTCGTCAGGGGCACCACCACGTGCCACAGGATCTGCCAGCCGGAGGCGCCGGCATCGTGGGCCGCCTCGATCAGCGAGCGGTCGATCCGCGCCATGCTGTTGAAGATCGGCACGATCATGAAGACCGTGTCGAGGTGCACGAAGGCGAGCACCACGGAGAAATCGGAATAGAGCAGCCCCTCGATCGGCCGGTCGATCAGCCCGAGCCCGATCAGACTGCCGTTGACGAGGCCGTTGCGGCCGAGCAGCGGGATCCACGAGATCATGCGGATCACGTTCGAGGTCCAGAAGGGAATCGTGCAGACGAGGAACAGCGCCATCTGCACCGTCGCGGAGCGGACGTGGAAGGCGACGAAATACGCCACCGTGAAGCCGACCGGCAGGGTGATGGCCCAGGTCAGCGCGCAGAACTTCAGGGTCGAGAGATAGGTCCTGACCGTCGTGCAGGGGTCGGCGACGTTGAGGCAGCCGTCGAACACGTCGAGGTAGTTCTGCGCCGTGAAGGACGGGATGATCTCGTACTCGTTATACTCCCAGAAGCTGACGACGAGGGTCAGCAGGAGCGGCACGAGGAAGAACGCCGCGAAGACGAGCGCCATGGGCGCCGCCTGGACATAGGCCAGGGCCCGGCGGCGCCGGGTCTTGGCGGCGAGGCTCGCGGCGGCCGGCGCGGCCGGGTCGTCCGCGAGGGCCGGCAGGGCGGCGTCGGTCACGCGGCGATGAACTCGTTCCACTTGCGAACCATGTAGGTGTTCTCGTCCATCACCGCGTTCCAGCAGGCGACGGACCCCATCCGGGCCTCGAAGGAGCCGCCGTCGCGCACCGCGCCGGCCTTCTCCAGCACGCTCCCGTCCGGGCCCTTGATGTCCTTCCCGGCGGGCTTGCCCTCCATCCAGTAGGCCCACTCGTCGGGCTCCATGTGGGCCTTGGCCGTGCCGGGCACCGCCGAGTAGTAGCCCTGGCGGTTGAGGTAGGCCCCGGCCCAGCCGGAGAGGAACCAGTTGATGAAGTCGTAGGCCGCATCGAGCTTGCGGCCGGCGAGCGGCTTCGGCAGTCCGAAGCCGCTCGCCCAGGCGCGGTAGCCCTCCTTCAGCGGCTGGTAGGTGCAGGCCACGCCCTGCGAGCGCACCTTCGTGACGGCGGGCGACCACATCGACTGGATCACCGTCTCGCCGGACGCCATCAGGTTCACGGACTCGTTGAAGTCCTGCCAGAAGGCGCGGAACTGCCCGGCGCGCTTGGCCTCGATCAGCACCTTGATGGTGCGGTCGATCTCGGCCTTCGTCATGTTGCCCTTGTCGGGGTAGGTGTAGTCCCCGCTCGCCTCGATCACCATGGCGGCATCCATGATGCCGATGGAGGGAATGTTGAGGATCGAGGCCTTGCCCTTGAACTCGGCGTTGAGGAGGTCCCTCCAGCTCGTGACGGGGCGCTTGATCAGGTCCGGGCGGATGCCCAGCGTGTCGGCGTTGTAGGTGGTGGGGATCAGGGTGATCCACTCGGTCGGCGAGGGGGCGAAGGCCCTGGAGCTCTGCCCCTCCAGGTAGAACACCTTCTTGGGTGCCGTGCCCTGGTCGCCGATCTTCCTGCCGTCGATCTCGCCCTTGGTGAAGATCGGGGTGATGTTGTCGGCCTGCTGGATCCGGCGGGCGTCCATGCCCTGGATGTTGCCCGAGGGGATGAGCTTCTTGAGGCTGAAGAACTCGGTGTCGAGGAGGTCGAAGGAGTTCGGCTGCGTCACCACCCGCTTCGTCACCTCGTCCGTGACCACGGGAATGTACTCGAGGGTGATGCCGAGATCCTCCTTCACCTTGCGGGCGATGTCGGCGGACTGGTTCACCGCCGTGCCGAGGTAGCGCAGGGTCACGGGCTCGGCGGCGATGACGTGGGGAAAGCCGGTGATCGGCCCCGCGCCGAGGGTCAACCCGGTGGCCCCCGCCCCCCGGAGCAAGGTGCGGCGGCTGAGCTTGATCGGAGTGGTCATGCGCGGGATCCTCGACCCGTGGGACACGAAAGTTCAGGCGCTCAGGCGGTGGGCGGCGGCCTCGTCCCACCCGAGGGGCACGGTCTGCCCCAGGGCGAGGGGCCGGCCGGCATAGGCGCCGTCCGCGATCACCGCCGTGAGGGCGGCGGGCGTGGGGCCACCGAGGCCGTCCGCCTCGAAGCCCACATGCACGCTGGTGCCCTGGTACTCGATGGAGACGACCCTGGCCGGAACCGCCCCGGCGCCCGCCTCCGGGCCGAGGCGCATCCGGTCGGCGCGCACGGCGATCTCGGTGGCGTCGGCCAAGCGGATGACGTTGTGGCCGCCGATGAAGCGGGCGACGAAGGCGGTGGCCGGGCGCTCGAACACCGTGCGCGGGTCGGCGGCCTGCTCGATGCGGCCGCCATACATCACCACCAGGAGGTCGGAGAGGGCCATCGCCTCCTCCTGGCTGTGGGTGACGTGGATGAAGGTGAGGCCGAGTTCCGTCTGGATCCGCTTCAGCTCGACCCGCATCCGCACCCGCAGGAACGGGTCGAGGGCGGAGAGCGGCTCGTCGAGCAGCAGCACCTTCGGGCCGGTGACGAGGGCGCGGGCGAGCGCCACCCGCTTCTGCTGGCCGCCCGAAAGCTGGGCCGGCAGGCGCCCGGCGAGGTGGCCCATCTGCACGAGGTCGAGCATCGCCATGGCCTTGGCCCGGCGCTCCGCCTTGCCCACGCCACGCATCTTGAGGCTGAAGGCGACGTTGTCGCGCGCGTCGAGGTGCGGGAACAGGGCGTAGCTCTGGAACATCATGGCGGTGCCGCGCGCGGCCGGAGCCGCGTCACCCACGG
>JAKONI010000251.1 GCA_022702015.1 Beijerinckiaceae bacterium | reverse complement strand
TCGCCGGAATCTCCCGCCCGCAGATGGCGAAGGCGGTGCAGTGGATCGGGTGGGCATGGACCACGGCGCCGACCTCGGGTCGCGCGGCCAGGATGTCCCGGTGGAACCGCCACTCCGACGACGGCTTCATGCCCTCGGGGTAGGATCCCGCCAGCGCCATCGGCACGATCGCCTCCGGTGTCAGGTCGCCCGTCGGTACCCCCGAGGGCGTGATGAGGAGCCCGTCCCCGAAGCGCACGGAGACGTTGCCCGATGTCCCCCGGTTCAGACCGAGGGCATCGAGGTCCCGGGCTGCGGCGACGACGCCCTCCCGGGCCGCGCGTTCGTTGGCGTCCATGTCCGTCTCCCTCGCCCCTCCGTAGGCGCGGCGAGGGAGACGGTAAAGGCGCCCGTCAGCCCGGTCTCAGCATCAGAACTGCGCCGCGCGAGCACTCTGTGCAACACTGAACTTTCAGCTATTCCTGCGGGAAGGTTTGGTTTACGCCGCTCTTGATCGTGCATTAAGCAAGCCGTGATCATCCATCGACCGGACGAGGCATGTCGAATTCCGAACCTTTGAGCGTGAAGCCGATTGCCGCAAGCTCCAGCCTTCGGACCCTCGCCTACGAAGCCCTGAAGGCGGCCATCACCACCATGGATATCTACGGGCGGCCCGATGAGGTGCGGCTCGACGAGCGCAAGCTCTCGCAGGACCTCGGGGTGAGCCGCACCCCGGTGCGCGAGGCCCTGACGGTGCTGGAGCAGGAGGGCTTCGTCCGCTCGGAGGCCCGGCGGGGCGTGTTCGTGGTGCGCAAGAGCAAGCGCGAGATCGTCGGGATGATCCACGCCTGGGCGGCCCTGGAAAGCATGGCGGCGCGCCTCGCCTGCCTGCGGGCCGGCGACGACCAGTTGCGCGGCCTGCCCGATGCCTTCCCGGAATTCTTCTCGGGCCAGCCGGCCGAGCATATCGACGAGTACTCGGACGCCAACATCCGCTTCCACCAGACCATCATCGCGCTCGGCCATTGCGAGACCATCTCCGATCTGAGCGGCAACCTGCTGGTGCATGTCCGCGCCATCCGAAACGCGGCGCTGCGGCAGGGCGAGCGCGCCGAACGCTCGATCCGCGAGCACGTGGCGATCATCGGTGCCCTCCAGGCCCGGGATGCCGACCTGGCCGAGAGGCTCGTGCGCGACCATGGTCTCGGCCTCGCCCTGCACGTCGATACCTACGGCACCTACCTCGACTGACCGGCGAACCCCGGCCAATGCGTCAATCGTTCCGGTTGCCGTCTCGCGAATATTAAGCTTAACCTCGCGTAAACGGATGCGGTGCTACCGCTCCGCGTGCGGCAGCTTCTCGCTCTCCAGGGAGTCCGCGTGTCGATACCCGCGGACAGTCTGGCGATAAGACAGGACGGCGCCTTCGTCCTCCTGGTCTCGGATCGCCCCTCGGAGCGAACGGCCCTCGAACGGGCCATCAGCTTCGTCATCGATTGCCGGGCGGCGGGCCCCGACGCCGCCGGCCTCGCCGGCCGCCCCGTCTTCGCCCTCCTCGACCTCGCCCCGCCCGCCCTCAAGACGTGGCTGCGCAAGCTCGACGAGCGGATGCCGTCGATCCCGCGCCTCGCCCTCGTGCGGGGGGAGCCCGAAACCCCGAGCCGGAACACCCAGTTCCTCTCGGCGGGATCGCCGCGCAAGGTGGTTCTGTCCCACGCCTTCGCGATGATCGAGGCGGCCACGCAAACCGCCTCCCACCGCGCCCAGCGCCTTCAGGACCGCACCCGGTCCGCCAAGATCCTCGTCGCGGACCTGTTCGACAGCGTCGCCCTCGGGGGCTCCGTCGATCATGGCGAACTCGATCGCGGCACCGAGACGGTCCTGTCCGCCATCTCCGAATCGGGCATCTCCGCGTGGCTCGCCGAGCTGTGGCGGCACGATGCCGGGGTCTACGAGCACACGCTCAGCGTGGCGGGCTTCTGCGCGGCCTTCGGCACCCGGATCGGCCTGTCCAAGGCGGACCTCGCCCGCCTCGCCCGCAGCGCCCTCCTTCACGATATCGGCAAGTCGCGCATCCCCAAGAGCATCCTCGACAAGCCGGGCCGGCTCGATGCCAACGAGGAGCGCCTGATGCGGCGCCATCCCGAGATGGGCGCCGCCTTCCTGACGGCTCAAGGGGGTTTCGCCCCAGAGGTGATCGACGTGGTGCTCCACCACCACGAGCGCCTGGACGGGACCGGCTACCCGAACCGCCTGAAGGGCCCCGAGATCAAGGATCTCGTGCGCATCGTGGCGATCTGCGACGTGTTCTCGGCGCTCACCGAGCGGCGCTCCTACCGCCAGCCAGCCACGCCCGCCGAGGCCCTGGCCATCATGGTCGAAACGCAGGGCCACCTCGATCCCGACCTGCTCGGCGCCTTCGCCCCGGCCATGCTCGCCTGCGAACCCCTGGCGGCGTGATCCGCCCGTGGCGTCGGCGCCACGGCGGCGGGGAATGGGGGGCGGGCGCCCCACCCGCCGCGCTTTCGCCGCAACAGACCGGGAGGGACGGGCCGACCGCATCCTGGAACCCGTCGCCGCCCGTGAAGCCGAACCGCCTCCTCGCCCTCGCCCTCCTCGCCCTTCCCCTCGCGGGGTGCGGTGGCCTGCCCTTCTCGGAGGAGCCCTCCGCGCAGTACGAGACGCGCACGACGATCCTCGACGAGGTGGCCGCGGCCGCCGCCATCTCGGCCTACCGGGTCCAGCACGGACTCAGCCCCGTCGTGGTCGATTCCGGGCTCGCGAAGGCGGCCGCGTTCCAGGCGGGCAACAACGCCCGCCACGGGCAGCTCAGCCACGATGTCGGCGGAAGCTTCACCTCCCGGATGAACGCGGCCGGGCTCGCCCGCTCCTACGCCGCCGAGAACCTCAGCGCCGGGTCCGAGACATTCGACCAGGTGTTCGCCCGGTGGAAGGCGTCCCCCGAGCACAACAGGAACATGCTGATCCCGCAGATCCGACGGATCGGCATCGCCCGCATCGACGCCCCCGGCACCCGTTACAAGCGGTTCTGGGCCCTGGTGATGGCCGGCGCCTGAGAGC
>JAKONI010000237.1 GCA_022702015.1 Beijerinckiaceae bacterium | reverse complement strand
ACCGCACGCTCACCGCCGAGGTCGTGGCCGACCTCGGCGCGGGGCCGGAGGCCGTCGCCGCCTGGATCAAGGCCCGGGGGGCGCCGCTCACCCGCATTCGCGCGGCGGTGGACAGCATCGCCGCCTCCGACCTTACCGTGTCGAAGGCGACGGTGGCGGCGAGCCTCCTGGCGGATCTGGCGAGGGCGGGCTGACGCGCCGAAACTGTGCCGCCCCGGCGACCCGTGATCGTCGGGGGGGGCGAATTCGTTAACACTTCGCTCCTCGACTGATGCAACCGCGAAGTGCATCGGCCGCGCCGTCAAGCACAACCTTGCAATTTCCCCGCAAGAGGCGGCCGATCAGTCCGTTGACCCTGCATTAACCGCGCCGGGCTACACCTGATTAACCTTGATGTTCGGTCAACCGTCGGCGGCGACGGCGCGGGGGCCGGACATCGACAGGTGCGTGCGATGCGAGTGGGGGCGACGGGTGCGGGGCGCGAGATCCGACAGCGATGCCGGCCGGGCGCGTAGCGTCGGCAGGACGGCGACGGGGGCCGTTCTGGCCCTGACGCTGGCGGCGACGTCGAGCGTCACCTGGGCGCAGACCCGGCGCTTCGAAGCGATCAGCCCGGTCACGGGCCAGCCCGACAATCCCGGCGCGGGGCAGGAGACCGGCACGGACGGTCTCCCCACCCTCCGGCGGCGCCTGTCCGATGGCGATCCGCGCGACGGCCGCCGCATCACCGGCGTCCCGGGTCTCGGCGGTGAACCGGGTGCGGGGGGCTCGCTCCCCCCCACGACGGGACAGGGCTTCCCGACCGGGGATATCCGCACCGGACTCGGCGGCGCGACTAGCGGGGGCACGCCGACGGCGCTGCCGAGCCGCAACCTCTCCGGCGCGCAGCGCGTGCGTCCCGTCGCGCTGCGCCGCCCCGGCCAAGCCACGCGCGGGGTGATCCGCGAGACGACCCAGGTCACCACCCAGTCGGTCCGGGTCGCCCCCGTGGTGCAGGAGACGGTTTCCGGCATTCCCCTATCCCAACCGGCCTTCGCGCAGCGGCTCCCGCTCTTCGCCACGAGCCCGATCCTGGGGCTGCTGACCCCGGGCTTCATCCTCGGCACCGACCTCTCGCGGCCGATCACGCCGGATCCGGCCTACGCGCCCCTCGGATACAAGATCGGGTCCTTCACGGTCCTGCCCTCCTTCGCCCAGAGCGTCGGCTACGATTCGAACCCCGATCAGACGACGAAGCAGCTCGCCAAGGGCTCGGCGGCGTTCCGCACGGAGGCGGCCGTCGATTTCCGCAGCGATTGGGCGTCGAGCTCCCTCGATGGGACGCTGCGCGGGGCCTACCTGGAATTCCCGCAGAACGAGGTCGCGAGCCGCCCGGCCGCCGATGGCCTCGTGAACCTGCGGGTCGACGCCACCCGCGATCTCCAGATCAACGCCCAGGGCCGTTTCCTGGTGGATACCCAGCGGACGACGAGCCCGAACCTCCAGGCGGCCACCGCCACGGGGCGCCCGCTCCTGGCGATCTATGGCGGCACCGTGGGGGCGACGCAGCGTTTCAACCGCCTGTCCGTAACGGCGAGCGGCGCCGTGGACCGCTCGGAATTCGAGGATGCCCGGCTGTCGAACGGCGGGGTGGTGCGTCAGTCGGATCGCAACCTCAACCAGTACAGCCTGCGCCTGCGCACGGCCTACGAGGTCACGCCCGACTTCTCGCCCTTCGTCGATCTCATCGCCGACACCCGCGTCTACGACCAGCGCTTCGACGCCTTCGGCATCCAGCGCGACTCCAACGGAATCAGCTTCTTGGCCGGCGCGCAGGTCAACTTCGCCAAGACGCTGACGGGTGAGATCTCCGGCGGTACCCAGCACCGGGAATACGTCGACCGGACGCTGCGCAACATCGATGCGCCGCTCCTCAACGCGACCCTGGTCTGGTCCGCCTCCCCGCTGACGACCGTGCGCCTGAACGCCGCCACGGGCGTCACGGAGACGACCATTCCGGGATCGAGCGGCGTGCTGACCGAGATCGGGACGCTGGAGGTGCAGCACGACCTGCTGCGCAACCTCTCCATCGTGCTCGGCGGCTCGCTGCTGCACAACGAGTACCGGAACAGCACGATCCGCGACAACGGCTTCTCGACGACGGCCCGCCTGGATTACCGGTTCACCCGCTGGCTGACCCTGCGCGCGGCCTATATCTACCAGCAGATCGACAGCACCTCCCCCGGTTCGAGCTTCCGCGACAACACCGTGTTGCTCGGCGTCCGGGTCAATCCCTGACCGGATCGGTCAGAACCGTTCGACCCACGGCCGGAGCTCGATCTCGCTCGACCACGCGCTCCGGTCCTGGTGCAGCAAGGCCCGGTAGGCGCGGGCGATGGCATCGGGGTCGAGGTGGCTATCCGGGGCATCGGCGGGTTCGCCGCCCCGGGCCGGATTGCGGATCGCCCCATCGACGATCACATGCGCCACGTGGATCCCCTGGGGGTGCAACTCCCGGGCAAGACTCTGGCCGAGGCCGCGCAGGGCGAACTTGCCCATGGCGAAGGGGGCCGAGCCGGCGAAGCCTTTGACGCTCGCCGAAGCGCCCGTGAGCAGGATCGCCCCGTGCCGGTGGGGAAGCATCCGCCGGGCCGCCGCCTGCGCCACCAGAAACCCGCCATAGGCCGACACCATCAGCGACTCGGCCACCGCCGCCGGATCGAGATCGACCACCGGGCCGCGCAGGCGCCCGCTGGCGTTGTAGACCACCACGTCGGGCGCCCCGCCCAGGTCCGTCTCCAGGTTGGCGAACAGGGCTTCGACCTCGGCGGGTTGCTTGGCGTCGCAGGCATGGACCGAGGCCCCGGTCTCGGCGGCGAGGCCGGCGAGCTTCGACACGTCGCGGGCGGACAACCCAACCTTGAGCCCGTCGGCGGCGAGCAGCCGGGCGAGGGAGGCGCTGAGTCCCGGACCGGCGCCCACGATGAGGGCACGGTGATAGGTGGGTGTCATGGCGCGTAAGCCCCTGATTCTGATGCGCGGCAACGCCCGGCGGCGCGGCGAGGTTCTCCAGCCGGATCAGCCTTTCGAGCGTTCGGGATCCCGCCGTTTTGCGAAGAACCCCCGGAGCAGGTCGGCGGCCTCGCCTTCGCGGAACCCTCCGTAAACCTCCGGGGCGTGGTGACAGGTCGGATGGTTGAACACCCGGGGACCGTGCTCGACGCCGCCGCCCTTCGGATCGGTCGCGCCGTAGTAGAGACGGCGGATCCGTGCCGCCGAGATCGCGCCGGCGCACATGGGGCAGGGTTCGAGGGTCACGTAGAGGTCGCAGCCCGTCAGGCGCTCGTCGTCGAGGGCGATGCAGGCCGCGCGGATCGCCAGGATCTCCGCGTGGGCGGTGGGGTCACGCAGCGCCCGGGGTCGGTTGTGGGCGGTGGCGATGACCCGACCCTCGCGGACGATCACCGCGCCGACCGGCACCTCGCCCTCGGCGGCCGCCCGCCGCGCCGCCGCGAAGGCAAGGTCGAGGGGCGAATCAGTCATCGGCCATGAACGGGTGGTCGAGTATCCAGGGCGGCCCGCCGCACGATAATGTTAACATACGGAACATACCCGCGACCGCGCCCGTTTCTGTGGCGACGCGGCTGTGCCGTAACATAACAGATCAGGAAGGACGCCATGAGCAGCACGACCGATAAGATCAAGGGCGCCGCGAACGAGCTGGCCGGCAAGGCCAAGCAGGGCATCGGCGATGCCACCAACAACGACAAGATGAAGGCTGACGGCGCCGCCCAGGAGCTCAAGGGAAAGACCCAGAGCACGGTCGGCGATGCCAAGGACACCGTGAAGTCGGCTACCGACAAGCTCTGAGACCGGACGACCCGGCAGCGGACCCCGCCGACTTTCCTGTCGGCGGAGCGGCCCGACCGGGTTAACAGGCACGGATGCGCGGGGCGGCGTCGGCGACGGCGCCGCCCCCTTCGTTAAAAACCCTCGACGTAGGACATCGTCATGATCGGTTGGGCCATCACCTTCCTCGTGGTCGCGCTGGTCGCGGCCCTTCTTGGGTTCGGCGGAATTGCCGGCACGGCCATGGCGGCGGCCAAGATCGTGTTCTTCGTGGCGATCGCCCTGTTCCTGATTTCGGCGGTGTTCGGCGTGATGCGCGGCCGGTCGCCGAGGCTCTGACATCGACGGCCCCGGGCGTCGCGCGGCACCCAGTGGGCCCCTTCGCCGCCGGGATTGCATCAACCGGTCTCGCCTGAGGCGGGCGCCTCTGTTATGGGCCGCCGATGACCGACATTTCCACCGACGATCCGTCCGACCCGGAGCAGGGCTCGGACAAGCCCGCTCCCGACGCCGGCCAATGGCAGCCCGCCACCGATGCGGGGCGTGAGGCTCGCCCCGATCAGGACGCCCCCAAGCGCCGCCGGGCGGCCCCGGCCGGCGATCAGACCCTGCGCCGCCGACCGGCCGCGACGCCGGAATCCGCCCCGGAACAAGGCCCCGCCACTGCCCCCGCCGAGTCCGCCGGGGCGCCCTCCCCCGAGGACGCGCCCCAGGCCGAGGAAACCTTCGCCGGCGAGCGCATCGCCAAGGCGATCGCCCGGGCCGGCCTCGCCTCCAGGCGCGATGCGGAGGCGATGATCCTCGAGGGCCGGGTGAGCGTGAATGGCGAGGCCATCGCTTCGCCCGCCCTCAACGTCACCGACGACGACGTGATCCTCGTGGACGGCGAGCCGTTGCCGACCCGCGAGCGTACCCGCCTGTGGATCTTCCACAAGTCGCGCGGACTCGTCACCACCGCCCGCGATCCCGAGGGCCGCCAGACGGTGTTCGAGGTGCTGCCCGAGGATATGCCGAGGGTGGTCGCCGTCGGACGGCTCGACATCAACACCGAAGGGCTTCTCCTCCTCACCAACGACGGCGGCCTTGCGAAGGTGATCGCCCACCCGGATACGGGCTGGCTGCGCCGCTACCGCGTGCGCGCCCACGGCGACACCGATCAGGCGCAGCTCGACCGCCTCAAGAAGGGCGTCACCATTGACGGGATGGAATACGGCCCCATCGAGGCCTCCCTCGACCGGGTGCAGGGCGACAACCTCTGGCTCACCCTCGGCCTGCGCGAGGGGAAGAACCGCGAGGTGAAGCGCATCCTGGAGCATCTGGGGTTGCAGGTGAACCGGCTGATCCGGCTGTCCTTCGGGCCCTTCCAACTCGGGGACCTGGAGGTCGGACTCGTCGAGGAGGTCAAGACGCGGGTTCTGAAGGATCAGCTCGGCAAGGGACTGTCCGAGCAGGCCGGCGTCGATTTCGAGAGCCCGGTGCGTGAGCCGATCTCGGCCTTCGGCGGTCCGGTGAAGGCCGCCCGGGGCGAGCCGTCATCCGCCAAGGGTCAGACCCGGCGGGATGCAGCCCGCCCCGCCCCGCAGCGCGTTTCCACCGGCGGCGCGGGGTCGAACCCGACCAGATCGGTCTGGCGGGACGAGCCCGAGGATACCGTGCGGCACCGGCCGGGCCGCGCCCCGCGCCGGGGCGGCGATCCCCGCGAGGCGCAGGCCGCCGTGGCGGCGACGCGCGGGCGCGAGCGGGTGGGAGCGATCAAGACGGGGGACCGTCGCGTCCTCGTGGAGCGCCTGTCGCCCACGCCGGCCCAGCCCGTGCGGGAAGAGGCTCCCCGGCGCCGGTACGCCAAGCCGGGATCGGGACACGCCGATGGCGGGAATGCGATGGGCGACGAGCGGCGCCAGCGGCCCCCGTCCCGGGAAGGGGCCGGGCGGGATAATCCCCGTCCGTTCCGCGCCTCCGAGGGAGGCGAGGCCCGCTCACCCCGCCCCCATTTCAGCGATCGGGGCGGTGCCCAGCCTCAGCGCGGCGCGCGGCCTGGCGGCTCGTTCCGGGAGGACGGCGCCCCTCCCCGGGGCCGTTTCAACGATCGGAACGAGGGTAGCGGGCGGTCGAACGACCGCCGTGGCGCGAGGGATGAGGGCGGCTTCCAGGGCAAGCCCCCCCGTGCCCGCACGGATTCCGGCGAAAAATTCCAGGGCCGGCCCCGCCCGGCGGGGAAGGACTTCGGTGATCGGCCGGCGGGGGGAAGGCCGGGCGGCACGCGCGATCAGGGCGGCAAGCCGGGCGGTTCGGCCAATCGCGGCGCCCGACCCGGCGGCAAGCCGGGGGGCTTCAAGGGCGGCTTCAGCTCCGGCGGCGGCAAGCCGGGGGGCGGCAGGCCCGGCGGTGGCAAGCCCGGCGGCTCGAAGCCCGGCGGACCGCGCGGCGGTGGGCGTCCCCCCCGCGCCGGTCGCTAAGGGCTAAGCCGTGCGGATCGTCGGCGGCGCATGGCGGGGACGGCGTTTGGCGACGCCCCGGACGGAGTCCATCCGTCCGACCTCCGACCGCCTGCGCGAGGCGTTGTTCAATGTCCTGGCCCACGCCTACGACGACGTCGTGGACGGGGCCCGGGTGCTGGACCTGTTCGCGGGCACGGGGGCCCTTGGGTTCGAGGCCCTGTCGCGGGGAGCCGCCTACGCGCTCCTCGTCGATGACGGGACCGAGGCGCGCAGCGTCATCCGCACCAACATCGAGGCGTTCGGGGCCGAGGGCGTGACCCGCCTGTTCCGGCGCGACGCGACGAAGCTCGGTCCGGCGGGCCCGGCCGGGCGCTTCACCCTCGTCTTCTGCGATCCGCCCTATGGCCGCGACCTCGCGCCGGCCGCCCTGGCCAGCGCCGCGTCCGGTGGCTGGCTGGCGGATGGGGCTCTCGCGGTGATCGAGGAGGCCGGGTCCGCCGTGGTGTCCCTTCCGGAGGGGTTCGAGGAGCTCGAACGGCGCAGCTACGGCGAGACGGCGGTGGTCCTGGCGCGCCACTCCGCCTGAGGGTCGTGGCGCTCGTGTCCGAACGGGTCGATCAGTGGCTCGCCGGAAGGGCGGGGGCGGGGACCGGGGTAAGCTTGTCCTGCTCGTCGACGACGCTGGGCTTCGAGATATTGGCGACGCGCAGAGTCGCCTTCACCATCATCAACACGCTGCGGCGCATCTCCTCATCGGGAATTGTCGCGTAGGCGCGTAGAAGATCAATCGCGCCGTCGCTGTTGAGCAGCAAGTCGATCGCGTCATCATGATTGTGCTGCGTCGTATCTTCGAAGAAAGTCGAAACCGGAACTCCGAGGCGGTCGGCGATGGCCTGAAGTCGGCCGGCGCCGATACGGTTTTTACCTGCTTCGTACTTCTGAACCTGCTGAAAGCTGATACCGAGAGCTTCCGCGAGCTGTGACTGACTCAAGCCGTGAGCGGTTCGAAGCACCGCGATCCGGTTTCCGATCCCATGATCGACCGGAGTCGATTGCTTCGGTTTCGCTTTCCTCATCAACACCACCCTCGGCCCCGCGATCGATTGAAAATCCCCTGTACATTACCGATGGGAGTTACAAAAGCGCGACATCCAAACCGCATCTCGTGATCGAAACAATGTGATGCGGAATGCCGACCGAAATTAGGCCCGCACGGCGGCGTTCTCATTCAACCGATGGCCGTAACCGCGCAACCGGATCGGACGTTCCGGTGCCATGGCGCTCGCCGCCGCGACGATGCCCCGGGCATCGAGTCCGTAGTGCCGGTAGAGGTCCGCGACCGTGCCGGTCTGCCCGAACTGCTCCACGCCGAGGGCGCGGGTGCGGTGCCCGTGAACCGATCCGAGCCACCCCAGTGTCGCCGGATGGCCGTCCACCACGGTGACGAGGCCGCAATGGCCGGGCAAGCCGCCGAGCAGATCTTCGATCGGCGCGCTGGCCGCCCGATCCCCCGATTCGCGGGCACGTTGGGCCGCCGTCCAGCCGGCATGGAGCCGGTCGGCGGAGGTGATCGCCAGCAGGCCGATGTCGCGCCGGTCCTCGGCCATCATGCCCACGGCCTCGATCGCCTCCGGGGTGGGCGCCCCGGTGACGGCGACGACGAGATCCGCGTTCGGCCCCGGCTCGCGCAGCCAGTAGGCACCCTCCACGATCCCCCGCGCCAGATCCGGCGTCATCGGCCGCTGGGGTTGCGCGATGGTGCGGGTGGAGAGGCGCAGGTAGACGGAGCCGCCCTCCTTGCCGTCGCGCTGCACGTGGTCGAAGGCGTGCGCCATGATGACGGACAACTCGTCCACGAAGGCCGGCTCGAAGGTCGACAGGCCGTCCTGGGCCATGCCGATGAGGGGCGTGCCGATGGATTGGTGCGCGCCGCCCTCCGGCGCCAGCGTCACCCCCGAGGGAGTCGCGGCGATGATGAACCGGGCATCCTGGTAGCAGGCATAATTGAGGGCATCGAGGCCTCGGCAGATGAACGGGTCGTAGAGCGTGCCGACCGGAATCAGGCGCTCGCCGAACAGCCGATCCGACAGACCGAGCGCCGAGAGCAACAGGAACAGGTTCATCTCGGCGATGCCGAGTTCCATGTGCTGGCCCTTGGCCGAGAAGTCCCAGTTGAAGGTGGAGGGGATGCGCTCCGACTTGAACAGGTCGCGCATCTCCTCGCGGGCGAACAGGCCCCGCCGGTTCACCCAGCCGCCGAGGTTAGTGGAGACGGTCACGTCCGGCGAGGTGGTGACGATGCGCTCGGCGAGCGGCGTCTGCCCCTTGGCGATCTCGTTGAGGATGAGTCCGAACCCCGCCTGCGTCGACATCGCCGGCTGCCTGGGGCACGGGAAATCCTCCGGCACCGGCAGCTTCGGCGCCGTGTAGCGGCGCGGCCCGGCGCTGAAGAACGGGGTGCGGGCGATGAAGCGGCGCAGGTCGTCCTCCGGCATGGTCAGCCCCTCGAAGGGCTCCCATTCCCTGCCCTCGCGGACGCCGACCTTCTCCCGGAACAGCTCGGTCTGGGACGGGGTCAGCAGGCCGGAATGGTTGTCCTTGTGCCCCGCCAGCGGCAGCCCGTAACCCTTCACGGTGTAGGCGATGAACACGGTGGGACGGTCGTTGTCGGCCGCCTCGAACGCCTTCAGCAAGTTCACCATGTCGTGCCCGCCGAGGTTGCCCATCAGCGCGGCCAGGGCCTCGTCGTCCCGGCGGCCGATGAGGGCCAGGGCGTCGGCATCGTCGGCGAGATCCTGGTTCAGGCGTCGGCGCCACGCGGCCCCGCCCTGGAACGTGAGGGCGGCGTAGAGCTGGTTCGGCGCCGTATCGATCCAGGCGCGCAGGCGGCCGCCGCCGGGCTCGGCGAATGCGGCATCCATCAGGCTCCCGTACTTCAGGACGACCACGTCCCAGCCGAAGGATTTGAAGATTTCCTCGAAGCGGCTGTACAGCCCCTCGCGGATCACCGCGTCGAGGCTCTGGCGGTTGTAGTCGATGATCCACCATGTCCGCCGCAGGCCATGCTTCCAGCCCTCCATGAGGGCTTCGAAGATGTTGCCCTCATCCATCTCGGCGTCGCCCACGAGGGCCACCATTCGCCCCTCGGGCTGGTCGAGGCCCCAGCCGTGGGCGCGCACGTAGTCGCGGACGAGGGAGCCGAACAACGTCTGCGCCACGCCGAGACCCACCGAGCCCGTGGAGAAGTCCACGTCGTCCGTGTCCTTGGTGCGGGACGGGTAGGACTGCACGCCGCCGTAGCCCCGGAAGTTCTCCATCTTCTCCCGGGTCTGTCGGCCGGCGAGATACTGGATGGCGTGGAAGACCGGCCCCGCATGGGGTTTCACCGCCACCCGGTCCTCCGGCCTGAGGGCGGCGAAGTAGAGGGCCGTCAGGATCGTCGCCAGGGAGGCCGAGGACGCCTGATGCCCGCCGACCTTCATGCCGTCGTGGTTCGGGCGGATGTGGTTGGCGTTGTGGATCATCCAGGTGGAGAGCCACAGGGCCCGCCTCTCCAACTCGGCGAGGTAGGCCAGGCGCGGATCGGCGGAGGAGGGGTTGGGGGCGATGGCGGGCGACATGGCGGTCTCTGCGGCGTTTGCCGGAGGATGCCATCGAAGGTGGGGCGGAAGTTGCCAAACCGGCCCGCCGGAGAATAGATTTTGTTGGATTCCACCAAGGCACGGGGGTTTATTGGCAGACAATGGCGGTTCGCGCGATCGATGTCATCGACCGGAGGATCCTGGCCGAACTTCAGCAGGACGGGCGGATCACGGTGCAGGATCTGGCCGACCGGGTGGGCCTGTCGCCCTCCCCCACCCTGCGCCGGATCAGGATGCTGGAGGAGGCGGGCATCCTCAAGGGGTACGTCGCCCTGGTGGATCAGGCGCGGGTAGGACTGCCGATCTCGGTCTTCGCGTCGGTGAAGCTGGAGCGTCAGCGGGAAGAGGAACTCGACCGCTTCGCGGAGGCGGTGACCCGCTGGCCCGAGGTGGTGGAATGCTACCTGATGACCGGCCGGCACGATTATCTCGTGCGGGTCGTGGTGCCCGACCTCGCGGCCTACGAGCGCTTCCTGAAGGACAAGCTCACCCGCCTGGACGGCGTGGGCTCCATCGAATCGAGCTTCGCCCTCGGGCAGGTGAAGTACACCAACGTGCTGCCGCTCTGACGGGCGCCTGAAAGGGAGCCCTTGGCGGCAACCGATAAGCCCGACCGATCAGTCCATCGCCATCCCGCCCGTGCCCTCATCCTGAGGTGCCCGGCTTGCCGGGCCTCGAAGGAAAGCTCCAGAACTCTCGGCGATCCCTGGAGCCCTCCTTCGAGGCGGCTGTCGCCGCACCTCAGGATGAGGGGGGTGAGGGGAAGAAGGCTTGTCGGTCAGGCTTCAAGGGAAAGATCCCGGCCTACTCGATCCCGAGCTTCGCCTTCAGCAGGGCGTTCACCGAGGCCGGGTTCGCCTTGCCGCCGGTGGCCTTCATGGTCTGGCCCACGAACCAGCCGAGCAGCGTCGGCTTTTCCTTGGCCTGGGCCACCTTGTCCGGGTTCTTGGCGATAATCTCGTCCACGGCGGCCTCGATGGCCCCCGTATCCGTGACCTGCTTCATTCCCCGCGCTTCCACGATGGCCCGGGGATCGCCCCCTTCGGTCCAGACGATCTCGAACAGATCCTTGGCGATCTTGCCGGAGATCACCCCATCGCCGATCAGGTCGACGATGGCGCCGAGCTGGTCGGCCGAGACCGGCGTCGCCTCGATGCCCAGCCCCTCCTTGTTGAGGCGGCCGAACAACTCGTTGATCACCCAGTTGGCCGCCGCCTTGCCGTCCCGCCCCTTGGCCACCGCCTCGTAGTAATCCGCCGAGGCGCGCTCGGCCACGAGGACGCCCGCATCGTAGGGGGACAGGCCGAAATCCTTCACGAACCGGGCCTTCTTGGCATCCGGTAGTTCCGGCAGACCGCCGGCCAGCGAATCGACGAAGGCCTGGTCGAATTCGAGCGGCAGAAGATCGGGGTCGGGGAAGTAGCGGTAATCGTGCGCCTCTTCCTTCGAGCGCATGGAGCGCGTCTCGCCCTTGCCCGGATCGTACAGGCGCGTCTCCTGATCGATCTTGCCGCCATCCTCCAGGATCGCGATCTGGCGGCGCGCCTCGGTCTCGATCGCCTGCCCGATGAAGCGGATCGAGTTGACGTTCTTGATCTCGCAGCGGGTACCCAAAGGCGCGCCGGGAAGGCGAACCGAGACGTTCACGTCGGCGCGGAGCGAACCTTTCTCCATGTCGCCGTCGCAGGTGCCGAGATAGCGCAGGATCGTGCGCAGCTTGGTCACGTAGGCCTTGGCCTCCTCCGACGAGCGCAGGTCCGGCCGGGAGACGATCTCCATCAGCGCCACGCCCG
>JAKONI010000236.1 GCA_022702015.1 Beijerinckiaceae bacterium | reverse complement strand
GCGGCGGGCGCGACTGCGTCGCCCGCTACGGCGGCGAGGAGTTCTCCGTGCTGATGCGCGGCTGCGACGCTCGCGCCGTAGCCCGGGTCGTCCGACGCCTGCGCGCCCGCATCGCCGGCCTCGAGATCCCGCACGTGGCCCGGGGCGACGGCCAGCCCTTCGTCACCGTAAGCATCGGCGTCGCCGTGACCCCGGCCGGCCGGACCACCACGCCGGCCGAGCTCGTGGCCGAGGCGGATGCCGCCCTCTACCAGGCCAAGGGCCTCGGCCGGAACTGCCACGTCGTGCGGGCCATCGGCGACGCGGCCGTCATCCTGGACGATCGCCGCCTCGGCCAGTTCGGCGCGATGCGTCGGAAGCCCGCGCGATCCGCTCCCCCGGCGGCCCTCGCGCCGCCGGCCCCGGCGCGCCTCTCCGAAACCAATGCGGTCCTGGCTCGTTGAGCACACGATCCGGCTGCCGATCACCGCGCCGGAAAGCCTTTCGACGAGTTGGAGACTGCAATCCCATGCACCAGGGCAACCACCGCGACCACGAGGGCGCCAAGAAGCTGTTCGCCCTCATCCAGGACGTCAAGGTCGCGATGATGACCACCGCCGACCAGGACGGAAAGCTCTACAGCCGCCCGATGTGGTGCCAGGAGGCGGACGAGAACGGCGACCTGTGGTTCTTCACCAAGCTGCACTCGCCGAAGACCGCCGAGATCAGCAAGGACAACCAGATCAACCTCGCCTACTCGGATCCGTCGAGCCAGACCTACGTCTCGATCGCCGGCAAGGCCGAGATCGTCACCGACCAGGCGGTCATCAACGACAAGTGGAGCGAGAGCCTGAAGACCTGGTTCCCCAACGGGAAGGAGGATCCCGAGGTCGCCCTGCTGCGCGTCCATCCCGAGAAGGGCGAATACTGGGACAGCCCGAACGCCACGATGCTGCACATCTACGGCTACGTAAAGGCCGCGCTGACCGGCGAGTCGCCCAAGACCGAGACCAAGAAGGTTGACCTCGCCTGAATCGGACGCCCGTGTCGTGCCGGAGGGCGGCGTGCCGAAGGGCGCGCCGCCCTCTTGGTTCGTAGAGTGCCGTCTGCGGACAGGCATCGCGCCGGAACGACGCGCGTGGCCTGGCCTCATCCCGGGGGCGGGCAGGGGAGCCGCGCCGGGCCCACCGGCGACAGGCACGCGGGCTGCGTCC
The DNA here is from genome assembly GCA_022702015.1 of Beijerinckiaceae bacterium. Taxonomy (GTDB): domain Bacteria; phylum Pseudomonadota; class Alphaproteobacteria; order Rhizobiales; family Beijerinckiaceae; genus Methylobacterium. The sequence continues at coordinate 20,314 of JAKONI010000236.1, read as the reverse complement.
CTGCCGATTGCCGGGAAATCCGGCACGCGGGCTGCGGCGCGAAAGACAAGCGTCCCGTGGGACGCTTGCGCGCCTCGGTTTGAGGGGTCGCCCCGCTCACCGGCGACGCCCTCAATTCGCCCGCGCGACCTCGACGAGATTGTCCGAGAAGGACGGTGCGTGGCCCATGTCGGTGAAGGCCCCCGACGAAATGCTGTTGACGGTCCCCTCGTTGAGTTGGCGCCAGTAGCCCAGCGTCGCGACCACGATGCCGGCCTTCACGTCGTCGGTGATGCGCGCCACGCCCTTGAAGGCGCCGCGATCGTTGGCGACCTGGACCCGGTCGCCGTCCCGGATGCCGCGGGCATCGGCGTCGACCTGATTGATCATCACGAACTGCTCGCCCTGGCCCTTCTGCTTGTCCTCCATGTTCGCGTAGCAGGAGTTCAGGAAGTAGTGGCTCTTGGGCGAGACGATGTTGAGCGGGAAGCGCTTGGCGAGCTCCGGGTCGGCGGTGTGCGATTCCCGCGCGCCGACGTAATCGGGCAGCGGATCGAGGGCCTCGCCGGGCTGGAAGGCCTCGTACATCTGGCGGAAGGGTGGGGCGACGAAGTTCGTGGCGCCCTCGACCTTGAGCATGCACTTGCCGGTGGGGGTGGGGAAGTTCCCCTCCCGGTGGGGCGCCCGGTCGTCCGGCGTCCCGACCTTCAGGCGGGCGAAGCCGTGCGCGCGCATGTAGGCGAGGTCGATGCCCTCGCAGGCGGGCGAACTCCAATCGACGTAGTGCTCCAGGCACTCCGCGTCGCTCCAGCGGAAGTTCTCCTCCTGGAAGCCGAACCGGGCGGCGAGCCGCCGGAAGATCTCGTTGTTGGGGATCGCCTCGCCGGGGGCGTCGGCGCACTTGGTGTTGTAGGTCAGGTAGAGGTGGCCCCAGGAGAGGATCATGTCCTCCATCTCCGCGCCCATGGCCGCCGGCAGCAGGATGTCGGCGTAGGAGGCGGTGTCTGAGATGAAGTGCTCGGCGGAGACGAGGAACAGGTCCTCGCGCATCAGGCCCCGGACGATCTTGTCGGTCTCGGGGGCCTGCGTGACGGGGTTCGAGTTCCAGCACATCATCGACATGACCGGCACGTCCAGGGGCATCTCGCCGGTGAGCGCCCGCCCGATCTGAAGGTTGCTGATGACGCGGGTGCCCTCCGGGATCAGGTCCGGCCGGCACATCACGTCGAACTTGTAGGGGTGCTCCCAGACGGGGAACTGCGTGACGCCCCCGCCCACGTGGCGCCACGCACCGGTGAGCGCCGGGATGCAGGTCACGGCACGGATGGTCTGGCCGCCGCCGTAATGGCGCTCCAGCGCCACGCCCATGCGGATCGCGGCGGGCTGGGCGGTGGCGAGTTCGCGCGCCAGGGTGCGGATGTCGTCCGCCGGCACGCCGGTGATGCCCTCCGCCCATTCGGGGGTGCGGGAGGCCGCCCGCTCCTTCAGGTCCTCGAACCCGACCGTGTGGTTGTCGACGTAATCCTGATCGACCAGCCCCTGCTCGATGATGGAATGGATGAGCGCCATGGCGAGCGCCCCGTCCGTGCCCGGCTTGGGGGCGATGTGCCAGTCGGCGGCCTTGGCGGTGCGGGAGGCGTAGGCGTCGATCACGACGACCTTGGCGCCCTTCTTCTGCGCGTCCTTCACGATGGCCCAATGGTGCAGGTTGGTGCTGACCGAGTTGCAGGCCCAGATGACGATGTACTTGGAATGGATGTAGCTCTCCGGGTCGAGCCCCGCCGTGGGGCCGACGGTGAGGAGCCACGCGGTGCAGGAGCCCTCGCCGCAGAAGGTCCGCTCGGTGACGGTGGCGCCGAGCCGGTTGAAGAAGGCGTCGCCGCCGTTCAGCCCATGCACCAGTCCCTGGTTGCCGAGGTAGCTGTAGGGCACGATGGCCTGCGGCCCGTGCTGGGCGATGATGGCGCTCCAGCGGGTGACGATCTCGTCCAGCGCCTCGTCCCAGGTGATCCGCTCGAACTGCTTCGCGCCCTTCGGGCCGACCCGGCGCATCGGGTGGAGCAGCCGGTCGGGGTGGTAGTGCCGCTTCTCGTAGTCCTTCAGCTTCACGCAGAGGCCGCCCCGGGTCATCGGGTGGTCCGGGTTGCCACGGACGCTCAGCAACTCGCCGTCCTTCACCTCGAACAGCATGGAGCAGGTATCGGGGCAGTCGTGCGGGCAGGCGCCGTAGAAGACCTCGGAAAATGCCTCCGGATTGACGATCTCGTTCATGGCTCGCTCCCTGGCGCCGCCCGGGGGTCCGATTATTATCTAGGTGGACCGCCTCGGTACGGGGGTAGCGTATAACGGGAGGAAGAAAAATTCTAATCCCGTTTCCGTAGGGCCGGGCGCCTCAGATCCCGATCCGTCCGAGGCCCGGGAGCTTGACGCCGGGGCGCCGGATGTCGAGCCCGGCGACCGCCCCGAGGATGTTGACCTCGATTCCCTCCACCCAGCCGACCGTCAGGCCGAGATAGCCGCCGAGGTTGACCCTCGCCCCGGTGCCCGAGGGGGTGAGGCCGACCCAGCGGCCGTCGTAGGGGAAGTCCTTGCCGATCGCCGTGGGGGGCAGACTCGCCCGCATCTCCGGCACGGCGTTCATCACCGTGGCCACGAAGGTGTTGGAGTTCGGGCCCGGCCAGAGCCGGTAATCCCCCAGGCGCGCGTAGCGGTAGCCGGTGATCGCCGCCTCGATCCGGGGCAGCATCCGCTCCGCCTCGGGGCCGTCGGCGGCGAAGATCACCTCCGGGGCGCTGCCGAACCAGCGCCCGTCGGGCACGAAGCGGTCCACCCAGATCGGCATCCCCCAGGCGGTGTAGTCGAACCGGCGGTAGGCCCTGGCCCCCGGCGCCTTGATCACGACCCAGCTGTGGCTGGCGATGATGCCGCGCCAGCTCACCGTCCGCGCCGAGAAGATCCGCACCACCGCCCCGGGCCGCGCGGCGGCCGGCGGGAGCAGCCCGGCGCTGGAGCGGTCCGCGTTCCGCCAATCCGCGATGTCGTTGAACAGGCCGTACAGGGCGGCCGAGACGGCGATCGGCGCGAGGAACACGGCGACGAAAGCCAGGAGCAGGAGACGGGTCACGGCGGGGCATCACCGGCGCGGGGGCGGGTTCGTCGCTGTGTAGCCGGTTCGTCGGCACGCAGGATGTGTCGCGTCATCGCATGCTCGCCTTGGCCGGCATGGAGCGCATACAATATTAGTGGTTTGTTCCCGCTGTACTGGTTGATATGTTTCAACACTGTAAGTGGCGCTTCTTTAAACAGTCATTAATCGTTTTGCGTTCTAATGAGAGAAATTAATATTTAGATCTCTCAAGTTCGGGATGACAACCTCATGTTGCACCGTCTGCGTGGGGCCGGCGATGGCGCGGCCAAGCTCGAGGCCCTCGACCGGTCGCAGGCCATCATCGAGTTCGCCCCCGACGGCACCGTCCTGACGGCGAACGCCAATTTCCTCGCGACCATGGGCTACACCCTGGACGAGATCCGGGGGAAGCCGCACGCGCTCTTCGTCGGGGCGGCCCATCGCGACCGGGCGGACTACGCCACCTTCTGGGACGACCTGCGCCGGGGGATCCACAAGACGGCCGAGTTCAAGCGCTTCGCCAAGGGCGGCCGCGAGGTCTGGATCCAGGGCACCTACAACCCCGTGCTCGACCGTGCGGGCCGGGTGACGAAGATCGTCAAGTTCGCCGGCGACGTCACCCTGCGCAAGCAGCGCACCCTGGATCTCGAGCATCAGATCTCCGCCCTCCACCGCTCCCAGGCGGTGATCGAGTTTTCCGCCGACGGCACCATCGTTGAGGCCAACGCCAACTTCCTCTCGGTGATGGGCTACAGCCTCGACGAGATCCGGGGCCGGCACCACGGCATCTTCGTCGATCCCGCCGCGCGCCAGGGCCCGGCGTACCAGGAGTTCTGGGCGGCCCTCGGCCGGGGGGAGTTCCAATCGGACGAGTTCCGCCGCCTCGCCAAGGGCGACCGCGAGGTGTGGATCCAGGGCACCTACAATCCCATCACCGACGAGGAGGGCCGCGTCACCAAGGTGGTGAAGTTCGCCATCGACGTCACGGCGCTGGTGCTGCGCCGCCAGCGGCGGGCGGAGGCGCAGGACGTGATCAGCAGCAACCTCGACACGATCGGCCAAGCGATCGAGGACGTCTCCGGGCAGACGACGGCGGTGGCCGGGACGGTGGGCCGGGTCTCGGGGGACATCCAGGCGGTGGCGGCCGGGGCGGAGGAGCTGTCGGCCTCGGTGAGCGAGATCAGCCAGCAGGTCAGCAACAGCGCGCGGATGGCGAGCGAGGCGGTGGAGCAGGCCCGCCACACCGGCGGCATCGTGGCCGGCCTGAGCGAGCAGGCGGCGCAGATCGGCGACGTCGTGACGATGATCCAGGGTATCGCCTCGCAGACCAACCTTCTGGCGCTGAACGCCACCATCGAGGCGGCCCGCGCCGGTGCTGCCGGCAAGGGCTTCGCCGTGGTGGCCGCCGAGGTGAAGGCGCTGGCCGAGCAGACCGCCCGGGCCACCGACCAGATCCGGGGTCAGATCAGCACCACGCAGGCGGCCACCCGCGAGGCGGTGGACGCCATCGGCACGATCCGCGGCACCATCCAGACCCTGGACCAGATCTCGGCCGCCATCGCGGCGGCGGTGGAGGAGCAATCCGCCGTCACCCGCGAGATGGCCGGCACCATGCAGGCCGCCTCCCTGGGCATCACCGGCATCGCCACGAGCGTCGAATCGATCGCCCAGGCGAGCATCAACGTCGATCAGGTCACGCGGCAGGTGCGCGAGACCGCCCGCGCCATCGCCTGAGGACCGCGAGGGGGGTGCCGCCCGCGCCCCCCTCGACGGCCCCTGTGCCGGGATGAGAACCAAAACGGCGCGGCCGTCGTTCTTCCGTCATGGCGGACCCTCAATGCCCCCCCGACCGGCTCTGCGCCCGTCTGCAACAGCAGATCGCGCTGAGCATCCTGATGGATGACCTGTTCGTGGCCACGCTGGCCTCGGCCGTCGGCGCGATGCGTGAGCGCGGACGCCACGATACGGGCCTGCTCGACCATGCGATCCGCTCGCACCGGATCGCGACCCTCAAGCAGAACGCCCTCCTCGGCGCGGCCGGGATCCGCACGTGAGTTCCCCCCGCCGCTTCTACGTCGTCCGGGGCAAGGCCGCGCACGGCAGCATCACCCACCGATGCCCGACCGCCGAGCTGGCCCTCGACACCCTGCGCCGGTTCGAGCGCGACGCCGTGCGGGACGTGAGCCTCCTCGACCCGGACGGGCTCCCCCTCTCGCCAGGTCGCCTGGAGGCCCTGGCGACCGGAACGGACCCCGTCGCCCTGGTCGAAGAGGCCTGAGCCGCCACGGATTCCCCCTGCGCGGCCCGCCGCGAAACGGCCCGTGGACCGGTTGGGGGAACTTCCCCGGAGTCTTGCGCGTCTGTGGTCCATTCAGTCGTGAGGAGGGGTCCGATGCGGGCGAACCTGTTGATTGTCGTGACGGCGCTGACCGGCGCCCTGGCGGGACCGGCCTTCGCCGCGCCGGCGGACGTGACCGGGACCGGCGGCGGCCCCACCACGGCGGCCAAGGCGCCCTACACCACCTCCACCGGCGCGACGGTGCCGAACCCCGGCGCGGTCAACCGCGAGGAGACCGGCAGCATCGGCCGGGAAACCCGCCAGGACAAGATCGACAACTCGATCACCAACGGTATCTGCATCGGCTGCGCGCCGAAGTAGACCGCATCCGGGGCCGCCGGACGGGCGACCCCGAACCGTGCCGGGTCAGGGGTCGAGGCCGTACCAGCCCCGGCGTCCCGTGGCCGCGCAGCGGGCTTGGTCGTAGCCCCTCGTCCCGTCATCGCCCCGCGCCGGAACGAGGCGGGCCGGCGGTGCGGAGGGCGCGGCCACCTCCCGCACGATCTTGGTGCGGATCGCCCGGGCGAACTCCTCGGGGTCGCGCACCGGCACCATGAAGGCCCCCGGCCCGCCGATCACGCAGTCCCGGTAGTACAGGTCGAGATCGGGAATGTCGTAGGGGCCCGTCGGGGCGCGGATCATCAGCGGGAGCCCGTTGACCACCATGCCGGCGGCGACCGCATCGTCGCGGGCCTGCGTCACCGGACGGCCCTGGTTGTTCGGCCCGTCGCCCGATACGTCGATCACCCGCCGGGTCGCCTCGAAGCCCGAGGACCGGAGCAGGTCCACCGAGAAGTCGAGGGCTCCGGCGATGGAGGTCCAGGTGGAGCGTCGCGGGGGCATCCGCGCCAGCCGTTCGGCGAAGCGGTCCGCCTCCTCGGGGCTGCCGACCACCGTCCAGGGCACGACGACGAACTGGCTCGTGGCCCCCGCCCATTCCACGTAGGTGACGGCGATCCGCCCGATGAGCCCCTGGCGCACGGCCCCCCGCACCTCCTTCGAGCGGAACGCGGCGACGTAGCCCTCCCGCTGGACGTGCTGCTCCTCGGCGGTCATCGACAGGGAGATGTCCACCGCCAGGACGAGGGCGAGATCGACCTCCCGGGCCTCCTCGGCCCGCGCCGGCGATCCGAGGACAATGAGGAGGGCGGCAAGGACCGGGAGGCGCATGGACGTTCTCCGAGACCCGGGCAGTCTGCGCGGGGTCGGCGCCCTTGGAAAGCCCGCGCCGATGCGGCGGTTCGGCCCTCCGGCCACGGGGGCCGTTACAAATCGTCATGCCCGGCCGGTTCCTGCAAAATCGCGGACAAGCCCAGGCGGAATAGTCCGGTTTGCACCGCCGGCGACGTCCAGGGGAACGGGCGCCCGGATCGCGTGCCTCGAACCGGAGGAAACACGGATGAAGACCTTCGCCAGCGCCTTGCTCGGACTCGCCCTGGCCATGGGCAGCCTGTCCGTCACCGTCGCCCCCGCCTCTGCGCTCGGCGGCTGCGGCCCCAACGGGCACCGCAACGGCTGGGGCCGCTGTGTCTTCGGCGGCCAGAACCAGGCGTGGTGCCTGCGCCACCGGGGGCATGTGGCGGGCTACGGGCCCTATGGAACGCGCTGGTGCCGCTAGTGCATCGATCCGGACGGAGGCGTCAGCCGAGTCCGGAAAATTTGATGCAATAGCAAAAGGCTAGGGCAGAGGCGCATGAACGGAGTGAGTGCGTCACTGCACTAGCCAGGGATCAACCCTTGCCGACGAGGGGGCAGCCACCCTCGGCCAGCGGCCGGAAGGCGTCGTCGGCGGGGATCGTGTCGAGAAGCTTGTAGAGGTCCCACTCGCCCTTCGATTCCGAGGGGGCCTTCACCTCGAACAGGTACATCGGGTGCAGCTTGCGGCCGTCGGCCCGGACGCTGCCCTTGCCGAACAGGGGATCGTCCGTCGGGTTGGCCTTCATCCAGGCCATGGTGGTCTGCGGATCCTTCGAGCCCGTGGCGGCCACCGCCTTCAGGTAATGCAGCAGCCCGGAATAGACCCCCGCTTGGTTCATCGTTGGCATACTGCCGTGGTGGCGCGGGGCGAAGCGGGCGGAGAAGGCGCGGGTGCCGGGGTTCAGGTCCCAGTAGAACGATTCCGTCAGCACCAGCCCCCGCGCGGTCTCCAGCCCGAGGGAGTGGACGTCCACCGCGTAGACCAGGAGCGCGGCGAGCTTCTGTCCGCTGTCGGTGAGGCCGAACTCGTGCGCCTGCTTGACGGCGTTGACCGTGTCGCCCCCCGCGTTGGCGAGGCCGACCACCTTCGCGCCCGAGGCCTGGGCCTGGAGCAGGAAGGACGAGAAGTCCGTGGCGGGGAACGGGACCCTGGCGCTGCCGAGCACCCGGCCCCCGCCCTTCGCCACCACCGCCGCCGCCTCGGCCTGGAGGGAAAGGCCGAAGGCGTAGTCCGCCGTCAGGAAGTACCAGCTGTCGCCGCCGCGCTTCAGCATCGCCCCCGCCGTGCCGTGGGCCAGGGCGTAGGTGTCGTAGGTCCATTGGATGGTGTTGGGCGAGCAGGCCTTGCCGGTGAGGTCCGTCGTCCCGGCCCCGGAATCGATGAAGATCCGGTTCTTCTCCCGGGTCACTTGGCTCACCGCCAGGGCCACCGAGGAGGTCGGCACGTCGAAGATCGCATCGACGCCGTCGCGGTCGTACCATTGCCGGGCGATGGCGGCGCCGACATCCGGCTTGTTCTGGTGGTCGGCGGAGACGAGGTCCACGTGGAGGTCGGGGTGATCCTTGGCGAAGTCCTCGATGGCGAGCTGCGCGGCGACGACCGAGCCCGGCCCGCCCGTGTCGGAATAGACCCCCGACATGTCGTTGAGGACGCCGACCTTCACGGTGATCGGCCCGGCCGAGGCCGCACCGGCCAGGACGGCCCAGAGGAACACGCCCGAGAGCGCGCGGCAGCGCATCGACGCCATAGTCTTCTCTCCACCCTATAAGATCTTTTTATGGACCCGACGGGACACGGAAGAAGTCTCAGCGTCAAGTCTGTTGACCCTCAAACCATTGCGATTCGAGGATTGCCGAATGTTCGCGGCGCGGGCGGGGCCGCGATCAGGGGCCGGTGCGCCGCCCGCGCCCCGTACCGCCTCACGAGCCGCCTTGTATCGTCAGGGATGCCGGTATCGGACGGAGCGTGGAGATTGACTTGTCGGCGTTCGAGCCAGGATGAAGCTTACAAATGTCTGAGTAAGACAGCCGCGGACTGCTATCGCTGCAACCGACCGTTAGTCTAAATTTAATATGGATTAGGCATCACTGCATTGAGGTTAGGACCGCACCTCTCGGGCCGGGCGCCGGAGTGCATGCGCGGTCGGTCGGCCTCTCGGTCCGCGCGCGTCCCTCACCGGGATGCCCGTGGAATTCCGACTTCCCACCAGTCTGTGCGGGCGGGTCTCCAAGTTCCGGGGGCCCGTAGAATGCCTTTTGCGTTCCGAGGGCCAGTCGTGATCAGAATTCGTCCGCCGCGCATCCCTGCGCTCGCACGTCCTCCGCACGATCTCCTGACCACCACGGCCCTCGCCATGAGCCTCAGCCTCGCGGCGGGCGGCAGCGCCTTCGCCCAGGCCTACAATGCCGGTACCGGCGCGACCTCCGGGGGAACCAACTCCACGGCCGTCGGCCCCAACGCGAACGCGGCGGGGAACAACGCCACGGCGGTCGGCAACAACGCGAACGCAGCCGGCACCAACGCCACGGCCGTCGGCACCAACGCGAATGCGGCGGGCGCGGATTCGGTGGCCAGCGGCAGCGGCGCCTCGGCGCCGGGCAACGGCGCGGTGGCCATCGGCAAGAACACCACCGCCAACTCGGCCGCCAACTCCAACAACGGCACCCCCACCGCCCAGGGGATCATCAACTACCGGAACGGGGCGGGCGACGGGAACGACGGGACCGGCACCCCCGGCAACCCCCAGGCGGGCAGCAACGGCGCCGTCGCGCCGCCGAACGGCGACAATGCCGCCGGCGCGGTCCCGAGCGGCACCGCCATCGGCGAGAAGTCGACGGTCGGCCCGGGGGGAGGTGTCGCCATCGGCTACAACAACAGCGCCGGCACCGCGAGCAACGGCACGGCCGTCTACAATTCCACCGCGGTCGGCGTCGACAACAACGCCTCCGGCGCCTACGCGGCGGCGTTCGGCTACGCCAACATCGCCGCCGGCCGCTCGAGCCTGTCCCTCGGCACGGCCAACCAGGCCACGGGCGACATCGCCATCGCGTTCGGCCGGCAATCCTACGCCGTGGGGCCCTACTCCTTCGCCGGGGGCTTCGTCGCCAGCGCCTGGGGCCAGGACACGATCGCCCTCGGCCGGCTGGCCGTGGCGGGCGAGAATGGCGGCAATTCCAGCGCCAGCGACATCGCCATCGGCGACAACAGCGTGGCACAGGGGGGCTCGTCCCTGGCGCTCGGCAGCGGCGCCAAGGCCACGAACGCCCAGACGGTGGCGATCGGCGCCGGCTCCATGGCCCTGCGCGGCACGCTCTCGGGCAAAGAGGCGTTCAGCGGCTCCACCCTCTCGACCACCGCCAGCGAGTTCTCCGTGGGCACCGCCGGCAGCGAGCGCCAGATCACCAACGTGGCGGGCGGCCAGCGCGACACGGATGCGGTGAACGTCCGCCAGCTCCGGGGCCTGGGCAACACGCTGGGGACGACCCTCGGCAGCTCCTTCGACGCGACGACCAACGCCTACACCGCGCCGAACTATACCTATGGCGGCCAGACCTACCAGACGGTCCCCGACCTCGCCCGGGCCATCGACAACCTCGGCCTGCGCTACGACACCGACACCGGCGGCACCCGGCTTTCCAGCATCGACCTCACCCGGGGTGGGACGGTGGGCCCGGCGGTCTCGATCACCGGCCTCGCCCCGGCCACGGCCGACAACGGCGCCGTCGCCCTGTCGCAGATGCCCCTGCGCTATTCGACGGCGAGCGCGCCGACCACCGCCAACGCCGCCACGCCCTCCAACGACGTGACCCTCGTCGGGTCGGATTCGAGCCGCCCGGTGGCCCTTCACAACCTCGCACCGGGCAGCGCCGACGGCGACGCGGCGACGGTGGGACAGCTGCGCCTGTCGGACAACGCGCTGGCCGGGGCGCTGGGCGGCGGGGCCGCCTACGATCCGGTGACGGGGGCCTTCACCGCCCCCTCCTACAGCGTCGGCGGCCAAACCTACGGCGATGTCGGCTCGGCGCTCGCCGCCACCAACCGGCTCGCCGTGCAGTACGTGCCGGACGCCAACGGCAATCCCACGGGGGTGGTCGACCTCGCCCCGGGCGGGGGCGCCCCGGTGGCCGTGCGCAGCGTCGCGGCGGGGACTCTGGCCGCCGGCTCCACCGACGCGGTGAACGGCGGCCAGCTCTACCAGACCAACCAGTCCGTGGCGGCCCTGGCGGGGGGCAGCCTCGGCCTCGTGCAGCAGGACCCGACGAGCCGGGGGATCACCGTGGGCGCGGGCACCGACGGCGGGCGCGTCTCCTTCCTCAACCAGGGCGGGGCCTCCCGCACCCTGGCCGGGGTGGCCGACGGGCAGGTCGCCGCCGGTTCCACCGAGGCGGTGAACGGCGGCCAGCTCTACCAGACCAACCAGTCCGTCGCGGCCCTGGCGAACGGCAGCCTCGGCCTCGTGCGGCAGGATCCGACGAGCCGGGCGATCACCGTGGGCGCGGGCACCGACGGGACCCTGCTCTCCCTCGTCAACCAGGGCGGGGCGTCCCGCACCCTCACCGGGGTGGCCGACGGGCTGATCGCGACCGGCTCGGCCGAGGCCGTCAACGGCGGCCAGATCCGGGGGATCTCGGGCTCCGTGGCCTCCGTCCTCGGCGGCGGGGCCGGGGTGGCGGCGGACGGCACGCTCACCGCGCCGAGCTACACCGTGCAGGGCCAGACCTACCAGACGGTCGGCGGGGCCCTTGGCGGCCTCGACGTGGCGGTGTCGAACCTCAATGCCTCGGGCAGCCGCTACCTGTCGGTGCGCAGCACCGCCGCCGCCGCCCAGGCGCAGGGCCTCGACAGCGTCGCCCTCGGCCCGAACGCGGTGGCAAGCGCCGACCGGGGCGTCGCCCTGGGGGCGGGCGCCGTGGCGAGCCGGGCCGGGATGGGCGGCGCGCGGGAGGCCTTCACCGGCACCGCCGTCGCCTCGAACCAGGGGGCGATCTCCGTGGGCGATGCCGGGTCCGAGCGGCAGATCACGAACGTCGCGGGCGGGACCCAGGCGACGGACGCGGTGAACCTGCGCCAGCTCCGGGCGGTGGGGGGCAACCTCGCCGGGGCGCTGGGCGGCGGCGCGGGCTTCGCGGCGGACGGCACCTTCACGGCTCCGACCTACGCCGTGGCGAACCAGCGCTTCGCCAGCGTCGGCGACGCGCTCGGTGCCCTCGACAATGTGGGGGTGAAGTACGACGTCGATCCCGCCACCGGCCGGCGGGGCCAGGCGGTGACCCTGGCGGGGGGCGACCCGAACCAGCCGGTGCTGATCCGCAGCGTCGCGGCGGGCGTCCTGCCCACCGACGCCGCCAACGTCGGGCAGGTCACGCAGGCGCGGGCCGACTCCTACGCCTACGCCGACCGGGCGGCGGCGGGCTCCACGGCGGCGAGCGCCGCCTACACCGATGCCGCCGTCGCGCCCCTGCAACAGCAGGTCTCGGCCTTCGGCGCCCAGCTCGCGGGTCTCCAGGGGGAGATCGTCCGGTCCCGGATCGAGGCCCGGCGGGGGGCGGCCATCGGGCTCGCGGCGGCCTCCCTGCGCTTCGACGACCGGCCGGGCAAGCTCAGCGTGGCCGCCGGCGGGGGCGCGTGGCGGGGCGAGGCCGCCGCCTCCTTCGGTGTCGGCTACACGCTGCCGGACGGGTCGGCCCGGGTGAACGCCACCGGTGTGGCGGCGGGCCGCGACTTCGGCATCGGTGCCGGCGCGAGCATCACCCTGAACTGAGGGCACGATGCGAGGTCCGGGAGACGGCCGTCCGGCGGCCCGGCTCGGGGGCGCCCTGCTGGCGAGCCTGCTCGCCGTCGCCCCCGCCGCCGGGCAACTGCGCGGCGGGTTCGACACGCCCCCCGGGGGGGAGGCCACGCCCTACCGCGTCCGCCCGGTGGAGGGGGCGCCGGCTTCCCCGGGCATCCGGCGCCTTCTGCAGCGCTTCGGCGACTGGACGCTGATCTGCGACGAGGAGAAGGGGAAGCGCATCTGCAACGCCGCGCAATCCCTGGTGGGGCCGGAGGGGGCCTTGGCCTTCAGTTGGTCGCTGGCGGCCACCCGTGGCGGCGAGCCGGTCTTCGTGATCCGCGCGCCGGTGGCGGAGTTCCCCGCCCACACCGTCACCCTGGATTTCTCCGGGACGGAGCGGGTGGTGCGCCTCTCCACCTGCGACGCGCAACTCTGCGTCGGCTTCCTGCCGGTCGATCCGGCCCTGGCGACGGGGATCAAGCGGAAGGTCTCGGTCTCCATCCGGTACCGGCGGGCCGAGGGCGCGGAGCCGATCGGACTCGCGACCTCCCTCGACGGCTTGGCCGCCGCCATCGCCGGCATCCCCTGATCCCCGCGAGCGCGGGGTTCTGCCGCAGTATCGAAGGAAGGGGCACCGCGTTGCCTGGGGCCAATCGAGGAGACAGGCATGGCGGACAAGTCTGACGTGACGACCCACACCGTGAAGCAGGCCGTGGCCGCCAAGGTCGAGGACCATATCGAGATCGCCATCGAGGCCGAGGATGGCACCAAGCTCAAGCTCCGGGCGAGCGCCGAGCAGATCGACGATCTCCTGGGCGATCTGGAACTGATCCTCGACGGGGACGACGCCGAGGCCGAGGCGGCCGAGTAGGGCGGAACGGCCTCCGCTCCGGCGGACTCCCCGCCCAGGGCGTGCTCGCCCGGCGACGGGCGGGCACCCGGGGCCGGGAACGGATTGCTAACCCTGTGGGCCGGTGCCGGGATCATCCCCGCTCCGGCGGAGGTTTCCACCCTGGCCGCGGGAAAGCCCGCCGCCGGGGGGATCAGGGAGACGCCGCATGTCCGATTCGTTCGCACCAAGCCTCTCGGACGAGGAGCTGGACCGCCGGGCCCGGGAGCTTTTCGCCGAGGTCCGGGGTGAGGATCCCGAGGCCAAGGCGGCCCGTGCCCTGGCGACCGCCGGGGACGCCGCCGGGGAGGTCCTGCCCGGTCTGCCCGATTGGCTGGCCGAGGGGGACGACACGCCGGGCGAGTGAGCCGGGCGGGGGAGGGCGGCCTGCCGCAGGCCGGAACAGGGCTCGCGGTTCCTGGTTGGCCTGAACAACCGGAGAGGAGCGCCGATGTCGACGAAGCCCCCACCCGTGCCGCCCGCCAACCAGTCCCACAAGGGCCCCGGCAGCGCCGAGGCCGCCCCGAAGGACACCGGCGGGTCCGCCCCCAATAACCCGGAGAAGACCGGGCAGCAGGGCAACAGCAAGATCAACACCACCCACAGCGGCCATCAGCAGGATCGGTGAAGCCATGAGCACGTCGAAGAAGACGCCGGCCGCCGACCGTCACCACGGCGGCCCCGGCAGCAGCCACCAGCGCGAGGATCTGCCCGATCCGACCCGGAAGGACGGGTCTGAGCACGGGGGATCCACCAGCGGGTCCACCTCGAAGGTCTCCGGCGGCGGCGGCGAGCAGGATCGCCACCACGGTCATGACGGCAAGGGCAACGAGCCCGACCGGACGCACTGACGCTCCGGCCCCGCGCGGGCGGGGCCGGACCTTCGGATCAGGTCCGCCAGGGGTGGGCGGGCAGTTCCGTCCGGCCGATGGCCCGGACCCCGGCCTCGGCCACCGCGTGATCGTTCTCCACGGTGGAGCCGCTGACCCCGATGGCCCCCGACATCACCCCCTCCGCGTCCACGATCGGGATGCCCCCAGGGAAGGTGATCAGGCCCTGGTTGGAATGCTCGATCCCGTAGAGCGGGCCGCCCGGCTGGGAAAGCTGGCCGATCTGTCCGGTCATCATGCCGAAGAACACGGAGGTCTTCGCCTTCTTCTGGGCGATGTCGATGGAGCCGACCCAGGCGTCGTCCATCCGGTGGAACGCCTTCAGGTTGCCGCCGGAATCGACCACGGCGATGCACATCTGCGTGCCCAGTTCGGCGGCCTTGGCCCGGGCCGCCGCGATCGCCTCGTCGGCCTGTTCGATGGTGACGTGCATGAACTTTCCCTCGCTGAGAACCTCAGAGTCTGGCCGGAAAGTCCCTGCTTCCCGCCCTCGTCCTCATCCTGAGGCGCGGCGAGAGCCGCCTCGAGGGAGGCCTCCGGAGCGCGCTGCGATCCCTGGAGGTCTCCTGCGAGGCCACCGCTTCGCGGCGGCACCTCGGGATGAGGCCGAGAGTAGGAGGAAAGGGGACTTTCCGGCCAGACTCTCAGGACTGACGTTCAGGGGAAGCAATGCCCGTCATCGCGGAAGGGATCCGGATGAGGGGACCGTTGACAGCCAGCGCTCGTCGATGTCGGTCGCGTTGTAGGCGGCGAGCGGCTGCGTCTCGTCGCCTTCCGCGAAGATCACGATGTCGTCGGGGCCGACGTCGCGGGTGGCGTAGAAGTCCCAGCGGCGATGGATCACCCGGGGGCCGCCGAAGATCCGGTAGGCGTTCCAGTACCGATCGTCCTTGAACCCGACATAGTGGACGCAGCGGACCGCCATCGCCGGCTACCCCCTGAGGCGCGTCACGAGCCGTGCCAGCCGGGGCCGCAGCGGCAGGAAGGCCCGGTAGGCGAGTTCGGCGAGGGGAAGGATCGGCCGGATGCCGAGCACCCGCAGATCGACGAGACGGCCGAGCCAGCGCCAGCCCGGCAGGGTCCGCCACAGGCGGGCGAAGGCCGCCGCGCCTGAGACGAGGCGCCCCTGCGCATCGCGCACGTGGAAGCGCCGCAGCGCGGCCTCCCGGTCGAGGCCCGCCCCCAGCGCGGACGCCGCCGCCCCCGGTCCGACATCCACGAAGCGGACCCGGTCGGCCCCCTCGCAGCGGCGATAATGATCGATCTCGGCGCGGCAGAGGGGGCAGCCGCCGTCATAGTAGACGCTGAGATCCGTTTCGCCGGGGGAAGGGGTGACGTCCGCCATGAGGGTGAGATAGCGGGCCCGGCGGGGCGGACAATCGGGGCCGGCGGGCGGCGGGTGGTCGCGCGCGTTGCCCTGGTTGCACCGGCGGCGGCGAAAACCGGCGGGGCTGAGGAAGCGTTTCCGGCCGTCGGCGGAGGGATCCCCGCGCCATTGACCTCGGCCCGTCGCCGGGCCCAGATCCGCGCCATGAGCGCATCTCCCTACAATCCCCCTTGCGGGGGCCTGCCGCCCCAGACAGCCCTCATGACCGGCCGGGCCGTGTTCACCGAGGCCTATGCGGTGATCCCCCGGGGGGTGATGAGCGACATCGTCACCAGCGCCTTGCCCTTCTGGGAGGGCAGCCGCGTGTGGATGCTGTCACGGCCGCTCTCGGGCTTCTCGGAGACCTTCGCACAGTACCTCGTGGAGGTGGCCCCCGGCGGCGGCAGCGACCGGCCGGAGCCCGATGCCGGCGCCGAGGGGGTGCTGTTCGTGGTGGCGGGGGGGCCGAGCCTCACCCTCGACGGGCAAACCCACGTCCTGCGGCCGGGCAGCTACGTCTACCTTGCCCCAGGCACCGCCTGGACCCTGCGCAATGCCGGCGGGGAGCCGGCCCGCTTCCACTGGATCCGCAAGGCCTACGAGCGGGTGCAGGGGCTCGAGGCGCCGGAGAGCTTCCTGAGCCACGATTCGCTGGTCGAGCCCGCCGCCATGCCGGGAACGGAGGGGGCCTGGGCCACCACGCGGTTCGTCGCCTCCGACGACCTGCGCCACGACATGCACGTCAACATCGTCACCCTGCGCCCCGGCGCCTCGATCCCCTTCGAGGAGACCCACGTGATGGAGCACGGCCTGTTCGTGCTGGAGGGGAAGGCGGTCTACCGCCTCAACCGCGACTGGGTGGAGGTCGAGGCGGGGGATTTCCTGTGGCTGCGGGCCTTCTGTCCGCAGGCCTGCTACGCCGGCGGCCCCGGGCCCTTCCGCTACCTCCTCTACAAGGACGTCAACCGGCACGCCCCCCTCGGCCTACGCGGCCCGGCCCGGTGAGCGGGCCGGTGGAGACCCCCCGGCGGCTGATTGCCGAGCCCCTCACGGCGGCGGCCTTCGCGCCCTTCGGCACGGTGATCGACCGGGCCGCCGCCGGCCCGGCCCCGATGAACGCGGGGATGGCCCGCCGCTTCCCCGATCTCGCCGCGGTGGAGGTGGCCGGCGAGGGCGCCCGGGTGGTGATCGGGCTCGTGGAGGCGCAGCCCTATCCCCTGCCCCTGCGCCTCGGCCTCGTGGAGCGCCACCCCCTCGGGGCGCAGGCCTTCCTGCCCTTGAACGCCGCCCCGTTCCTCGTGCTGGTCTGCCCGGACGAGGGCGGCCGGCCGGGGCGGCCCCTGGCCTTCGTCACCGCGCCCTGGCAGGGCGTCTGCTACCACCGGGGCACGTGGCACGGGGTGCTCACCCCCTTCGGCGTCCCCCAGGACTTCGCGGTCATCGACAGGGGCGGGCCGGGGGTGAACCTCGAGGAATACACCTTCCCCCAACCCTGGACCGTCGAACTCCCCTCCGGGGCGGGGCTCGAACGGGGGTGACTTTCGCCCCCGCCTGCGACAGGACGGGGGCATGGCGCAGCCGATCCAGATCTTCATCGACGCCGACGCCTGTCCGGTGAAGGACGAGACCTACCGCGTCGCCGCCCGCTACGGCCTGCACGTCTACGTGGTGGCCAACAGCTTCCTCAACGTGCCGCGCGAGAGCTGGATCGAGCGTGTCATCGTCTCCGACAGCTTCGATGCCGCCGACGACTGGATCGCCGAGCGGGTCGGGCCGGGGGCGATCGTCGTCACCGCCGACGTGCCCCTGGCGAGCCGCTGCGTGAAGGCGGGGGCGAGCGTGCTGTCGCCCACCGGCAAGCCCTTCACCGACTCGTCGGTGGGGCTCGCGCTGGCGACCCGGAACCTGATGCAGGACCTGCGCGAGGCCGGGGCGATCACCGGCGGGCCGCGCCCATTCTCGGCCAAGGACCGCTCCGCCTACCTCGGCGCCCTCGACCGGGCGGTCATGCGCCTGCGCCGGGCCGCCCCGAAGACGCCCGATTAGGGGAATCTTACCGCCGGCGGACTATCGATCCGCGATGGTGCCGCCGCCCGAGGCTTCCGGTGCGTCGCCCCGCATGAGCGTTCCGTCATGGCCGTGATCGCCGCCTTCGTCATCAATGCGGGCCTGAACTTCGTCCTCGGCCTACTGATCGCCAAGCTGCTCGGCCCCGCCGATTTCGGCCGCTTCGCGCTGGCGACCACCGGCGCCATCGTCCTGAACACCGTCCTGTTCGAGTGGCTGCGCCTGTCGGCGACGCGCTTCTATTCCGGCCGGGTGCGCCACGACGAACCCTGGATCCGCCACGGGCTCGACCGGGCCTATTGCCGCCTCGGCCTCCTGCTCGCCGCCGCCGCCGCCCTGTGCGGCGCGCTCGGCCTGGGGGAGGGGGCGGACGGGCGGGAGGCGGTGCTCGCCGGCACCGCGCTGGCGGCGCTCGGCATCGGGGTGTTCGATTATCACGCCGCCCTGGCCCGCGCCCGGTTCGACGGGAGGCTCTACCTCGGCCTCGTGGTGGTGAAGAACGTCCTGGCCCTGGTGCTCATGGCCGGGGCGGCGTGGTTCCTGCCGCAGCCCGCCTGGGTGCTGGCGGCGGCGGGCCTGAGCCAGATCCTGCCCGTCCTCGTCCTGCGCGGCCCCCTGCGCGATCCGGCCTCGGCCTTCGAGCGGGGGCGGCTTTCCACCACCTGGGGGGTGTTCGCCCGGTACGGGCTGCCCCTCATCGCCGCCAACACCGCCTACCAGGTGCTCTCCTTCGTGAACCGGGGGGCGGTGGCCGCCCATGCCGGCTTCACCGAATCCGGCTACTTCGCGCTGGCCGCCGACGTGACCTCCCGCTCCATGACGACGCTCGGGATGGCGCTCGACATCCTCCTGTTCCAGATCGCGGTCCACGCGGAGGAGCACCGGGGCCGGGCGGCGGCGGAGGCGCAGGTGGCGCGGAACGCCGCCACCGTGTTCGCCCTGCTGGCCCCCTGCGCGGTGGGGTTCTGGGCGGTGCTGCCCGCCCTTCAGGGGCTCGTCGTGCCGGAGGCGTATCGCGGGCCGTTCGAGACCTACAGCCTCGCCCTGCTGCCCGGCCTGTTCTGCCTCGCCATGATGATCTACGCGGTGAACCCCGCCTTCCAGATCCGCCGCCGGACCCTGCCGGTGATCGCCGCCGCCTGCGTCGGGCTGGGGCTCAACGGCCTCGGGCTGGTGGTCCTGCCGGGGCCGTTCGGCGGGCTCGGGGTGGCGCTGGCGCAGACGCTCGGCTTGGCCGGGGCCTGCCTGTGGCTCGGCTGGCGGGTGTTGACCGGGCCGGAGCGGCTGGTGCTCCCCTGGGGCCAGATCGGCGCGGCGGCGCTCGCCTGCGCCGCGATGGGCCTCGCCCTGGCGCCGTTCCGGGACCTGTCACCCATCACCGCGCTCGCCATCCTGGTGCCGGTGGGGATGGGCCTCTACGGGGCGCTGGTGTGGGCCTTCGACATCGCCGGCCTGCGGGGCCAGGTGATGGCTCAGCTGCGGCCGGCCCCGGCCGTGGCGGCGGAATAGGGCGCTGCATCCCCCTCCCCCCGCAGAGGGGGGAGGGGGGAGGAGGGACTAGTCGATATCCTCGACCGCCTCGTTGCCGCCGTAGACGCGCTGGGCGAGGGAGGCTTCCATGAACGGGTCGAGGTCGCCGTCCAGCACCTCGTCCGGGTCGGTGGACTGGGTGCCGGTGCGCAGGTCCTTCACCAGCTGGTAGGGCTGCAGCACGTAGCTGCGGATCTGGTGGCCCCAGCCGATGTCGGTCTTGGCCGCCGCCTCCGCGTTGGCCTTCTCCTCGCGCTTCTTCAACTCGGCCTCGTAGAGGCGGGCCCGGAGCATGTTCCAGGCGGTCGCCCGGTTCTTGTGCTGCGAGCGCTCCTGCTGGCACGCCACCACGATCCCCGTGGGGTTGTGGGTGATGCGCACCGCCGAGTCGGTGGTGTTGACGTGCTGGCCGCCGGCGCCGGACGAGCGGTAGGTATCGATCCGGCAGTCCGATTCCTTGATCTCGATCTCGATCCGGTCGTCGATCACCGGATAGACCCAGACGCTGGCGAAGCTGGTGTGCCGCCTCGCGTTGGAATCGTAGGGCGAGATGCGCACCAGCCGGTGCACGCCCGATTCCGTCTTGAGCCAGCCATAGGCGTTGTGGCCCTTGATCATGAGCGTGGCGCCCTTGATCCCGGCCTCCTCGCCGTCGGTCCACTCGACGATGTCGACCTTGAACTTCCGGCGCTCGGCCCAGCGGGCATACATGCGCTGGAGCATGTTGGCCCAGTCCTGGCTCTCGGTGCCGCCGGCCCCGGCATGGACCTCGACGAAGGTGTCGAAGCCGTCCGCCTCGCCGGAGAGCAGGGTCTCCACCTGACGGCTGGCGGCCTCCTTCTCGACGGCGAGGATCTGCTGCTCGCCCTCGGTGATGGAGGCGGAATCCCCCTCCATCTCGCCGAGTTCGATCAGCGTCGCCGCGTCCTCGAGGTCGCGCTCCAGCTTGCGGATGGCCTGGACGGATTCATCGAGCTGCTGGCGCTCGCGCATGACCGCCTGCGCGGCCTCGGCATCGTTCCAGAGGTCGGGGTCCTCGGAGCGGGCGTTCAGCTCCGCGAGGCGTTTGTCGACTGTATCCCAGTCAAAGATGCCTCCTCAGCAGTCCTATAGACTGCTTGGCGGCATCCGAGGCTTGCTCGATCTCGGCGCGCATC